>NZ_PYAC01000022.1:0-192179 GCF_003264475.1 Micromonospora noduli | reverse complement strand
CCGCTCGCCCGCTCGCCCGCTCGGCCGCTCGCCCGCTCGGCCGCTCGGCCGCTCGGCCGCTCGCCCGCTCGGCCGCTCGGCCGCTCGCCCGCCGGACCGTTGCGAGCGCGGCCCGCATCGCCGGGCCGGATCGCGTTCGCTGTCCGGCGCTCCGTTTCACGTGAAACCGAGATCGCGGCTCGCTGGCACCGATCGGAAGCCCTGGGGTCTACGGCCAAGCGGAGTCGCCGCCCCGTCTCAGACGCTCGACGTCGGTGCTGCGGTTCGATCTCTCCGTCCTTCGGCGTCCAGAGCATCCGGGCATCCGGGCGTCGAAGCCAGGCCGAGGTCTGCTGGCACGGTCCGCGAAACGAGCCGAACCGCCACCGCCGACGTGTGCCAACTGAGCCAGCGGGCGGTCGTCGGAGGCTGGTTACCGCACCAGGCGGTGGCACGCGGCGCCGAGCGGAGCGCACCCGTTCGATTTCGTCCCCGGCGGCCGCCGACACCGCCGATTTGGCGGTTCGCGGACAACGACCGACCGGCCGAAAAGTTATCCACACCGGTTGTCCACAGGCACCCCCCGTTTCACGTGAAACAGCGCGTGGGAGCGGGTGCGAGCCTGTGGATGACGGCCTGTGTTCAGGATCTCGGCAGCCTGTGGATATCGCCTCTCGGCGCCCCGCGCGGCCAAGCGCACCCGGTCGGCGATGGGCACCGATCCGGTGGCCCGGGACCGCTCGAACAGGTAGGGACAGCGGTGCCAGACTCGGTTAGGGTCAGCGTCGTGCACGACAACCCTCCCTCAGTCCCGGACTTCACCCAGTGGCCGTCATTTCCCTTTGAGGGTGACCTCCACGTGAAGCAACTCGATGATCCGGTCCCGGTCGAACCGCCCCGGAAGGGCGAGGGTCTCCGGGAATGCACCGCCTGCAACGCACCCGACGACGCCTACATCTGGGTGGGCGAGCGGTGGCGGGTCCGCGCCATGGACCGGCCCACCGGCCTACCCATGGTGCTCATCCTGGAATCGCGTACCCACCTCGACCTCGGCGACCTGCCGAACCTGCTGGCCGCCGAACTGGGGGTGATGACCGTACGTCTGGAGCGGGCCATCCGGTCGCTCGACGGCGTGGCACGGGTGCACGTCAATCGCTGGGGCGACGGCTCGGCTCATCTGCACATGTGGTTCCTCGCCCGCCCGTACGGCCGTCTTCAGTTGCGGGGCACGTTCCTGTCCCTGTGGGACTCGATCCTGCCGCCGATCTCCGAGGCGCAGTGGCGGGAAAATTTGGCGCTCGTCGCGGCCTGGCTCGCCGAGTTCGGCGGCCGCCCACTCGCCGAGCCACCCCGCATCCAGTGGCAGGCGCCGTCCAGTCTGCTGGCCCAGTCCGCTGCCGCGGATGCCGCTGCCGCAGCGGAGGCTGCCTCAGCGGCAGCAGCCGGGACGGAGGCGGTCTCGGTCATCGAGGCGGCAGAGGAGATCCCGGAACCAGCGGTCGACTCCACTCCTGATCCGACCGACGCCGACAGCGGGCCCCGGGCCGAACCGGTCGTCGAGCCGGACGCCGGTTCCAACTCGACGACGACCACCGTCACCGACAGCGCGGCTGAACCCGCTCGGTCGGTGACGGTCAGCGGTCCGGCGGCTGAACCCGCTCGGTCGGGATCCGTCACCAATCTGTCCGGCATCCCGGCCTCCGGCACCCGGAACTCCACCGCCGCAGCATCCGGCAGCGCCGCCACGACGGCTACCGACGGACTCCACGTGGGCCCGGCGGAGGCACCCACCGACGGGCCCCGCGTCGGCCCGGCGAGCGGAAGCGCCGACGAGGCCGGTTCCGCCAACCCGGCAGCGTCCGACCCGGCCAACGGGGGCGCCTCCGGAGAGGCCGTCAGCAAAACGGCCCCCGAGAAGGGCGCCGGCATTGCGGGCGCGGCCGCGCCCGCCGACGGCAGCGACACACCCGACGTACGCGCGGCCCACTGATCTGGAACCGACCATGAGGTTGACCCGGACAGGCCAACCTCATGGTCGTCCGGCGGGTGGTCCACATGGCCGAACGGGTCGGCGGGTAGGTCAGTGCTTGGTGAGGCGGGCGGCTGCTCGGGCGACCAGGGTGCCGAGGAGTCGGCCGAAGTCCAGCCCGGCCGCCTGCACGGCGAGCGGAAGCAGTGAGGTCTCCGTCATCCCTGGCGAGACGTTGACCTCCAGCACGTGCGGCTGGCCGGCCGCGTCCACGATCACGTCGACGCGGGAGAGATCCCGCAGACCGAGCGCGGTGTGCGCGGCGAGGGCCACGTCAGCGACCGTGGCGGCCACCTCCGGGTCCAGCCGGGCCGGGGCGTGCCAGGTGGTCCGCCCCGCGGTGTAGCGGGCGGCGTAGTCGTACACGCCGTTGCGCGGCACGATCTCCACCGGCGGCAGTGCCTGCGGGCCGTCGCCGAGGTCGACGACGGAGACTGCCACATCCATCCCCGGCACGTACCGCTCCACGAGCGCCGTGGAGTAGTACGCGAAGCAGCCGACCATCGCGGCGGGCAGCGCGGCGGCGTCCCGGACCACCGCCCCGCCCAGCCCGGACCCGCCCTGCGCCGGCTTGACCATCAGGGGTACGCCCAGACGGTCGACGATCCGGTCCAGGACGGCGACCGCGCCGAGCTCGGAGAAACGATCGTGCGGGAGCGCCACCCAGTCGGGGGTGGGGATGCCGGCCTCGCGCAGCACCGCCTTGGCCGAGGGCTTGTCCCAGGCGACCCGGGAGGCTCGAGCGTCGCAGCCGACGTACGGGACGTCGCACAGATCCAGCACCCCGCGCAGTGAGCCGTCCTCGCCGGTCGCGCCGTGCAGTGCGATCACCACCGCGTCCGGCGGGTCGGCCGCGAGTGCCGGTAGCAGCGCCACGTCCGCGTCTCGCAGCTCGGCTTCCACGCCGACGGCGCGCAGCGCGTCGAGCACCCGACGACCGGAGCGCAGCGACACGTCCCGTTCGTAGGAGAGCCCACCGGCGAGCACCACGACGCGCAGGTCGGCCGAGATGGCGGATTCGGTCACGAGGAGGTGCTCGGCGGTCGTACCCATGCCGGCATCATGCCAAGTCGGGCCCGGGCACGTCGGAGCCGGCCCGGCCGCGTCGGCCGGCGGCACCACCCACGGCGCCGAAGACGCGGCGCATCGCGATCTCCTGCTCCATCACACCGGCCAGCCGGCGGACGCCCTCGCGGATCCGCTCCGGCGGCGGGAAGCTGAAGTTGAGCCGCATGGCGTCGGTGCCGGTGCCGTCGGCGTAGAAGCCGGTGCCGGGAACGTAGGCGACCCGGGCGGCGACCGCTCGCGGCATCATGGCCTTCGAGTCGAGCCCGTCGGGCAGGCTGGCCCACACGAAGAGACCGCCGGCCGGCGTGGTCCAGCTGGTGCCCTCAGGCATCAGGTCGGCCATCGCGTCGAGCAGGGCGTCGCGACGTTCCCGGTACACCTCGCGATAGACCTTGAGCTGCTGCCGCCAGGGCATCGTGCTCAGGTAGGTGGCCACCGCGGCCTGGGCGTAACCGCTGGGGCAGAGGATCTGCGCCTCGCTGGCGATGACCAGTTTGTCGCGGACCGCGTGCGGCGCCAGGATCCAGCCGACCCGCAGCCCGGGGGCGAAGGTCTTGGAGAAGGTGCTGAGGTAGAAGACGCCGTCGCGGCGGCGGGCCCGCAGGGGGGCCGGGGCCTCACCCTCGAACCCGAGCTGGCCGTACGGGTCGTCCTCGACGACGAGCAGGCCGGCGCGCTCGCAGATGTCGAGCACCCGTTCCCGGCGCTCCTCGCTGAGCGTCACGCCGGTCGGGTTCTGGTAGGTGGGGATCGTGTAGAGGAACTTGACCCGCTGGCCCGCGCGGGCCAGGTCGGCGATGGCCGTCTCCAGCGCCTCCGGGATGAGCCCGTCCGCATCCATCGGTACGTGGACTACCTGCGCCTGGGCGGCCTGAAACACGCCGAGCGCACCGACGTACGTCGGCCCCTCGGCGAGCACCACGTCACCCGGGTCGAGGAAGAGCCGGGCCACCAGGTCCAGTGCCTGCTGCCCGCCCACGGTGACCACGACGTCCTCCGGGGAGGCACCGCACGCGGCGTCGATCCCGGAGAGCGACATCACCTCGCAGATCCGCTCGCGCAGCTCGAGGGTCCCCTGACCGATGCCGTACTGAAGGGTGGTCACGCCGTGCTCGGAACCGAGCCGGCCGAGCATCTCGCCGACCGCGTCCAGCGGAAGGGCGGCGATGTACGGTGCGCCACCGGCAAGCGAGACGACCTCCGGACGACTGGCCACCGCGAACAGTGCTCGGATCTCGGAGGCGGTCATCCCGCGTACCCGCCGGGCGTACCGGTCGGTGTAGTCGTCGAGTGTCGTGCCGGTCATGACCTCACCTCGATCGCTGCTCGGGTGGCTCCCGCCCCGGGTACCCCGCACACCGCTGACCATGGCGGCGGGCACACCGATTGTCGATCCTAGTCCGCCATAGTCGTGCTGCCGCCGTGCCGAGGCAGATCGACCACATGGCGGACCGTCCTCGGCGTCCCCCGTTGCGGTGGGCATTCGCGCGTCCCCTCCCGTATCGCCGATCGGCGGCGTACGATCGCTCGTCGGGGGCAGGAAGGCGGCGCTGTCGTTCCATGCCGGTCTCACCACCGAGCCTATTGTGGGGATGCGCCATATGTCGCGACGTCTGGTCAGCCTGACCCTCGACACGTTGGAAGACCTCCCGCGCCCGTGCCGGCAGTGCGTCTACTGGGAGCTCGATCCGGTCTCCGCGGACCGGGCCTGCGCCGCTGGCGATCCGGGCCTGGAGAAGGAGGCGTGGGTCTCCCAGACGCTGCTGGAGTGGGGTTCCTGCGGCAAACTCGCGTACGTCGACGGCATGCCGGCCGGCTTCGTGATGTACGCCCCGCCCGCCTACGTGCCCCGTTCGATGGCGTTCCCGACCTCACCGGTCTCGGCGGACGCGGCACTGTTGATGACGGCCAACGTGGTAGCCGCGTTCTCCGGCGGCGGGTTGGGCCGGATGCTGGTGCAGGGTGTCGCCCGGGATCTGACCAAGCGTGGGATCAAGGCGATCGAGGCGTTCGGCGACGCCAAGTTCGGCGACGTGGACGACCCCGCCGGCGGTTGCGTGGCCCCCGTCGACTTCTTCCTCTCCGTGGGCTTCAAGACCGTACGTCCGCATCCGCGCTTCCCTCGGTTGCGCCTTGAGCTGCGTACGGCGCTGAGCTGGAAGTCCGACGTCGAGTACGCGCTGGAGAAGCTGCTCGGGTCGATGAGCCCGGAGACCCTGCTCCGGCCGGTCCGGCCGGCCCCGGCCACCCGCTCCACCAACGGCTGACGCCCGGCGGCGAATCAGTCCACCACGGTGCCGGCGGTCACCACGGCACGCAGTTCGCTGACGTCGAGCGATCCGGTCGGGACGTCTCGTTCGATCGGGTAGTACATCCGCTGCACCGCGGCCACGATCGCCTCCACCACCCGGTCCCGGAACCGGGGGTCGACAAGGTGGGCGCGGTCCGTCGGCGAGGTGAGGTAGCCGACCTCGACCCGGACGGCGGGCATCCGGGTCAGTCGCAGCAACTCCCACGTCTTGGCGTGCGTACGGCAGTCCCGCAGCCCGGTGCGGGCGACGATCTCCCGCTGCACCAGCCCGGCCAGGCGTTCACCGGTCGCCGAGGTCACCCCGTTGTCGGTGCCGTAGTGGTAGGTCGCGACGCCCTCCGCATCCGGGTTGGCGTGGCCGTCCAGATGCAGCGAGATGAACACGTCGGCGCCGAGCGAGTTGGCGAGCAGGGCCCGGTCGGTGTCCGGCAGGCAACTGTCGGGCGACGGGCCCCGGGTGAGCTGCACCCGCACCCCGGTGGCGGCGAGTCGCCCCTCCAGTCGGCTGGCCAGGTCGTGCACCAGGTCCGCCTCGGTCCAGCGCAGCGAGCCGTCGGGTACCACCATCCCGGGGTCGGTGCCGCCGTGCCCCGGGTCGATGACGACCGTCTTGCCGACCAACGCCGGCCCGGACTGCCGGATCGCGTCGGATTCGCGGAGCCACTGCGGGCGGCCGCCGACCACCTTGCGGCCGATCCGGCGGAGCGCGTTCATGGTGTGTGGGCCGCAGGAGCCGTCCGGGGTGAGCCCGACCTCACGCTGGAACTGGGCCACCGCCCGCGACGTCCGGACGCCGTAGATCGCGTCCGCGCGGCCCACGTCGTACCCCATCTCCAGCAGTCGCTCCTGTAGCGACCGGACATCCTCGCCGGTGAGTGGCTCGGGGACCGCGTGGTAGAGGGTGCGGGCGCCGAGCCGCCAACGGGCGGCATCCAGGGCTCGCCAGGTCTCCGCGCCGACCCGGCCGTCCACACTGAGCCCCCGCGACTGCTGGAACGCGCGCACCGCCCGCTCGGTGTCGAGGTCGAACTCGTCGGTTTGCGGGCCGGCGGCGGCCAGTAGTTCGAGGCCGGTCAGGATGGTACGGATCTCCGTGACCGCGGGTCCCCGGTCACCGGGTCGGATCGGACGCACGCACGACCCCCTCTGCACGACGCTGGCTGGCCGGGCGGCCCAGGCTTGAGGCTATGCGTTCCGGGGCGGCGAGGTGGCTGGGCCGAGAAATACGTCGGCGGTACGGCCGAGAAGACACCGAACCCCGCACCCGGCGAGCGGGTACGGGGTTCGGTTAATGTTTCTGCTGGTCAGAGGGCCGATTCGATGAGCCGGACCAGCTCGCCCTTCGGCTTGGCACCGGCGATCGACTGCACCGGCTGGCCGTTCTTGAAGACGGTGAGCGTCGGCACCGACATCACCCGGTAGGCCCGGGCGGTCTCCGGGTTCTCGTCGATGTTGAGCTTGACGATGGTGACCTGGTCACCCATCTCCCGGGCGATCTCCTCGAGCAGCGGCGACACCTTGCGGCACGGCCCGCACCACTCCGCCCAGAAGTCCACCAGCACCGGCTTGTCGGCCTGCAGCACGTCAGCGACGAAGCTCTTGTCGGTGACCGCCTTGGTTGTTCCCACTATGCCCCTCCTCCGGGATGTGTTCGTTGTTTCAGCTGAGCGTCGCGATGAACCGCTCGGCGTCGAGCGCGGCGGCACAACCGGTGCCGGCCGCGGTGATCGCCTGACGGTAGGTGTGGTCGACCACGTCGCCGGCGGCGAAGACACCTGGCACGTTGGTGCGGGTGCTCGGGGCGTGGACCTTCACGTAGCCCTCGTCGTCCAGCTCGACCTGGCCCTGGAACAGCTCGCTGCGAGGGTCGTGACCGATGGCGACGAAGACGCCGGTCACGTCCATCACCTTGGTCTCGCCGGTGTGCACGTTGCGGACGCGAACGCCGGTGACCTTGCCGTCCTCGCCGAGGATCTCCTCGACGGTGCTGTTCCACTCGACCTTGATCTTCTCGTTGCTCAGCGCCCGGTCGGCCATGATCTTGCTGGCCCGGAACGAGTCGCGGCGGTGGATGATGGTCACCGACTCCGCGAAGCGGGTGAGGAAGGTGGCCTCCTCCATCGCCGAGTCGCCGCCGCCGACGACCACGATCTGCTGGTTGCGGAAGAAGAAGCCGTCACAGGTGGCACACGCGGAGACGCCGTGGCCAAGGAATTCCTGCTCACCGGGCACGCCCAGCGGACGCCAGGCCGAACCGGTGGAGAGAATGATGGATCGCGCCCGGTAGGCGGTCTCGCCAACCCAGACGGTGCTCACCGCGCCGGAGCCGGCGTCGCCGGTGTCCACCAGCTCGACCCGGGTCACGTCGTCGGTGAGGAACTCGGCGCCGAACCGCTCGGCCTGCTTGCGCATGTTGTCCATCAGCTCGGGGCCGAGGATGCCGTCGGCGAAGCCGGGGAAGTTTTCCACCTCGGTCGTGGTCATCAGCGCGCCACCGGACTGCACGCCCTCAATGATCAGCGGCTTCAGGTTGGCACGTGCGGCGTAGACGGCCGCTGTGTAGCCGGCCGGCCCGGAGCCGATGATGATCAGGTTGCGGACCTCGTCCACTGCCGTCTCCCGAGTTGTGTGTGTTCGGCGTCGGCGCGAGCACCGATGCTGATCCGAGTCGCCGACGCCTGGGTGGGGCCGGCAGCTGACTTCCAGAACGTCATCGTACGAACCGGGGATTCCCGAGCCGGGCATCCGGTGGGTCAGGTCACGTGGGGGGTCATCGTGCCATTGACCGTGGATTCACCCTACCCGCGCCGAATACCGGCTGTCCGAGCCGGACCCAGGCACTCCGCACTCCGGGCCACTCACCCAGGCCCACCGGGCGCCGGTCGCGTCGGTGAAATGGATGACCAGCGCCTGATCGCCCTGGAACCGTGCGTAGTCGATCACTTCGACCACCAGTGGGGCCGATCCGTGCTCCGTAGCGATGCTGGCCAGACAGCTGGTCAACGCGGCCTCGTCGGTCAGCCGGGCCAGCTGGTCCGACCCGTCGGGAGAGGGACGGCGCCCGCCCTCGGCATCCACCTTCGGCTGCTCGCTCGGCGTGTTGCCGGTCGCCCGGCTGGTGGCCGGTGTGCCTGGCGCGTCCGTGCCGTAGGCGTCGCCGAGGGTCTGCGGGGTGTAGTTCGTACCACTGCGCAGTGCCGGCCCGGTGGTGCGGGCCGTCCCGGCCCCCGCGACGCCCTCCGGCGCGCTGGCCGGCTGGTTCATGGCGTTGGTGCCGGCGGAGTCGTCCGACGCCCGCATCGAGAGCTGGTTGAGGCCCAGCGCGACGGCGATGACGGCGATCGCGGCGGCGGCCACGGGTGCGCCACGGCGGGCCCAGCCGCGCTGGCGGCGGCCAGGACCGGTGGACGCCTGGCGCCCCGCACCGCCGGGCGTGGGCATGGCAGGCCGGCGACCGGCCCCGCCCTGCGCCGGTACGACAAACGGCGTCCCAGCGTCGGCTGGTGCCTCCTCGGTCGAGGTGTCGGCCGGTTCCGCGGAGGCCAACGCGGCCAGGAGGCGGTCGGTGATCGCCGACGGCATCTCCGGGGACGGCTCGGCCCAGCGGGTCAGGTCCGTCCGAACCTCGGTCACGGCGGGGGCCAGCAGCGCGTACGCCTCGGCCCAGGACGGGTCCGCGGAGACCAGTTGGGCCACCTCGTCCTGCTGCGGGGTGCCGTCCAACGCCCCGCCGAGGTAGTCAGCGAGGAGGTCTATGTCGACCTCCCGGAACCCCTCGGCCGTCACGTGTCCTCCTGGTTGGCGTCCCGCCGGTATCGACCTGACCCCGATCCGACGCCCTCCACCGGGCCGGGGTTCCCCGGCGTGACGCCGGGCACGCCCCTGATCGGGGCGGTGGGGTCCGGTCGGGCCGAAGGTGTCGCGACGGCGGCGGGGCGGAGATGCCCGAGCAGCACAGCCAGCCGCGCCCGGCCCCGGGCACACCGGCTCTTCACAGTGCCCTCGGCGACACCGAGGATGCGGGCCACCTCGGCGACCGGATAGCCCTGTACGTCGACCAGCACCAGCGCGGCGCGTTGCTCAAGGGGCAGCGCGGCGAGCGCCTCGCGGACCACCAGCACTGTGTCGTGGTCCACAACCGGTGCCGCCGGCTCAAGCCCGCCGGTGCCCGATCCGTCGTCGGCCCGGTTGCCGTCCGGCAGCGGCACTGTGAGGTGCGCCTGCCGGCGTCGGATCCGGTCCAGGCAGGCGTTGACCACGATCCGGTGCAGCCAGGTGGTGACGGCGGAGTCGCCGCGGAAGCGGGCCGCCGCCCGGTGCGCCGACAGCAGAGCGTCCTGGAGTGCGTCGGCCGCTTCCTCGCGGTCGCCGAGCGTCCGCAGGGCCACCGCCCACAGCCGGTCCCGGTGCCGGTGGAACAGCTCGGCGAAGGCGTCCCGGTCTCCGGCGACGTGCGCGCGCAGCAGCTCCAGGTCTCCTGCTGCGGCGCGCTCGTCCATCACCGTGTCCAGTGCGTGCGATGCCCGGATCGTGGCGCCCGGCTCACGACCCCTGGACCGTAATCTCCTGCACCCCCAGCTTGAACCCACCCTCGGACGGCGCCAGCTCGGTGATCCAGAACAGCAGGTACTGGTATTTCTGGTCGGCGTCGAAGCCGTTGAAGGTCATCGTGGTGCCGTCGTGGTCCTCGAACGGCTGGCCGATGGCGGTCTTGTAGCTCGCGACCAACTGCTTGTCACCCTGGGAGTTGGACGTGTGGTTGGTCTTGCCGGCGAGGAGCTGGGCGGACGCGCCGGTGGCCGACAGCACTGCCTGCACCGACTTGACGGTGTGCGGCTGGCCGAGGTCGATCCAGACGCCCATGCCCTTCTTCAGGTTGCCGAAGTTGGGCCGGTCCCGGTAGGTCTCGGTCTCCCAGCCCTCGTCCTCGTCACCGTCGATGACCTTCTGGGCACCGTCGACCTCACTGCGGTCCTTGCTGTCCGGGTCGATGATCCGGACGTCCTTCACGGTCAGCTTGCGGGCCGTCGCGGCGGCCGGGGTGGCGTCGCCGGCGGGGGCACTGGAGGTCGGCGCGGCGACCGGGTTGGACTGCGGGTCCTTGTCGTCGCCGCCCAACGCGATGATCCCGATCAGCAGACCGACCAGGGCGACGGCCAGCAGACCAGCGATGCCGACGGCGACCTTGCGACCCCCGGCCGCAGCCAGCGGCGACGGCTCTTCCCCGGTTTCGGCGGCGAACCGCAGCGGCCCGCTGTTGTCGAGGTAGTGCTCATCCTCGGCCGGCACGTCCAGTCGCGCCAGTTCCGCAGCGAGCACGTCGGAGGACGGCGGCGCGATCTCGGCGTCGAGCAGGTCCATGGTCAGGTCGTCCAGGTACGCCGGAACGCCCGCCCGAACCTGGCGCGGTGCCGCGATGGCACCCCCAGCGTCCCGAACAGCGTCCGGGATGGCGGCGCGGCCGTGGCCGGCGGTGGCGCCGTGCAGTGGTGCCTCGGCGTGCGGCCAGGAGCCGGTCAGCGCAAAGTAGAGGACCCCGCCGACCGCCCGGATGTCGTTCTCCTGGCTGTCGGCGCCGTCGGTGCGGGCGTCGGCCAGGACCACCCGGCCCTCATCACTGATCATGACGGTGCCGGGGTGGACGTTGCCGTGCACCATGCCGGTGGCGTGCACCGCGGCGAGCGCGCTCGCGACGGCGTTGCCGATCGCGGTGGCCCGAGCCGGGTCCAGGGGGCCGTCGGTCGCCAGGTCCCGCAGGGACTGCCCGTCGACCCACTCGCGCACCACGTACGCCCGGTCGGCCTCGTCGATCGCGTCGTAGACGCCGACCAGGTTGGGGTGGATGACCCGGCTGGCCGCGACGGCGGCCTGAAGCATCTCGGTGGCGGAGTCGCCACCCGGGTAACGCAGCACGACGGCAACGGGACGGCGCAGGATGACATCGACCCCGCGCCAGACCAGCCGACCCGCACTGTCGTTGTTGATGTGCTCAACCAGTTCGTACCGCTCGGCGAGGACTTCACCGGCCGTGGGAGCACCGAAGGTCATGACCGGAGGAGCGCTTTCGTCCGCCTCCTGACCCTCGCCGACCTGGGTCACCCGTCCTCCCTCGGTGATCGTGTCGATCGATGAACCCGAACTGCTGGGCATGTGGCTTCCCGCTCTGCCGTTGAAGGAACCGGCCGACCGGTGTCGACGCCCAGCGTCGGCCCCTGCCGTACCCGTCGAGAGCGACCTTACCCGGGTTGCCCGTCTCTCCGACATGTCATCTTCCCGCCGTACCTGGCGGGGTTCCGGCTGTCGAAGAGCTCGTCCGGTTACGACCGTTGTCAGCCACGTTGCTGGCACATGTACTAGCTAATCTACGGCTTCACCGCAAGTGACCGACGCCGGGGCTGGGCTGGCGTGGCGCTCGCGCTGCCTCGTACGTTCCCACCGATCGGGTCGCCACCCTCAGCCGTACGGTTGGTTATCCACAGGCCGAAGCGGCGGTTGACCGGCGAATCGCGGAGTTATCCACAGGCGCATCCCCAGCCTGGTGATCCGTAGTCACGATCCGTATGACTGTCAACTTGTTGTAATCGGATGCTGCCACTCAGCGACCGAGGCGGCGGCGAACCATCCCGACCACCTCGGTGATCTCGCCGATCCTCAGCAGCATGGCCAGACCCAGGTAGGTCCCGCCGATCACCACACCACCGATCACGAGCTGCGCGACAGCCTGAATCCAACTTGGCCTGTCGCCGCCAGGCAGAAGACTCACGACGAGGAGTCCGACCAGGGCGGCCCCCAACGCGGCGACCGCCACCCGACCGAGCGTGCGCAGGATGGCGCCCATCCCGATCCGGCCCACACGGGGCCGCAGCAGCCACGCGGAGGCGAAGGCGGCAGCCAGGTAGGACACGGCGTTACCGATCATCATCCCGGCCGCGGCGAAGTGGGCGGCGAAGGCGACGTAGAGCACCACCTGCACTCCGATCCGCAGGGCGACCACCGGGATGTTGATCAGCGCCGGGGTGCGGGTGTCCGGCAGGGCGTAGAAGGCGAAGGTGAAGAGCTGGCTGATCGCGAACGGCACCAGTGCCAGCGCCGCCAGGAGCAGCACCAGCGAGGTGTCCGCCGCGTTCTCGTCGGTGAACGCGCCATAGCGGAACAGCGTCACGGCCAGCGGAGTGGCCAGTACGGCGTAGCAGACCGCGATCGGGGCGAGCACCGCCGAGACGGTGCGCGTGCCCCGCGACAGGTCGGCGGCGACGTCGGAGTACCGGCCGTCGGCGGCGGCCGCGCTCATCCGGGGCATCAGTGCAGTGATGATCGATACGGCGATGATGCCGTGGGCCATCATCAGCAGCAGGAACACGTTGTTGTAAATCAGCGGGCCGGCAGCGTTCTCCTTGCCTGCCCGGTTCAGCAGGTTGAACAGCACGATCAGGCCGACCTGGCTCACCGCGACGTAACAGAACATCCAGCCGCCAAGGCGCCCCAGCTCCCGTAGCCCGAGGGTGCGGAAGTCGAACCGGAACTTCCACCGGAAGCCGACCTTGCGCAACGCCGGCAGGAGGCCGGCGGCCTGGATCGCGACGCCGAGCAGGGTGCCGCCACCGATTAGCAGAATCCGGCCGGTGGTCATGTCCTCCGGCTTGACGATCTTCGCGCCGAAGATCGCGATGTACAGGCCCGCGGTGGCGATCACCACGATGTTGTTGAGGATCGGCGCCCACATCGGCGCGGCGAAGTGGCCCCGGGTGTTGAGCACCGCGCTGATCAGCGCACTGAGGCCAGTGAAGAAGATCATCGGCAACATCAGGTACGACAGTGCCTTGACCAGGCCCCGGAAGTCTTCTCCGGTGTTTTCACCGGCGTAGAGCTTGGTCAGCAGTCCGGCCGACAGCACGGCCAGCAGGGCCGCCCCCGCCAGGGTCAGCACCGCGAGGGTCAGCAGCCGCTGGGCGTACGCCTGTCCGCCGTCGGTGTCGGCCCTGCGCCGACGGACCAGCACCGGGATCAACACGCTGGTGAGGATGCCGCCGAGCAGGAACTCGTAGACCATTCCGGGCAGGATCTGCGCAGTGGTGTACGCGTCACCCACCAGCGCCCCACCCAGCGCGGCGGTCAACGCCAACGTTCGCAGGAAGCCGGTACCCCGGCTGACCAGGCTGCCGATCGCCATCACCGCGCTGTTGGTCGCTGCGCTCGCCTCGCCCACCTGCTCCTGCGGCGGCGCGGTCGATTCCATGGCCGGCTGGTTCAGCGGCTCGGCGGAGATGAAGGTGGCGCCATCCCCGGGACGGACGTCGGGGCCGCCATCGTTCGCGGCGTTGGCGCTGCGGTAGAGCCCGCCGCTCATCTCCAGCCTCCCAGGGGTACGTCGAGTCGGACACCGACCCGCACGCCACAGACCATAGTCAACCCCCACCCGTTACCCGCGCCCGGCGGATCGGATCACACCCCGGCCCGATAAGCTGGCGATCCCATGTCCGAAGCCTCCGCTCATCACGCCGCCGACCGCCGCGAACTCACCGCCGCGCAGCGCAACGCCGTCGCCGAACTACTCCGGGTGTCCCCGGTCGCCGACGAGTTGGGCCGCCGCTTCGTCCGCGCCGGTCACGAGTTGCACCTGGTGGGCGGTTCGGTGCGGGATGCCCTGCTCGGTCGACTCGGGGACGACCTCGACTTCTGCACCGACGCGCACCCCGACGAGACCCTGCGGATCATCAAGGGCTGGGCCGAGTCGATCTGGGAGACTGGTCGGGAGTTCGGCACCATCGGCGCTCAGCGCGACGGCCTCCGACTGGAGATCACCACTTTCCGTGCGGAGTCGTACGACCAGGTCAGCCGCAACCCGGTGGTGGTGTACGGCACCAGCCTCGACGAGGACCTGAAGCGGCGCGACTTCACGATCAACGCGATGGCGGTCAGCCTGCCGGACCACCGGTTCACCGACCCGCACGGTGGGCTGGACGATCTCTCGGCCAAGGTGATCCGTACCCCGAGCACTCCTGGTGAGTCGTTCGGCGACGACCCGCTGCGGATGCTGCGGGCCGCCCGGTTCGCCGCGCAGCTGCGCTTCGCCGTCCACCCGGACGTGCACCTGGCGATGACCGAGATGGCCGCCGACCTGGACCGGATCACCGCCGAGCGGATCCGCGACGAGTTCACCAAACTGCTCTGCGGCGCGGACCCGATCACCGGGCTGCGGCTGCTGGTCGACACCGGGCTGGCCGAGCGGTTCCTGCCGGAGCTGACCGGGCTGAAGCTGGAGATCGACGAACACGCCCAGCACAAGGACGTCTACGAGCACACGTTGACGGTCGTCGAGAACGCGGTCTCCTACGAGGAGGAGGGCTGCGACTTCATCCTGCGGATGGCTGCCCTCCTGCACGACGCCGGCAAGCCGGCCACGAAGGCGGTCGGGTCCGACGGCCGGGTCAGCTTCCACCACCACGAGGTGGTCGGCGCCCGGCTGACCAAGGCCCGGATGAAGGCGATGCGCTACCCCAAGGACGTCACCGCGCAGGTGACCGCGCTGGTCGCGCTGCACCTGCGCTTCTACGGGTACGGGCGGGGCGAGTGGACCGACTCGGCGGTGCGCCGCTACGTCGCCGACGCCGGTGACCTGCTGCCCCGCCTGCACAAGTTGACCCGCTCCGACTGCACGACCCGCAACCGGCGCAAGGCCGCCCAGCTCGCGGCCGACTACGACGCGCTGGAGGATCGGATCGCCCGGATCGCGGCCGAGGAGGACCTGGCGCGGGTTCGACCCGACCTGGACGGTAACGCGATCATGGAGCTGCTCGGCGTACCGCCGGGGCCGGTGGTCGGGCGGGCCTGGAAGCACCTCAAGGAGCAACGCCTCGAGCACGGCCCGCTGGACCGCGACGCCGCCGAGGCGGAGCTGCTGCGCTGGGCCCGCGCCGAGGGCATCCTCGGCTGACGCGCTCACTTCAAGGCTGCTCAAGCAGCGCGATCTGACGTGAGGTGGCGGGAGCCGTCACTGCAGGACGTCGATGAAGGACGACGCAGACCACAGCTGTCTGGTCGACGACGAAACGCCAGCGGATCGACCGAATGGCTGAGGTGTAGCGCTTTCATCGTCGTCCATGATGACTGGGCGTCCGTCGGCTACCGGTGCATCGACACCGCCGCCGACCCCACCGCCCGTCCGGTCGTCCGGATTGGACGGGCGACGACCAAACGGGGAGATCACCTAGTGAAACGCCGTGGCGTGATACGCCGCTCGGCGGTGGCGAGCCTTGCTCTCGCCTCCGCAACCATTATTGTCAGCGCCGCGACCGGTGGGGCCGCCATGGCCGAACCGTCCGCTCCGCTGGCGCCGAAGCCCGCAAGCAAGTTGACGGCCCCCAAGCAGGACGGCCGGCTGGACAAGGCCAAGCCCGCCGAGGTCGTACCGGATCGCTACATCGTGGTCCTCAAGGACAAGAAGACCACCCCGGCCAAAATCAAGGCCGCCGCTTCGGCTCTGGCCAAGGAGAACGGCGGCAGCGTCCGTCGGACGTACAGCAACGCCCTCAACGGCTACTCCGCCGCGATGACCGCGAAGCAGGCCGGCCGGCTGGCCGCCGACCCGGATGTCGCATCCGTGCAGCCGGTGATCCGCTTCCACAAGAGCGGAACGCAGAGCGCGCCGCCCTCCTGGGGCCTGGACCGGATCGACCAGGTTTCGCCCAAGCTGAGTGGAAGCTACACCTACCCCACCACCGGTGCCGGGGTGAAGGCGTACATCGTGGACACCGGCATCGACATCAACCACAGCGACTTCGGTGGCCGTGCCTCGAACGGCTACGACGCGATCGACCAGGACAATGTGGCGCAGGACTGCAACGGTCACGGCACGCACGTGGCGGGCACCGTCGGCGGCACGAAGTACGGCGTGGCCAAGGCCGTCAACCTGGTCGCCGTCCGGGTCCTCGACTGCGATGGCTCTGGCACCACCGAGCAGGTCCTGGCCGGGATCGACTGGGTGACCGCCAATGCGCAGAAGCCTGCCGTGGTCAACATGAGCCTCGGCGGGCCGGAGGACCCGGCGATCTCCAACGCGGTCAGCAACTCCATCGCCACCGGTCTCACCTACGCGGTGGCCGCCGGCAACGAAGCGGACGATGCCTGCTCGTACACCCCGGCCGAGGTGTCGGCGGCGATCACCGTCGGAGCCACCGACAGGATCGACCGTCGGGCCTCGACCGAATACTTCGATTCGAACTACGGCCCGTGTGTCGACGTCTGGGCTCCGGGCGTGGACATCGTCTCGGCGGCAAGCGGGACCACCGACGGGTCGGTGGCCTTCAGCGGGACCTCGATGGCGGCGCCGCACGTGGCCGGAGCCGCTGCGCTGCTGCTTCAGTCGAACCCGACGTGGTCGCCGTCGCAGGTGCGCAACACGATCGTGACCCGGGGGCTCGCCGGCGCTGTGCTGAACCCGCAGGGCGGGGTGGACCGTCTGCTCAACGTCGCGTCGGCCCTCTCTCCCGCGCGTACCTCGCACGGCCTGCTGGCGCGTTCCAACGGCTACTTCGTCTCGGCTGACGGTGCGGGCAGCAAGCCTCTGGCCGCCGTCGGCCCAGTGCTGGGCGGCTGGGAGAAGCTCGACATCGTCGACGCCGGCAGCGGCCTGGTCGCACTGCGGGCAAACGTCAACGGTAAGTACGTCAGCGCCACCGGTGCCGGCAGCAAGCCACTGATCGCCACAGCCGCGTCGGTGAGCACCTGGGAGAGGTTCCAGCTTGTTCACCACATCGACGGCACGGTGAGCCTGAAGGCCACTGTCAACAACAAGTACGTCAGTGCGCCCAGCAACGGTGGCCCGCTGATCGCCAGCGCGACGAACGCCAGCACCTGGGAGAAGTTCGACCTCGAGACCAACCTGATCGTCAGCTTCAAATCGTCCGCCAGCGGCAAGTACGTGTCCGCTGACGGTGCCGGGAGCAAGCCGCTGATCCCGTTGGCCGCGTCGGTGAGCACCTGGGAGAAGTTCGAGCTGTTCGATCTGGACTACTACGGCTACTTCGGCCTGCGTTCGTTGGCAAACGGCAAGTGGGTCTCGGCGACCGGTGCCGGATCGAAGCCGCTGCTTGCCTCGGCCACGGGAATCGATGCCTGGGAGGCCTTCACCTTCTGGCACCGGGGTGTCGGGGCCACGGACGGGTCGGGTTGGATCTACGCGAACGTCGACGGGCAGGCGGTCAGTGCCGGCAGCGCCGGCACCAGCCAGCTGATCCCGAACAAGGACTTCGACTTCTGGGCTCCGGACTTCGGCCTCTCGGCGGGCGAGCGCTTCGTCATGAACCTCGCCTGAATCAGCCACGGAATTACCACCGGCGCCCGCCGGCACCCCTCCCTCGGGAGGCGGTGCCGGCGGGCGCCGGCCGTTCGTGGGTCATCCGGTGCCGGCCAGAGCCTTGACGGTCGGCCGGTCCCTCGGGCTCAGCGCGAGGCGGTGCTGCCGTCCATCGTGCCGACCCCGGTGGCTGGCGCGGTGGCGTCGGTGCGTCCGGCACCGAGCCGTGCCAACAGGCCGGGCAGGTCGATCCCGGTGAGGTCGCTGCCGAGCTGGAGGCCCTGAGCCACGTTGCCGGCCACCGACCTGGTCAGCGACGACGCGCCGTCGGTGGAGATGACTGTCATCTTGTCGATCGCCCCGATCGGCGCGCTGGCCGCCTCGACGACCTGCGGCAGCACCTTGACCAGCAGGTCCAGCACGGCTGCCTCTCCGTACGCGGCGAACGCCTCGGCCTTGCGCGCCATCGCGTCGGCCTCGGCCTCACCCTTGGCGAGGATGGCCGCGGCCTCGGCCTGGCCTTCCCGCTCCACCGCCTCGGCAATGGCGGAGCGTCGCCGCTGCTCGGCCTCACCCTCCTTGGCACCCTCGATGGCGTTGGCCTCGGCGAGCGCGGCCCGTCGGGCCCGCTCACCCTCACCGGTGAGGCGGGCCTGCTCGGCGGAGGCCTGCGCTGCGGCGATGACGGACTGGCGCTGTGCGTCGGCGTGCAGCACCGCCGCGTTGCGGGACGCCTCGGCCTCCTGCTCCACCTTGTACCGGGCCGCGTCGGCCGGCTTGCGAACCTCGGTGTCGAGTTGGCGCTGCTTGAGTTCGGCGTTGCGCTCGGCCACCTTCTGCTGTTCGGAGAGGATCGCCTGGTCCCGCTCGGCCTGGGCGAGCGGTCCGGCCGCCGCGGACTTCGCCTTCGCCGCGTCGATCTCGGCCTGGATGCCGGCCTGCTTGAGGGCCAGGTTGCGGTTCGCCTCGGCGATGGCCTCCTCGGCGAGCAGCCGCTCCTGCTCGGCCTGCTGCCGGGCCCGGGCCTCGGCGATCGCCGCGTCCTTGAGCACCCGGGCGGCCTCGGGGCGGCCCAGGTCCTGAAGGTATGAGCCTTCGGCGAGGATGTCCTGGAGCTGGAAGGTGTCCAACACCAGACCCTGGTTGGTCATCGAGTGCTCGGCCTCCTCGGCGACCGCGCTGGCGAACGCCGCCCGGTCCCGGATGACCTCCTCGACGGTGAGCCGGCCGACGATCGAGCGCAGCGCGCCGGCCAGCACCTCCCGGGTGAAGTTGTCGATCTCGTCCTGCTGGTGCAGGAACCGTTGCGCGGCGGCCCGGATCGCGTCCTCGGTGCCGCCGACCTTGACGATCGCCACGCCGTGCAGGTCGGCGCGGATGCCCTGCTTGCTGACGGCGCCCCGGATGCCGACGTCGATCCGCCGGCTGGACAGGTCGAGCGACTGGAGCTTCTGCACCACCGGCAGCACGAAGACCGAGGCACCCAGCACGACCTTCTGCCCGGAGTTGTCGGTGGACCGCCCACCGTCGGCGGTCTGCGTGGTGCGGCCTTTGCGACCGGTGACGATGAACGCCTCGTTCGGGCCGGCCACCTTGATCCGGGAGAGCACGAAGAGCACCAGGATGAGCGCGAGGAGGACCGCGCCACCGATGGCGATGAGTAGGGCCATATGAGGAGTCCCGTCTATGAGGGGGAGGTCAGTAGGTCTCTACGTGCACGCTGGTCTCGCTGAGCGCCTGCACGACGAAGACCTGGGCGCCGATCGGGATCGGCTGGTCCGCGCGGGCGCTGAGCTTGACCGGTTGGCCGGCGAGGCGAACGCGGACCTCGCCGTACCCGTTGGCCGGCACCGGGGTGACGACCAGGCCCAGCGCGCCGACCAGGTCGTCGCGGGTCGGGGTGGGGTCGGTGCGCATGTTCCGCGCCGCCCGGCTCAGCCGGGACGCCAGCCAGGCGGTGGGCACGGCCGCGAGCACGCCGCCGGCCACCGCCCCGACGACCATGCCAGGTGTACGCGCACCGAGCAGTTCGTTGACGATGGCCGCGCCGAACCCGAACGCCCCGGCGAAGCCGGCGACCGTCTCGATCGAGATCGGCCCGTCCACGTCGGCGTGCCCGAACTGGAACAGCTCGGTGCCGAGCAGGGCGAGCGCGAGCACACCGATGCCCGCCCCGCCGATGATCAGAAAGATGAGCGTTCCCGTTGCCACGACCTTGACGGTATCGACGCCGCGCAACGCCGAACGGCCTGGCAGGGCGGGTCGGGAGTGGCGCTCAATCCGACGCTGGCGGCCGGGCTGGCGAGAGAGTCCGCGTCGGGGAGAATAGGTGGATGCGCTGGGCCGTGCTCGATTCACCGATCGGTGAGTTCTCCGTCGCCACTGACGGCACGAGCGTCTGCGGGGCGCACTTCGGCCGGGTCGACGCGGCCACCGAGGAGCCTGACCAGGCGCTGTCCCGGCAGGCCGTCGACGAGCTGCGGGCGTACTTCGCCGGTGAGCTGACCGCGTTCACCGTCCCGGTGTCGGCGCCGCGCGGGTCTGACTTCGAGCGCGCCGTGTGGCGGGAGATGACGCGTATCCCGTACGGGGAGACGCTGACGTACGGCGAGGTGGCGCGCCTGGTCGGCGATCCCGGAGCGGCACGGGCGGTGGGAGTGGCCTGCAACCGCAACCCGGTCCCGGTGATCGTGCCGTGTCACCGGATCGTCGGCGCGGGCGGCAAGCTGGTCGGCTTCGGTGGGGGCCTGCCCCGCAAGGTGGCGTTGTTGGAGCTGGAGGCCGGGGTCGCGCTGCGACGCGCCTGGTCGTGAGCCGTCCCGCGCTCCGGGTGGGCCTTATGACCCGGCGCTGGGCGACCCTTCCGGTCCCGCGGCTGGTGAGGTCCGAACGGGCCACGGCGGATCGATCGGGGTCCGCTGGAAGAAGGCGTTGGCCGACGGCAGGGCCAGCAGGACCAGCGCGACGAGTATCGCCACCGGCACGCCCAGGCCCAGGATGAGCAGCAGGGGCTCCAGCCAGTTCGGCATGTCATCCCGTGCCATCGCGGTGATCCGGTCCATGTCCTCGGCGGCGTAGATGGAATAGAGCGGCCGCGGCGACCGGGCAGCCCCGACGGCGGCGCAGCAGGCGAGGACGGGCGCCGAGGCCCAGGAGGCGATCCGTGCGCCGTTCACGCCCACGACGTTGGCTGCGGCCAGCGTGAGGAGTCCGATCGCCAGCACCGCCGTCAACAGGTCAGCCGCCAGGTCGGCGGTGCTGCCCAGGGCGGCGAAGGCCACCCCGTCCGTTGGCTCGAAGGACCTGGCGGCCGTGTGGAAGAAGTCCTGGTGCCAGTAGCTGAGTGGCAGTACGGCCAGTTGCGCGACGGCGGCCAGGGCCAGCAGCAGGCAGGCCACAGCGACGATGCGCGGCCGAGGAGGCCGGGCCGGGTGCGGGACTGTCGCAGTGGTACCGGTGCGGGAGGCCATGTCTCGATTATCGATAGCCTTCCGATCGCCCGTGGTCCCGGAAACGGTGGCGGTGATCACGAGACAGCGTTCGTACGCCGGGCAGCCGACCCAACGTGGAAGGGCCGGGTCCACGGACCCGGCCCTTCCACGTGCTTGATGATTCAGCGCGTCAGCGCGTGACCTCACCGGCGATGAACTCCTCGACGGCCTGGTGGGCGTCGTGGTCGGCGTACTGCACCGGCGGGGACTTCATGAAGTACGACGAGGCCGACAGGATCGGGCCGCCGATCTTCCGGTCCAGGGCGATCTTCGCGGCCCGGACCGCGTCGATGATGACGCCGGCCGAGTTCGGCGAGTCCCACACCTCAAGCTTGAGCTCGGCGTTGAGGGGGGTGTCACCGAACGAGCGGCCCTCCAGGCGGATGTACGCCCACTTGCGGTCGTCCAGCCACGGCACGTGGTCCGACGGGCCGATGTGCACGTCGCTCTTGCTCATCTCGTGCGGGATCTGCGAGGTGACCGACTGGGTCTTCGAGATCTTCTTCGAGACCAGCCGCTTGCGCTCCAGCATGTTCATGAAGTCCATGTTGCCGCCGAAGTTGAGCTGGTACGTGCGCAGCAGCTCGACGCCGCGGTCCTCGAAGAGCTTCGCGAGGGCGCGGTGCACGATGGTGGCGCCGACCTGGCTCTTGATGTCGTCGCCGACGATCGGCAGGCCCGCGTCCTCGAACTTCTTGGCCCACTCGGGGTCGGAGGCGATGAAGACCGGCAGGGCGTTGACGAACGCGCAGCCGGCGTCGATCGCGGCCTGGGCGTAGAACTTGGCGGCCTGCTCGGAGCCGACCGGCAGGTAGCAGACGACGACGTCGACCTGCGCGTCGCGCAGCGCCTGCGCCACGTCGACCGGGGTGGCGTCCGACTCCTCGACGATCTCGCGGTAGTACTGGCCCAGACCGTCGAAGGTCGGACCGCGCTGCACGCTGACGCCGGTCGGCGGCACGTCGCAGAGCTTGATGGTGTTGTTCTCGCTGGCGACGATCGCCTCCGCGAGGTCCATGCCCACCTTCTTGGCGTCCACGTCGAATGCCGCGACGAACTCCACGGCGTTGACGTGGTAGTCGCCGAAGGCGACGTGCATGAGACCCGGGACGCGGTCGTTCGGGTTGGCGTTCCGGTAGTACTCGACGCCCTGAACCAGGGACGAGGCGCAGTTACCCACACCGACGATGGCGACGCGGACGGAGCCCATAGCGTCTGCCTCCTTCTTTTCTGTCACGGCCGCTCATTCCTGGTCTCTCCAGGCGGAGGCGGGCTGTTGTCTTCTCGTCGGCCGCCGGCTGTCCCGATGTTCGGGACCGTCGGGGCTCGGCCGGAGCGCTCGTTGGCGATGAGCTCCTCCAGCCAGCGGACCTCGCGCTCACAGGCATCAAGGCCGTGGCGCTGCAGTTCCAGCGTGTAAGCGTCGAGGCGCTCGGCCGCCCGGCCCAGCACGTCACGAAGCCCTTCGCGACGCTCCTCGATCTTGCGGCGGCGACCCTCCAGAATGCGCAGTCGGGTCGCCTGGTCGGTCCGGGCGAAGAACGCGAAGTGCACCCCGAAACCCGTGTCGTCGTACGTCTCGGGCCCGGCCTGTGCGATCAGCTGGGCGAAGCGTTCCTTGCCTTCCGCGGTGATTTTGTAGACCACCCGACCTCGTCGGCTGGTCAGCGCGGGAACCTCCTCGGCAGTGGCGGGTGTCTCAGCAGCTTCGGTGATCCATCCCGCCGCCTGGAGCCTGCGTAGCGTGGGATAGAGCGAGCCGTAGCTGATCGCCGCCCGGATCGCGCCGAGTTTGGCGGTCAGCTCCTTGCGCAGCTCATAGCCGTGCATCGGAGACTCCTGCAGGAGGCCGAGGATGGCGAACTCGAGCACTGGCCACCCTCTCTTTACCCTCCGGCGTGAAGTGGTAACCGCCGCGATGTATCGGACCGATACATCGCACGTTAGCGGGTCGTGCGGGCCAGGGCAAACCCCCGTTCCGAGATGCTGCCGTCACGGATTGTGAGCGTGGTCGCCTGGTCGGGCCGGACCGCGTACCCTTCTCCGCATGCGTACGCAGCGCCAGGTCGTCGACTACTCGCTTCAGAAGCGAGCAGTGCTGCGTGAGCTCCTGGCCGGCCGGGTCGGCACGTACGACGTCTGCGACGCGTCGCCGTACCTGAAGAACGCCGCTCGGTTCCACGGTGAGCCGACCGACCGGCGCTGCCCGATCTGCCGGAGCGAAAACCTGACCCTGGTCCACTACATTTACGGTGACGAACTCAAGCAGTCCGCCGGACAGGCTCGGACACTGACTGAGTTGCCCGTGCTGGCGATGACGCTGCGTGAGTTCCAGGTCTTCGTGGTGGAGGTGTGCCTCGGTTGTGACTGGAACCATCTCGTCGAGCAGTACCTGCTCGGCCGGGACGGCCTGACCGGCGACAGCGAGGGCGCCAGTGAGCAGGACGCGGCAGCCGCCGAAGGTGGCGGTCGGCGGAGGCGAGAGGCGCAACGGTGATCTCAGCTGGTTGGACCGGCCTCGGGGCCGTGGACGAAACCCGAGACGGTCGACCGCTTGTTGGTCCGATTGGCCCGATTGATACGGCAATGACCCCGGTTAACTGGCACCCTCGTGCCGGCGTCCCGGGTGAAGCAACTCACGGCAACCCGGTGGCGGCGCAGCCGCGCCCCACCGCGACCGGCAGGGTGTGAGGAATGAACTCGTACGGCGATCCCAGTTCTGCGCGCGGACGGACCCAGCACATGGGTCCAGACGGTGACCCCGGACCGGGCGCGGACGACGCGTACCGCAGACCCAGCGGCAACTCCGACGGAAGCGGCTGGTCAGCCTCGGAAGGCGGCGCGGCAACCCCGGGCCGCGCCTCGGTGAGCCCGCGGGCGGCCGGTGGTCGCGCCACGGTCGGCGGTTCGGCCTCGGTGCCGCCGCGTGGCGCTGCGGCCGCCGGGTCCGCCTCGGTGGGTACGGCAGCGGCCGGCCGGGCCGGCCGGGCCTCGGTGCCGGTCTCGCCGGCGCCGTCTGTGCCCGGCGGCCGCGCTGGCGCCGGTCGGGCCTCGGTCCCGGTCTCCCCGGCACCGGGCGCACCGGCAGGTCGGGCCGCTGTCGGTGCCGCCGCAGTCGGTGCGGCCTCGGTCGGCACCGCCTCGGCGGGTCGGGCCAGCGTCGGCTCCGCATCGGTCGGTGGCCGCGCCGCGGTCGCGCGGGCGAGCGTCTCACCGGTCTCCGGTGGTCCGGGCGGTCCCGGTGGTCCGGGCGGTCCCGGGGGGCCGGGCGGTCGTGGGCCGGGCGGTCGTGGTCCGGGCGACTCGGGCGCCGCCGCGGCGCGGGCGAAGAAGCGCAAGCGGATGAACCTGCTGATCGCCGGGTTCGCCGTCTTCATCATGCTCGCCGGCATCGGCGTGGTCGGGTTCACCTACTACTCGACAAGCGTGGTGCTTCCGGACGAGATCACTCCGCCGCAGGCGACCACCCTGTACGCCTTCGACAACAAGACGATCATCGCCAAGGTGGGCGATCAGAACCGCACTCTGGTCACCATCGAGCAGATCCCGGAGTGGGTCCAGAACGCCGTCGCCGCAGCCGAGGACCGGAACTTCTACCGACACTCCGGTGTGGACTACAAGGGCATCGCCCGTGCCGCCTGGAACAACGTCTCCGGCGGCGACAAGCAGGGTGCCTCGACCATCACCCAGCAGTACGCCCGTAACGCCTACGACAGCCTGGAGGGCGATACGTACGCCCGGAAGGTGCGGGAGGCGATCTTCGCCTCCAAGCTCAACGACGAGTACACGAAGCCGCAGATCATGCAGCACTACCTCAACGTGATCTACTTCGGTCGGGGTGCTTACGGCATTGAGGCGGCGGCGCAGACCTACTTCGGTAAGTCGGTGAGTAAGCTCGAGCCGGCCGAGGGAGCGGTGCTCGCGGCCCTGATCAAGCAGCCGGAGCCGACCTCCACCCACCAGGGCTACGACCCGGCGATCAACCCGACCGCGGCCCAGGATCGCTGGAACTACGTGATCGAGGGCATGGTCAAGGAGGGCTGGCTCGGTGTGCCCGGCAAGAAGGACCGGCCCATCGAGTACCCGACAAAGACCCTCAAGGCTCCGAAGAAGGGCGGCATCGGCGTCGACTTCGGCGTCGACACGCCGTACGGCAACGTCATCAACTACGTCCGGGAAGAGATGCGGGACAGGGGCATCTGCGTCGACAAGGACACCCAGGTGACGGACGCCAAGCCGCTGTGCTCCCAGGCGCTGATGGCCGGCGGTTACCGGATCCGTACCACAGTCGACACCAAGATGCAGGCGGCGGCGGTCGCGACGGCCCAGCGCAAGTCCAAGGGCTCCGAGTTGGCCGGTGAGCGCAGCAACATCATGGCCGCGGTGGTGTCGATCGACCCCACCAACGGCCGGGTCGTCGCGTACTACGGCGGTGACAACGGCACCGGCACCGACTATGCCGGCAAGAACACCGACTCCACCGGGGCGATCAGCGGCGGCCACTCGCCCGGTTCAAGCTTCAAGATCTACACCCTGGCGGCCGCGCTCAAGGAGAAGAAGGCGCTCGAGTCTCGGTGGAAGGGTAAGGCCTTCAAGCCGGAAGGCACCTTCAAGGTCAGCAACGCGGGCGACGACAACCCCGACTGCGGTAACTCCTGCACGCTGCGGGTGTCCACACTCAAGTCCCTGAACGTGCCGTTCTACTACGTCACGGAGGAGATCGGCGCGGACAAGGTCGTGGACATGGCCAAGCAGGCGGGCGTCACCACCATGTGGCGCACCGACACCAACCCGGCGAAGGCCTACGACCTGACCAAGACCGACCCGAAGGACATCACGCCAGAGCCGTTCTTCAACGTTGTCGGCTACGGCCAGTATCCGATCACGGTGCTGGACCACGCCAACGGCGTTGCCACCTTCGCCAACGGGGGCGTCTACAACAAGGCGCACTTCCTCTACTCGGTGGAGAAGCAAAACCCGAACACCGGTAAGTGGGACAAGGTCTACAGCGAGAAGCTCGACTCGAAGCGCAGAATCGACAAGAGCGTGGTGGACGACGTGACGTCGGTGCTGAAGGACTACCCGGCCGCTGTCAACCACCGGCTCGATGACGGCCGCAAGGCTGCCTCCAAGACCGGCACTTGGGAACTCAAGGACGGCAGCGAGGACAACGGCGACGCCTGGATGATCGGTTACACGCCACAGTTGGCCACTGCGGTGTGGGTGGGCAACGTGAGGGACCGGAAGCCACTCATCCTCAAGGACGGCCGTAAGGTCAGCGGTGGAAACCTCCCGGGTGAAATCTGGGAGCGGTTCATGGACGAGGCGCTGAAGGGCAAGCCCAAGCTCGACTTCCCGCCAGCGGCAAACGTCGGCGATCCGGATTCCGGAAACGGTGAAGCGCCTCCGCCGCCTCCGCCACCTCCGCCACCGACCAACCCGGGCGGTCGGCCCGGCCAGGGCACCCCCTGTAACCCGCTGATCGACCTGTTCTGCCCCGGTGGCAACCCTGGAGGCAATCCCGGCGGTAACCCCGGGGGCAACCCTGGCGGTAATCCCGGTGGCGATGGCACAGGTGGTGGCGGCGGTGGGCTGTTGCCCAGCCTGCCACCCAACCGGGACTGAGCCACACCAGCGCACGACGCCGCCGCCGGCCGGACGACCTGTCCCGGCCGGCGGCGGCGTCTTCGTACCCGTCACTCCGCGCCGGGGCGTCTCTGCGTTGATCGGTGAGCCGTTTTGCGACCACGCGCCTGGGCTCGACCGGCCGGCGGGTCGGGAGTGGCGCTTCGGGACCGTCGTGCGGATTTTGCTGACGCTGGCGGCGCTGGTGTGCCTCACGCATCGGTGATCGTGACCCGAGCATCAGCCAGGGCAGTGGTTTTACGACCACAACGCGGTCGTGCTGGCGCGCGCGTCTGAGGAATGGGGCCAGGCATCAACCCTTTTTTGCCCTGCAAGCGTGCCGTATCGCACAGTAGTGCGACCTACCTCACATCCAGAGTAGAAACTTAGCATCTCGTCAGCTTTGATCAGCCAAAACTTCTTGGGCTTCGAAAGGTCCGCTGGAGCCCGCGCTACCTAGCGTATTTGATTTTTGGACATCTCGGTCACGGCTTTGTCGTTCTCGAAAACAGCGCCCCCTGCGGCAGTGCGCGCACTCGTATGCTTCGGCACCAGTAAGCCAGTTGATCTATCGAAGGAGGGACTCATGCCAATGGGGTCAAAGGTCGTCCGCCAAATCACGCGGACCGCTGCAGTGGCCGGTGCGTTCCTGCTGGCATCGGCGTTGCTACCAGGCAGCCCGGCCGTAGCGGCGGACACCGGTGACGGCTGGGAGCCCTGCAACCGCGGGGAGATCTGCCTTTACCAGGCTCAGTACGCCTACGTGGACAGCAACAATGGCAGCCGGCAGTTCTGGTATGACGACATGAACCACCGGGACGACCGCTTCTGGCTGCCCAACCAGAACGAATACGGCATCGTTGTCATGGACAAGGTGAAGTCTGTCCACAACAAGGACACTCAGTGCGGCGTTCGTATGTGGGACGTCAACGGCTCGGGCACCTGGTACGTCTACCAGAACATCGAGTTCGGCGGCGCCTACTACAACCAGGAGAACACCAACCCGTACAACAACGGCCACGACCGTTACCCCTGCTGACCAATTGCAAGGATTCGGATCACATGATGAGCACGAAGGGGTGGCTGTCACGCCGTCCCGGGCACAGTGCTGCGGCCATCTTCATGGCCGCGGCACTGGTCGCCGGCTGTACGGCCGAAGCCAAGCAGGGTCCCGAAGGTACTCCCTCCGGCGCGGGCTCCTCGCAAGAGGATGCAGCGCCGCAGCCGTTCGACGTCTTCCTTGGTGCAGAGTTGGGATTCATCGAATACGCCACCAAGAAGATCCGGGACGCATGCATGCGTGACGCCGGCTTCCCTCAGTTGCAAAAGGTGTCGACCGGCAAACCGGCCCGTCTGTTTGAGGAACTGATCGTAACTCCCGGAACCTTCATGCCAGCCAGCGATGAACTCGCACGGAGTCGGGGCTTCGGACGAGACCTGCCCGCCAAGCCGGCGAGACTGGTCTCGAAGGACCCCAGCTTCGACCAGAATCTCGAAAGGTGTGGCAAGCAGTCGTGGGAGGCGATTGGTCCTGACGCGAACCAAGTCTGGAAGACCTACTTCGAGTTGGGCAATGAGTTGACTCAGGCTATGGTGCCCGTCTATCGCGCGCACCCACCGAGCAAGGTGGGCGAAAGCATGGCTGAATGCCTTGCCGGTGAAGGCTACGTCATCCCTAACAAAGATCACTGGGTTAAAGAGCCGTCGATCAATGTTTTCGGTGTTCCCTTCGGCCGTCACGCTGAGCCAGTCGAGGCACGCTGGCAGCCAAGACGCGATGCGGGCGATGTGCAGATCGGACCGGCGGTGCCACCGGCCCCATATGTTCCCACCGAAGGCGAGAAGAAGCTCGCGACAGCCTGGCGGAAGTGTGGGACGGCAGCGGGATTCGACGACTTTTTTCTCGATATGTCAATGCGGCAGCAGAAGATCACGATTGATCGCCTTGAAACCCAGTTCACGGAGCTCAATCCGCAGATAACCAGTCTGGCCAAGAAAGCCGCGGCGCTCACGGAGTCAACGTAACCGCTGTGGCGGACACTGCCGCTTCTCGAGGATCCGGCTCCAAAACTCTTCGGCGTCTCGCCCGGAGACCTTGAGAACGGCGGCGACAAGTGGGAGCCGAAGCGGATCAGGTTCACTGTGCAGGTCGGACCATCCGTCTTGGCACCCGGTAGGTGGCGACGGCCGAGGAGTCCTGGCTGTTTCCTTGCTCCAGTGCCGGGCGCTCGCACAGGCCCAGCACCAGGTCGGCGATCGCTCCCTACCCTGCTCGAACACGGAGAACACATGAAAGACCGTGGTACCCGAAGCAGCGCGCTGTCGCTTCTGCCGCTGTCGACGGCAGCCGTCTACGCCGTAGTTTTGGTGGTAGTGGCGGAGGCGCTCTCGGGCCGCGCCGAGGCCGTGGCGTCCGGGTGTTGGTGGGTCGTCTCAGCGGTCGGCGTCGGCTGGCTCGGACGGCTGCTGGCCCTGAGGAGTGCGCGTCTCGTTCCGGTAGGCGTACTCGCTGTCGCCGTACCGGTGGTGGCGTCACCACTAGCCTTTACCTCGCTGCTCGGAGAGCACTCGATCGTCGCCCTGGCGGTACTGGCGGTACTGGCGATCTGGGCGGTCGCTCTGGTGATCGCTACCGTGCTCGTCGAAGAGATCCCGGCGGCCAGAGCCAGAAGGGCAGCTGTGGTCGCGGTGGGCCTCGGTAGAGCCGTCGTGCTCGGGCATCTCCCCGGCAGGACGGAAGCATCGCGACTGAGTGCCCGAGACGGGTTCCTGGCCGATACCGTAGGGGTGGCGCGCTGATGAGTCGTCTTCTTACGGGCAGGTCATTCCGTTTCGTCGCCCTGGTAGGCCTTACCGTGGTCGCTGCCCTGGTCGCTGGCGCGGTGTGGGTCGGAAGCCAGCTTCGCTCTCCTGCCCAGGCAGCTGCGGATGCTGCCCCGCCGCCGGCCTCCAACGTGACGAGCCGGGTCGAACGGAGGATCCTCAGCGAGCCGGTTGTCCTTCGTGGCAAGGTCACGCCGGGAGCGAGCGTGAAGCTGATGCCTCCACCGGATGTCGTCGGGCCGAACAGCGTCGTCACGAAGGTGCACACGGCGAAGAACGAGCGGATCAGGTCGGGTGATCCGGTGGTGGAGATCGCCGGAAGGCCCCTGTTCGCTCTGAATCTCCCCTTCACGCTCTACCGAGACATACTCGGTGGCATGGAGGGCCCGGACGTGGTGGCTGTCCAGAAGGCTCTGCGTGCTCTGGGTTACTCCCCGAGCCGCAGCGGGAAGCTCGACCTGCAGACGCAGCAGGCCCTCGGCCGGTTCTACCGGGATCGTGGCTACCAGGCTCCGGTCGACAGCGAGGCCAGTGACAAGGCGAAGGTCGCCCGAGACGGACTCGAACAGGCGGAAGCAGCCTACAGAGCGGCCACGAAACCTCAGGGTGCTCCGACCGCGACTCCGGAGGAAGGCCAAGAGCCGAATCCTACGCAGCCAACGGTCGCCGAGGCGAAGGAGCAGTTGGCGGAGGCCCGGCGGCAACTCGCCAAGACCGAGGTTCTTGCTGGTCCGTCGTTGCCGCGAGCCGAGGTCATGCTGCTGCCGAAGAATGGCGGAACCGTGACGGCGCTACGCGTGAAGGTTGGAACGACGCTGAAGGCCGGGGACGAACCAGTCGCCGAGTTGGACGGTGCCCCCGTGTACATTTCCGCCGTCGTGGATAGCGAGCAGGTCAGCCTCCTGCGAGTTGGCATGCAGGGCAGCGTCTTCGACGATGCGACCGGAGTAGAGGCGCAGGCCGCCATCTCCTCGGTGGGCACGAAACAGGCTGTGGACAGCACGACCGGAGCAGCCGGCTACCAGGTGGCCTTCGCGTTCACAAGCTCCAGCATGGACGCCTCAGCAGACAGGTCCGTGCGGGTGACGATTCCGGTCGCCGCGAGCGCCCAGCCTGTACTGGCGGTTCCTGTGACCGCAGTTTCGTCGCGACCGGACGGCACTACCTTCGTGACACTCGACAACGAGCAGAGCGGCACGCAGGAAATAGGTGTTCGGACGGGTCAGGTCGCCGGCGGTTGGGTGGAGATAAAGCCGGAGGTGCTCGATCAGGTGGCCGAGGGGGATCTGGTCGTTGTAGGTGTTTCTGGATCCGGTCTATCAGGAACGGAATAGATTCTCTTGCTCGACCTGGTCGACGTTTCGCGCTCCTACGACGACGGTCACCTTATTGAAGCGTTGCGGCCGACGACGCTCGCGATAAATGATGGTGAGTACATCGCAATCACGGGCCCGTCTGGGTCCGGAAAATCCACGCTTCTCAACCTCCTCGGGATGATTGACAGGCCGACGTCGGGGCTCTATCGCATCAGTGGTATCGATACGACTTCACTGACCGACACAGCACGGGGTGCAATCCGCGGTCAGATATTCGGGTTCGTCTTCCAGGCTTTCCACCTGCTGCCTGGGCGAAGCGCCGTCGAGAATGTGGAGCTTGGCATGCTCTACGGCCCGCATTCGAGACGTGGTCGCCGCAGCCGCGCGTACGAGGCGTTGGAGCGGGTCGGTCTGGCGGACAGGCGGGACTCCGACCCGCGAACGATGTCGGGCGGTGAACGCCAGCGTGTCGCGATCGCGAGGGCGGTAGCCGGACGTCCGCGGGTGCTTTTCTGTGATGAACCGACCGGAAACCTTGACAGCGCCAACACCCGCAAGGTGCTCGGACTTCTTCAGGAACTCAACGCTAGCGGGTTGACCGTCGTGGTGGTGACCCATGACGCCGACGTGGCAGCAGCGGCACCTCGACGACTGATGCTGTCCGATGGCACGGTGACGGAAGGATGACCTTGTTCAGGTTTCGATTCACCTCGACGAGGCGCCAGATCCGTGCCGTGTCCGAAACCCTCCCGGTGCGCACGGCGCGACTCCGTATGGCTGACTGGGTGCGTGAGGCATCCTTGTCCGTGAGCCGCAACGCCGGTCGATCCACGGTGACCGTGTTGGGAACAGCCCTCGGCTCCGCGGCTTTCGTTGCGACGCTCGGTCTCGGTTCGACATTGCAGCGGCAGGTATCGGACTCGTTCGACGTCCGGCGGGCCACCGAGGTCGTGGTACGGCCGGAAGACAAGAGCATCGACCATCAGTGGCAGTCGGACGCGAGTTTGGAGCGGGTACGCCGGCTGAACGGGGTCACCTCGGTCGGACGGCGGCTTTCCCTGCCGGAGCAGACAGTCACCCGGGCGCTGGCCGTGGAAGGTAGCGCCATGAACGTGATCGGCGCGGACCCCGGCGCACTTGCGGTCATCCAACCCAGAATCCTGCAGGGCCGCAGCTACGACGCATTTCATGAGCGGACTCGTTCCCGGGTAGTCCTGGTTCCCCAGGCGCTCGCTCAGTCGCTTGCCGTTGATCGGCCTGGTGTGGCCATCTTCATTCATGATCGCGCATACACGGTAGCCGGCATCTTCGACGAAGTGCAGCGCCGGCCGGAGTCTCTACTGGCAATTCTCATGCCCGCCTCGGCAGCACAGGAGCTGGAGAACTCAAGGCAGCCTGGCGAACGCGACGTCCTCGTGGCGACAGCGCCGGGAGCGGCTCAACTCATTGGCGGCCAAGCGGCATTGGCGCTGCGGCCCGAGGGGCCGGGCGTGTTGCGTTCCATCGCACCCGCCGATCCTCGGACGATGCGACGCGAGATCGAGTCGAGCATTACCACCTCGAGCCTTCTGCTCAGCCTCATCTCCTTGGTGGCCGGTGCGTTGTCGATCGCGAACGCCGCGATGGCGTCCATCGCCGTACGTACTCCAGAAATCGGTCTCCGCCGCGCGATCGGCGCTCGCCGAATCCATATCTTCGCGCAACTCATCGGGGAAACCACCGCCCTCGGGAGTCTCGGTGGGCTGGTTGGCGTCGGGGCCGGTGTCGTCGCCATCTGTGTGGTCAGCTTGATCAACACTTGGTCGCCGGTCCTTGATCTCAGGGCAACCGCGTTGGCGGTCGCACTCAGCGCTGCTACCGGGCTGTTGGCTGGCCTCTGGCCGGCGGCCAAGGCCATGCGAATCCAGCCGGTGGCGGCGCTGCAACGCTGACTGATCCAGGCGGGGACGTCGCGGATCCGGCTGCTGCCAGCGCCGGGGAGGCGAAACGGTGTGCCCGCGCTCGGTGGCTGACGCCGCATGTCGCCGAGGGGCGCGCGGCGCTGATTGCCGTAACAGATCCGGCAGAGTCGGCTTCTGGAGGCCACCGCAATAGGGCAGGATGCACCCTCATGAGCACGCAGTCGACGCAAGGCATCGACGACGCCGGAACCAACGATCACCCGTCCCGCTCCGACGGGTTCGTCCGCGGCATCTCCAGCGTCATCGGCGGGCCGTTGGGCGATCACGCGACCGCGCTGGACCGGCCGGCCGGTCGGGAGCGTCGCTTCTGGACCGCCGTGCGGATCGTGCTGGCGTTGGCGTGCCTCACGCTCGCGTTGCACTGGGTGCAGAAGTCGCCCTGCCAGGACGGCGCCTGGCAGAACAACGTCCAGTACACCCGGTTCTGCTACACCGATGTCCTTGCCCTCTACTACGCCGAAGGTCTCAACGAGGGCAAGGTGCCCTACCGCGACCACCCGGTCGAGTACCCGGTGCTGACCGGCTACTTCATGGGGGCGCTGGGCCTGCCGGTGCACGCCATCGGCGACGGCGACCCGAGCATCAACCAGGGTCAGTGGTTCTACAACCTCAACGCGCTGGTGCTGAGCGCGCTCGCGGTCGCGACGGTTGCGGTGATCCTGGCGTTGCGCCGACGACGACCCTGGGACGCCGCGCTGTTCGCACTCGCCCCGGCGCTGGTACTCACCGCCACCGTCAACTGGGACCTGCTCGCCATCGGGCTGGCCGCCTTCGGGCTGCTGGCCTGGGCCCGTAAACGACCGGCCGTGGCCGGCGTGTTGCTCGGGTTGGCCGGCGCGGCGAAGCTCTGGCCGCTGTTCCTGCTCGGGCCGATCCTCATCCTGGCGCTGCGGGCCGACCGGGTTCGTGCCGCGCTCGTCGCCATCGGTACGGCGATCGCGGCAGTGGTGCTGGTGAACCTGCCGGCCGCGCGGGCGTACCCGGAGAACTGGGACCGGTTCTTCGAGCTGAACACCACCCGGCCGATCGACTGGGGCACGTTCTGGTACATCGGGCGCTACCTGGACGGCAAGGTCGGCAACGACCCCGCCAAGCTAGGCCCGTTCGAGTGGCTGAACGCCAACATCCCGACCCTCAACACCCTGTCGTACGCGCTGTTCGGGCTGGCCTGCCTCGGCGTGGCCGTGCTGGCGCTGCGAGCGCCGCGCAGACCGCGGCTGGGTCAGCTCGCCTTCCTGGTGGTCGCCGCGTTCCTCATCTTCAGCAAGGTCTGGTCGCAGCAGTTCGTCCTCTGGCTGCTCCCGCTGGTGGTGCTGGCTCGACCGAAGTGGGGCGCGTTCCTGGCCTGGCAGATCGCCGAGGTCTGCTACTTCGTCGCCTTCTACGGCGAACTGCTCGGCGCGGCAACCAGCAAGCCGGTCTTCCCGGAGGGGGTGTTCGTGCTGGCCTCGACGCTGCGACTGGCCACTGTGGTGGTGCTCTGCGTGTTCGTCGTCAAGGAGATCCTGCACCCCGAGCAGGACGCGGTGCGGGCCACCTACCCGGACGACCCGGACGGTGGCGTTCTCGACGGCGCACCCGACGCCCCCTGGATGGACCGATGGCGCCGCCCCGCAAGAAGCGAGCACTCCGTGGAGCCCATCACCACCTGACCCCTTGGGCTGAACGCGACCCGGACCAGGTCAGGGTTTTCGGGGGAGCCCGTCCGGCGCAGGGATCAAGCCTGACCGCCCGGAGCCGGGCGGGCTCCCCCGAAAACCGCCCTAAGCCTCAGAGGCGATAGACGACAGCGTCGCCGACGTCCTGCCGGCTGATGCCGAGCGACTCGACCGGCGCGTCGATGCTGATCTCCCACGGTGTGCCGGCCACCTGACCGCGCAGCAGCACCACCGTGCGGACGCCGAGCGTGCGCAGGTAGTCGACGCTCGTCTGGTCCGGGAACGACTGGCTCACCCGGCGGACGTCGTCGAGCTGGCGCGGCGTGAAGCCGCTACCGCCGTTGACCACGTCCGGGAACCCGCTGGTCGACCAGAGCATCACGTGCTGATCCAGGCTCTGATTGCTGGGCAGCACCAGCAACGGACCCTCCGCCGAACGCATCGCCGCCGGCTGGGTCGGCACCACCGGGTGTGGGGTGGTGTTCAGGCCTTCGACGGTGACCAGCAGCAGCGGCAGCAGGGTGGCCATCCGCAGCCACGGCCCCGGCCACGACGGAATCCGTTGCGCGGTCAACTCGCGGACCCGGTCGGTGAGCGCGGTGACCGCGCCCGCCGCGAGCAGGCCGAGCAACAACGTGGTCCAGAGCATCAACCGCCCGGGGGTACGCAACCCGCTCCAGCCCGGCAGGTGCTCGAAGAGGGGCACGTAGGTGAAGGTGCCGTCGAAGAAACGGGTGCCCATGGCGAAGGCCATCGTCAGCAGCACCCCGGCGAGCAGCAGCAGTCGATGCCGCAGCCGCCAGACCGAGAAGAGCAACCCGCCCGCGGCGAGCGCGTAGAGCACGAAGCCCGGCAGCAGGGTCATCTCCGGGTGCCACGGCAGCGCCGCCCGGGCACCCTCGTGCAGCCCACCCCAGATCCGCGACTCCCCGGGCGCCGTCACGAAGCCCGACGCCGGCGGCGAGAAGAGGCTGATGTCGGCGATGGTGCGCTCGGCGTACGGGTGCAGCTCGGTCACCTTGAAGAACGGGAACGCCATCAGCAGACCGACACCGGCGAACAACACCCCGCCGAGCACGTCGGCGGCGAACAACCGGCGACCGAACGGGACGGCCTGCCCGGTGCGCAGCCGCCGCGCGAAGAACAGCACGGCAGTGACCAGCACCGCGCCGGCCAGGAAGTACGCGAATGGCAGCCCGATGCCGAAACCGAGGCTGAGTTGCCAGGCCGCCACCAGCCAACCGGCGTAGACCCAACCGTCATGCCGGCGCTCCGGCCGGTAGCCGTGTCGGAGGGACCACCCGTGCCCGCGCGCCAACATTGCCAGCGCCAGCGGAATGCCCCCGTTGGAGAGCACGTGCAGGTGCCCGGCCTGGGCCAGCAGCCACGGCGCGTAGGTGTAGCTCACCCCCGCGACGGCCGCGCCGATCCGGCCGGCCCCGAGCTGTCGGGCCAGCGCGTACGCCCCGAGCGTGGCGAGCGCGTGCGCCAGCACGAACATGATGTTGTAGCGCAGCACGGCGTCCTCGGGACCGCTGCCGACCATCCCGGCCGGGGCGTACCCGAGCAGCGTGTCGGAGAACGCGAAGCTCCACAGCTCGGGGAAGAACGTGTTGGACTGCCACAGCCTCGCCGGCTCGGCCAGCAGGATATGCCCGGACCAGGCCATCTGCCAGGCTTGCAGGCTCGGGTCCCAGTAGTCCTGCGGGAGGGTGTAGCGCGGATAGCGCAGCGTCGGCCAGGTCATCAACACGGCCAGTGCCAAAGCGCCGAGGGCGGCCAGGGTCCACTCGTGGATCAGGAATCGACCGACCGCCCGGACCACCCGACTGACGATGGAGGGCTTCGGCTCAGGGGCGGAGGCGAACGCCTCCCAACGCTCCGGGCCGACCGGCTTGACCTCGCTGTCGGCCTTGTCCTTACCGCCGGTGCCGTCCGCCTTCGCGTCCTTGGCTGTGTCGCCGTCCTTGGCCGGGTCGCTGTCCTTGGCTGATTTGCTGTCCTTGATCGCGGCGCTGTCCTTGACCGCGCCATCCACCGTGCCGCTGTCCTCGGCCGGGTCGCTGTCCTTGGATGCGTCGGTGCCCTTGGTAGTGCTGTCGCTGGCCGCGGTGCCGCTCTCGGCGGCATCCTGCTTGGTCGCGGCGTTCTGCTGGGTGGGGGTGCCGGCCGCGGCCTTGGTGGGGGGTTGACTCTCGGCGGCCGCGCCGGTGGGGGTGGGCCGAGCGTTGCCGGTCCCGGGCTGTCCGCTCGTCATGCTGCCGGGCTCTCCGCTCCGAGCTGCTCACGCAGAAAGTCGATGTCGGCGGCCTGGCCGGTCACACCGCCCGGTGTTTCGACGACCACCGGCGCGCCGGCCGCCCGGATCACCGCCACCACCAGCTCCGGGTCGATCGTCCCGCCGCCCAGGTTGTCGTGACGGTCCTGGCCGGAGTTGAACGCGCCCTTGGAGTTGTTGGCGTGCACCAGATCGATCCGCCCGGTGATCGCCTTGACCCGGTCGACCAGACCGAGCAGCTCTTCACCGCCCGCGTACGCGTGGCAGGTGTCCAGGCAGAAGCCGACCTCGTAGTCACCGATGGCGTCCCAGAGTCGGGCGAGCGCGTCCAGCCGTCGGGCGCAGGCGTTGTCGCCGCCGGCGGTGTTCTCGATCAGGACCGGTACGCCGAAGCCGCCGGAGTCCGCCGCGTACGCGAAGGTCTTGCGCCAGTTGTCGAAGCCGACGGCCAGGTCGTCGCCGGCGTTGACGTGGCCGCCGTGGACGATCAGGCCCTTGGCACCGATGGCGGCGGCCGCGTTGGCGTGTCCGAGCAGCAGCTTGCGGCTCGGGATCCGGATGCGGTTGTTGAGCGTGGCCACGTTGATGACGTACGGCGCGTGCACGTAGAGGTCGACCTCGGCGGCGCGCAGCCGCTCGGCATCTTCGCGAGGCTTGGGCGCCTTCCAACCCTGTGGGTCGGCGAGGAAGAACTGCACGGTCTCGGCGGACCGGGCGGCCGCCTCCGCCAGCGGGTCGGTCGAGTCGACGTGGGCTCCGATACGCATGCGAGCGAGCCTACGTCGCGACCCCGACCGGCGGGGCGACGGCCGGGGCGGTGTCGCGTCACCGGAGGGACCGACGATCGTTGATGGGTTTGAACCGGCGACCAGTATCCCGGTGCCGCCAGCGGCGCGAGCGTCGCACACGGCGACCGGCGGTCGACGGCCGACAGCGAGGTCACCCCCGCGGCGCGGCCCGGCGCAGCGGGGGCGACCCCATCGCACACCAGTACCGAGCGACGACGAATCTCGGAAAATTGTGCTTTTCCCCCCGACAAGGTACGAGTGCTGTTGTATCGTCAGATAACAACACGATAAAGCTCCGCGGGGCGTCTTCGGTCCAACCTCATCGGTGTGGTCGTTCCTCCCCAGGTCCCACCCAAGGAATGCGGACCGGACGCCCCGCGGCCTCGTAGACGGGGGTCCACCACGACCGATTGACGGTCGGACGGTGGGCCCCCGTCGGCACGTCCGGGTCCGGACCCGACCACCCCGGGCATGATCGTTGGGACCGGGTATCCTGGTCAGGTTGTCCGCGTCCGGCCGGGTTCCCTCGGCGCGTGCGGGCAGCGACACAAGACCTCCTGCCACGGAAGGACCGTGGCCGCTTAGCCCACAGGAGGTGAGCACGTCTTGCGTCACTACGAACTAATGGTCATCCTCGACTCCAGCCTCGAGGAGCGCACCGTCGCACCGTCGCTCGACACGTACCTGAACGTGATTCGGACCGCGGGTGGCTCGGTTGAGAAGACCGACGTGTGGGGCCGTCGGCGCCTCGCGTACGAGATCAACAAAAAGGCCGAAGGCATCTACGCCGTCATCGACCTGCAGGCCACGCCTGCTGCGGTGGCCGAGCTGGACCGTCAGCTCCGGCTCAACGAGTCCGTGCTGCGCACCAAGGTCATCCGACCGGAAATGCGCTAGAGCATCCAACCCCGGTTCGTCCGGATCAGCCTCCGCGACTCTGTCGTACGGCTCTGCGAGCCTGTACGACGAGACGCTGAGTGCGCGAGGAGATGGTCATGGCAGGAGACACCACCATCACGGTCATCGGCAATCTGACCGATGACCCCGAGTTGCGGTTCACCCCCTCCGGGGCTGCGGTCGCCAAGTTCCGAGTCGCTTCGACGCCCCGTTTCATGGACAAGGCGTCGAACGAATGGAAGGACGGCGAGCCGCTGTTCCTCGCATGCACCGTGTGGCGGCAGGCCGCCGAGCACGTCGCCGAGTCGCTGCAGCGTGGCGCTCGGGTGATCGTGTCGGGCCGGCTTCGTCAGCGGTCGTACGAGACCCGCGAGGGTGAGAAGCGCACTGTCATCGAGCTTGAGGTCGACGAGATCGGCCCGTCGCTGCGCTACGCCACGGCGAAGGTGCAGAAGATGTCCCGCTCCGGCGGTGGCGGCGGCGGCTTCGGTGGCGGCGGTGGCGGTGGCAACCAGGGTGGCGGCGGAGGCAACTTCGACGACCCCTGGGCTTCGGCTGCTCCTTCTCCCGCGCGTGCCGGTTCGGGCGCCAATTTTGACGAGGAGCCACCGTTCTAATGGCGCCTAGCGCTCGCGATCGCAAACCAGGAGCACGTGCAACGGCCAAGGCTGCGGCACTGCGCAAGCCCAAGAAGAAGGTGAACCCGCTCGACAAGGACGGGATCGCCTACATCGATTACAAGGACACCGCGCTGCTGCGCAAGTTCATCTCCGATCGCGGCAAGATCCGCGCTCGTCGGGTGACCGGCGTGACCTCGCAGCAGCAGCGGCAGATCGCCCGTGCGGTCAAGAACGCCCGTGAGATGGCGCTCCTGCCATACACGGCCACCACCCGCTGAGAGGAGGCACCGATATGAAGATCATCCTGACTCAGGAAGTGTCCGGCCTCGGTGCCCCGGGCGACATCGTCGAGGTCAAGAACGGCTACGGCCGTAACTACCTGCTGCCGCAGGGCTTCGCGATCGCCTGGACCAAGGGCGCGGAAAAGCAGGTCACGGTCATCAAGCGGGCCCGTGGGGCCCGCGAGATCCGCGACCTCGACCACGCCAACGAGGTCAAGGCTCAGCTCGAGGGTCTCAAGGTCAACCTGAAGGTCCGCGCCGGCGACGGCGGACGGCTCTTCGGCTCGGTCACCCCGGCCGAGATCGTGGACGCCGTCAAGGCGGCCAGCGGCCCGGTCCTCGACCGGCGTCGGCTGGAGGTGCCCGGTCACATCAAGTCGACCGGCACCTACCCGGTGAAGATCAAGCTGCACCCCGAGGTGACCGCAGCGTTCAACCTGAACGTCGTTCAGGGCTGACGTCCGCAACACCACCACGAGGGCCCGCACCGAGCGATCGGTGCGGGCCCTCGTGCGTACGTCATCCAACCCGGCACTGCCCGGGCCAAGACAGGCTCGCCCGGCGTGCCCGACGGGGTGCCCAGCGGGCCGCGACCTGCCTCCGGCCAGGGGCCCCGGCCCGATGCCCGCCCGCTCTGGCCCGGCCCGCCGACGGCTCAACCGATGGGCTGGCCCGTCACCGCGCTGATCAGCACCGTGGAGAGGCCGCCGCCCACCACCGCGGCGGCAACCGCGATGGTCGCCGAGCGCCAGGTCGTACCCACCCGCCGCAGCAGCGCCGCCACCACCAGGCTGCTCACCAGAGCCAGACCGAAGCGCGGCGAACCGGCCAGAAGTGACTCCAGTGCGCGGGACCGGGCGGACTCACACCCGCCCCCGCTGATGTCGGTCACGCAACCAGCCGGCGCCTGGCTGTCCAACGTCAGTAGCCAAACGAAGATCAGCATCGCCGGCACCAGGTAACAGGCCGCCGTGTACAGCAGAGGCCGGACGGACCCACCCGGATCCGGGTCCAGCAGGTCGTCCTCCAGACGCCGCGCCCAGGCACCCGTGGCCGCCGACTCGACCCGCCGACGTACCGACGCCGTTCCGACCGCCGGCCGGTCCGCCCGACGCCGGGGCGTACCCGGACGCGGCGCGCCCGGACGCGGCGCAGGCGCGCTGCGCGGCCGTGGCGCGGTGTATCCCACCACCGGAGACCGGGGCGCCGACGTCGTCGGATCCATCCAACGCGGGTCGTCATCGGCCAACCGAGTGCCGGACCAGAACCCGTCATCCCGGCTCGGCCACCCCTCGGCCGCCACCGAGCGATCGGAGCGCGGCGCCAGCGTACGGTCCCACTGGTCGTCCTCGATCGCGGACCGCTCCCACTGGCCGGTGCGGTCCGACCGTTCCCAGCCACCGACGCTCTCCACCGCCGACCACTGCCCGCTCAGGTCCCCGCTGTCCGTGCCGGCCGTCGGCGGCCACGCGTGCACGCCCGAGGCGTCCCACGGGTCCACCGCGGGCGGGTACGACGGTTCGGGCTCCGCCACCCGGTCCGATCCGCGGGCCCACGGGTCGGCCGCCGGACGTGACCAGGACTCCTCCGCCGCACGGCGGCTACGCCGGCTGGGACGGCTCGGCTCCTGCTCCGGCACCTGCTCACTCTTGGTGGACTCCGGCTCCCCGCCCGACCAGATAACCTGCGGACGGCCAACGGGCGCGCGGCGGGGACGCCGGTCCGAGACAGCGCCGGAGACCGGCTCGTCCTCCCCGGCATCGGCCCGCCGGCGGCCGGAGTAGCCCTGTTCCTGCGGCCGGTCGAGCGTCCACTCCCGGGTGTGGTCCGAGTCGGGCGCCGGGCCGATCGCTGCCTGCTCCCGCCGACGCGGCTCGCTGCCCCGCCGCCGACCACTCGACGACTCGGCGGACCGTCGGCCTGCCCCGGAGATCGGCCGCTCGGGCTCGTCCTCGTCGTCGTCCGGTGCCGCGTGGCGACCACCGCCGTCCGCGTGCCGGACCCCGGACTCCAGCGCCCACCGGGGAAGGTAGGCGTCGACAGGCTCGTCCTGGCCGCGGTCCAACGCACGCCGCCTGCTGGAGGTGCGGTAGCGCCCGTCCTCGTCGTACGGGTCAACCGGAACAGACGCCGCGCGCTCACCCCACGAGGCGGTTGGCTGGCGCTCGCGCGGGCTGCCATCGCCGCGTCCCCAGTCCCGGTAATTCACGGCCGGAGTGTGACCCTTCTGAACCGAAAGCGGAATCCGCTGTCCAGGTGTAGCCGTTCGCTGGAGATAGTACGGGACGATCGTGTCACAGGCCCGACCGAAATATTCTCCTCCACAGGCTGGGGAGCGTGTTTTCGCAGGTCAACCACTTATGGCCGAGAATTCCCCAATGGTTATCCACAGGCTGTGCACACGCTGCGCACATGCTGTCCACCGGGATCCACAGGTTGTCCCGAGGCTCGTCCACCGGCGTTGTTGAGTCTCTGACCTCGGGGTCCGTATGGTTGGCCCTCGACCGCCGGCGATGGCCCCCGATCGACCGGCCCGGTCGAAGGAGAAGTGTCGTACCCCAGCGGTAGAGCTGGGGTTGGATCCGGCGCAGTGGAGGGGGGACCCGTGTCGGTCACCGACGACATGCGGGCAGAGCCACGCTCCGGCGGGGGCCAGCCACCCGCGCAGCGGGATGGCCAGTTCGACAAGACCCCGCCCCAGGACGTCGCGGCCGAGCAGTGCGTCCTCGGCGGCATGCTGCTCTCCAAGGACGCCATCGCCGACGTCGTCGAGATCCTCAAGACCAACGACTTCTACCGGCCGGTGCACGCCACCATCTTCGACATCATCCTCGACATCTACGGCCGGGGTGAGCCGGCCGACTCGATCACTGTCGCGGCGGCGCTCGCCGACTCCGGGGATCTGGTACGCATCGGTGGCGCGCCGTACCTGCACACACTCATCGCCAGCGTGCCCACCGCCGCCAACGCCGCCTACTACGCCCGCATCGTCAGCGAGCGGGCGGTGCTACGCCGACTGGTCGAGGCTGGCACGAAGATCGTGCAACTGGGCTACGGCACCGCCAGCGGCGGCAGCCGAGACGTGGACGACGTCGTCGACCTCGCCCAGCAGGCCGTGTACGACGTCACCGAACGGCGGGTCAGCGAGGACTTCGCGGTCCTGGCCGACATGTTGCAGCCGACGCTCGACGAGATCGAGGCGGTGGGGGCGACCGGCGGCATGATGACCGGCGTGCCGACCGGCTTCAGCGACCTGGACCGACTGCTCAACGGCCTGCACGCCGGACAGTTGATCATCGTGGCCGGAAGGCCGGGTTTGGGCAAGGCGCTCGCGCTCGACACCCCACTGCCGACCCCGGATGGCTGGACCACCATGGGCGAGGTCAAGGCGGGCGATCAGCTACTGGCTGCGGACGGATCTCCGACCACTGTCACACACGCCTTCGACGTGATGCACGACCGTCCCTGCTACGCGGTCGAGTTCTCGGACGGCACCGTCATAGTGGCGGACGCTGAGCACCTGTGGAAGACGACCACGCGGGCGATCCGGCGGCAGGAACCGGCGCGGCAGAGGCGGCACTGGCCCGAATCGTCGCTGGCCAACGTGCGTGCGGCACATGAGCGGCTGAGCTCCCTGGGGAACCAGCCGATCACGCTCTTCGACACGATTGAGCAGGTTGGGCCGGAGTTCCGGCATGTCCTGCACACCGTCGCCCGTGAGGTCGGGTCGGTTGGCCGGATCAGCCGTCCCATTGTCCGCAACGGCAAGCCACAGAACTGGACTGCACCGGGCTATCCGGCCGGTCCGCTTCTGGGCACGCTTCTTGAACGAGCCGAGCGGGAGGTCAATGCCGGCAGCCGGGCCGACCACGACGGCGTTGTCACCACCGCCCAGATCGCGGCCACGCTACGTACCGACACCGCCCAGCGACGGCTCAACCATGCCGTACGCAACTGCGCTCCCATCCAACTCCCGGACCGTGAGCTGCTGGTCCCGCCCTACACCTTGGGAACATGGCTCGGTGACGGGCACAGCGACGCCAGCCGCTTCACCACGGCAGATCCGGAGATGGTCGCGCACGTCGAGGCGGACGGATTCGTCGTGCGGCCCAGCGGGCCGATGGTCTACACCATTCTGCTGCAGCCCACGTCCGCTGCTGCCGGGAGCGGTGTCTGCGTGGACTGTGGCGCTTCGACCAGGGCGTTGCGTGAGAATCCAGCGACGAGGAAGTGTGCCGACTGCCGTCACCGGAACGGTTCCTTCCTCGGGCTGTTGCGTCAGGTCGGGGTAGCGGGGAACAAGCACATCCCGGGCGTCTATCTGCGCGCCTCGGAGGCTCAGCGCAGGGCGTTGCTCGCTGGGCTGATGGACACCGATGGGACCGTCGCCCCCTCCGGCAACTTGCAGTACACGTCGACCTCGAAGCGGCTGGCTGATGACGTACGCGAACTCATCGTCAGCCTCGGCTACCGCTGCACGGTCAACGCGAAGCCGGTGCGCGGACGCACCGACGAGTCGTCGATCGCGTACACGCTGAACTTCTCCACACCGGATGTCATCTTCCGGCTCAGGCGGAAGCAGGATGCACACGCCGAACGCCGCCGCACCACCTCCGACGTTCGAACGACCTCGCGGTTCATCGTCGACGTCCGGCCGGTCCCCAGCGTTCCGGTGCGGTGCGTGACCGTCGACAACGACGAACACCTGTACCTGGCCAGCCGGGCGATGATCCCTACCCACAACAGCACGGCCAGCATGGACTTTGCTCGAAATGCTGCTATTCGCGCCAACCAGGCGGCAGCCATCTTCTCGCTGGAAATGAGCAAGGTCGAGATCGTCATGCGACTGCTCTCCGCTGAGGCGCGGGTGCCGCTGCACGTGCTGCGCAGCGGCCAGCTCTCCGACGACGACTGGACCAAGCTGGCCCGGTGCATGGGCGAGATCAGCGAGGCGCCGCTCTTCGTCGACGACACGCCGAGCATGAACCTGATGGAGATCCGGGCCAAGGCTCGGCGGCTCAAGCAGCGGCACGATCTCAAGATGATCGTGGTCGACTACCTCCAGCTGATGACCTCACCGAAGCGCACCGAGAGTCGTCAGCAGGAGGTCGCGGACCTGTCCCGTGGCCTCAAGCTGTTGGCCAAGGAGGTCGAGTGCCCGGTGATCGCGGTCAGTCAGCTGAACCGTGGCCCCGAGCAGCGCACCGACAAGCGACCCCAATTGTCGGACTTGCGTGAATCTGGTTCAATTGAGCAAGATGCGGATGTTGTCATCCTTCTGCACCGCGACGACTACTACGATAAGGAGTCGCCGCGGGCCGGGGAGGCGGATTTTATTGTTGCCAAGCATCGAAATGGACCGACCGACACCGTGACCGTCGCGGCCCAGTTGCACCTGTCCCGCTTCGTCGACATGGCCATCGGCTGACCGGCGCGGCAACCGTCGTTCGTCAGCCGAGCAGTGGGAACCAGCCCGCTGACTCACCCAACTCCAGCCGGTCCCGGTCGGTCAGCGGTACGCGCCCGGTGGCCTTCAGCAGGAAGTCGTGGTCGTCCCACGCGGTGGGTCGAACGGTGTCGTCGCTGAGCAGGCTGTCCATTGTCGCTACCGCGACGCGTACCGCCAGTGGGCCGGGCGGCGGCGCGTCGGGCAGTTCCAGCGTCAGGTCCAGGTGGTGGACGGCGGCCTCGGTGGTAAGGGTGGCGAGGAAATCCGGCACGCGCAGCACGTGTCCCTGGGTGGTCACGTACCCCTCGGGGTCGGCTGACGTGGCGGCGCGGACCGCCGCCGGCGCGGTGTCGCGCCAGAGCTCGACGATCCCGCTCGGGCGGTCGAAGGCGGCAGCCGATCGGCGGACCCACCAGGCGTGCCGGGCGGCCTCGTCGTCGTTGCCGGGAAAGTCACGCCAGTAGCTCACGTCGTCGACGTCGGCGGGGCCGTCGACGGGGCTGGCCAGGGTGACGAGTGCCCGCTGGGCGTCGCCGAGCACGTGCAGGAGCAGGTCGGCGATGAGCCAGCCCCGGCAGCGGGTGGCTTGTTGCAGGCCGGCATCGTCCAGGCGACCGACCACCGCGGTGATGCCGTCGTACGCCTGGGCCAGCGCCTCGTCCGGTCGGATCGCGGTCATGCGACTCAGCCTCGCATGAAGCATCGTGCCCGCCAACGATCAATGGCCCGGGTGGTGTGCCCGGGCCGACGCGTGATCGACCCGGGCGGGGGGTCGGCCTGGGCTCAGCCGAACATCTCGTCGAGGAAGCCCTTGCGCTTCTTCTGCCGGTAGTGGCCGTGGTAGCCGTGGTGTTGCTGCTGCTGGTGGCCATAGGCCGGCTGCGGCGGGTAGCCGTGGGCGGGCGGGGGCGGCGGCGGGACGGCGCCGTAACCGGGCTGGTGCGGCGGGGGCGGCGGGGGCGGGTAGCCGGCCGGCTGCTGCGCGGGCTGCCCCGGCGCGCCGCCGGTCTGTTGGCGGCTCCAGTTGGCCTCCGCCTCGAACAGCTTCTCCAGCTCGCCGCGGTCCAGGAAGATGCCTCGGCACTCCCCGCACTGGTCGATGACGACGCCGCTGCGCTCGTACTGGCGCATTTCTCCGTGACACTTGGGACAGGTGAGGCTACTCATCGCCCGACGGTACCTGGTGGACCTATGCAGTTGCTGTGAGCGCCTCGGTGACTTCTTCGTCGGACACCTCGTGGAAATCGTCGTAGTAGACGCTGACCGCGCCGAAGTCCGCCGGGCGTTGCGCGCAGATGACCTGGTCGGCCTCGGCGGCGAGCAGTTCGTACGCCTCCTGCGCGCCGACCGGGACCGCGACCACGACGCGGTGTGCCCCGAGTTGGCGGACGACCTCGACGGCGACGCGGGCGGTTGCGCCGGTGGCAAGGCCGTCGTCGACGATCACGGCCGTCCGCCCGGTGAGGTCCAGCTGTGGGCGATCGCCCCGGTAGAGCCGTTCCCGGCGTTCCAGTTCGGCTTGCTCCCGATGGCGGACCTCGGCGATGTCGTCGCTGCTGAGTCGGCTGGCCACCGCGTCGTTGAGCACTTGGACACCGCCCGGCCCGAGTGCGCCGAAGGCGACCTCCCGGGCCCACGGCATGCCGAGCTTGCGGACGACCAGCACGTCCAGTGGTGCGCCGAGGCGTTCGGCGACGATCCGGGCGACCGGCACGCCGCCACGGACGAGGCCCAGGACGACGACGTCCGGGTCGCCGATGAGTGCGGTGAGCCGTTCGGAGAGCGCCCGGCCGGCGTCGGCCCGGTCGCGGTACGTGGTCATGCCTTCAGGTCTACGCCCTGACGCGCCGTTCCGCTCGGAAGTTACGCCGAAGTGGTCCGACCGGACCCCTCATCGGCAGCCGCGGCGGTCGGTGTGTCGCCCGGGCGGTGCAGGGCGGGAGCCCAGGTCAGCAGTGCCAGCGGGTACAGCAGGTAGCCGAAGCGGGTCGAGGGCATCAGGGCGATGGCGGCGAGCAGCCCGTACCCGCAGATGAGCGCGGTGGCGACGGCGGTGCGGGGCGGGCGGCGGGCGAGCCGGACGGCGATGGCCACTCCGACGGCGACCAGCAGCCCGGCGGCGATCAGCCGGCCGGCGGGTAGCGCGCTGGCGATCAGGTAGCCGGGAAATGGGGACTGCGCGGGGCTGGTGACCAGCCCGTGGCCGAGGGGGAAGCGCAGCACGTTCTCGGTGAGGGCGTCGCGGTCCACCAGCAGCGCCGGCAGTAGTGCGGCGATGGGCAGTCCGATGGCGCCGACAGCGACTCGGGTGCCGGCGCGCCGCGTCAGGCCCCAGACGATCAGGACCAGGGCGACCGGCCAGGCGAACAGCTTCAGCGCGCCGGCGAGCCCGACCGCGAGGCCGGCCCGGCCGGGTCGGTCGGCGGCGGCGAACGCGAGGGCCAGCAGGCAGAGCGCGAGTACGGGTAGGTCGTCGCCGCCGGTGGCGAGGGTGAGGGCACAGATCGGTAGGACGGTGGCGGCCTGCACGCCGCGCAGCAGGGCGGCGTCCCGCCGGTGGGTCGCGGCGGTGGTGGCCTGCCCGGCGGTGGCGGGTGTTCTGCGCAGGGCGGCCACGGCCAGGGCGAGCGCCAGCGCGGTGCCCACCGCGAACCAGACCCGGGAGTCGGTCCACCAGGTGTCGAGCAATGCTCTGGGCAGGCCGAACATCGCCATGCCGGGCTGGTACGGGGTGTAGCCCATCAGTTGCTCGCCCGGTGGCAGGGCGGCGATGGCGTCGGGTCCGAGGTATGGCGTGCCGTGTTCCAGGAGGCGGCTGCCGGCCTGTTCCACGACCAGCACCTCCTCCTGGGCCCGGTCGGTGCGCCCACCGGCCCGGTCGATGCTCTGCCAGGCCAGGGGCAGCAGTGTGGTGGTGGCCCAGGCGAGGCCGGTGACCGCCCAGCGGGCTGGCAGACCGGTCAGCCGGGAGGTCGGAGAGCGTCGACGTAGCAGAAGTTGGGCGATCACCGTCAGCGTCGCGAGCAGGTAGCCGACGGCGGCGACCGCGCCCCAGGCGCGGTGCGGCGGCAGGGTGGACGTGACCGCTGTGATCGCGGCGAAGGTGGCCGAGACGGCGTAGAGGCCCAGGTCGAGGGCGAGTCCGCCGGCGGCGTTGTCGAGCGTGCGCCAGTGCCAGCGACTGCGGTGGGCGGTCGGGTCGTCGACGATCACGCGCGACAGTCTGGCAGACCGGGCTGCCCGCGTAGCGGGGCGATGCCTGCTCAGGCGGGCAGGTGTGGCAGGCGGTCGGGCCTGGAGCGGCCGGCCTGGCGGCGGTTCTGGCTCAACCGGATCACCGCCCCCGTGTCGTGCAGAGGCGCGGCGAGGGCGCCCGGTCGGCCGCCCGAGCCGCGTTGCATCGCCGCGAGCAGGGTGCCGGACGGCATCGGCCGGGCGAACAGGTGCCCCTGGCCGGCGACGCAGCCCAACTCCCAGAGGGCGCGCCGCTGCGGCTCGCTCTCCACCCCTTCGGCCACCACGTCCAGGTCGAGGCTGCGACCCAGGTCGAGGGTGGAGCGGATGACGGCGGCGGCCTCCGCCGAGCTCTCCATCGTCGTCACGAAGCTCCGGTCGATCTTCAGCTCGTGAACCGGGATTCGGGAGAGCAGCGAGAGTGAGGAGTAGCCGGTGCCGAAGTCGTCCAACGCCAACCGGACTCCCTCGTCGCGTAGTCGGCTGAGCACCCGGTCGACCACGTCGAGTTGGCTGAGGGTCAGCGTCTCGGTCAACTCCAGGACCAGCCGGTCCGGTGGTAGGTCGTGGGCGCGCAGCCGGGCCAGCACCGAGCCCGGGAACCGTGCGTCGAGCAGGCTGCGCGGGGACACGTTGACCGCGACCGGTACGTCGAAGCCGGCGTCGCGCCAACTCACCGCCGCGATCAGCGCCTGGTCGAGGATCGCTTCGGCGAAGGCCGGTAGCAGCCCGGACCGTTCCACCGCCTCCAGGAACCGCAGCGGGTCGATCAGGCCGTGGGTGGGGTGGTGCCAGCGGGCCAGCGCCTCAGCGCTGGTCACCTCACCGGTGCCCAGGTCGACGATCGGTTGGAAGTTGACGACGAACTCGTGGTCGGCGACCGCGCGCGGTAGGTCACCGCCGAGGGTGAGACGACCGAGGTCGGCGGTGTCGCGGGTCGGGGCGTACGTGGAGATCCGCTGCCCGGCCCGCTTCGCCTGGTACATGGCCACGTCGGCGCGGCGCAGCAACTCGGCCATGCCTCCGTTGGACGGGGCGCCGGAGATCCCGCCGCTGGCTTCGACGCTGATTCGCATGCCGTCCAACTCGAACGGCTCGTGCAGGGCGGCGAGCAGCGTCTCGGCCCGGTGCGCGGCGACCGCCGGGGCCGGCAGACCGCGCATGAGTACGGCGAACTCGTCGCCTCCGAGGCGGGCCACCAGGTCGCTCGGCTGGGCCGCACCCCGCAACCGGTCGGCCACCTGCACCAGCACCTGATCGCCGGCGGCATGCCCGAGCGTGTCGTTGACCTCCTTGAAATGGTTGAGGTCGATCAGCACCAGCGCGGTCACCCCGTCGGCGTGGCGGGTGCTCAACTGTTCGGTGCCCTCGTCGAGGAGGTGCCGGCGGTTGGCCAGGCCGGTCAGCGCGTCGTGTGAGGCCGCGTACGCGTGCTCGTCGGCGACCCGGGCCAGTTCGGCGTACGCCTGGGCGTTGCGGACGGCCGTGCAGAGCGCAGAGGCGAAGGTGCGCAAGGTGTACTGCTCCCGCTCGGAGAGCTGGACCGGGCCGCGGAAGCGCAGTCGAAGCATGCCGACGTCGACCGTCCGGTCGTGGCCTTCCAGCGGCGCGGGGACGATCGTGCCGTCCACGTCGGTGGGCGTGCCGGTCGGGCCGTCGAAGGTGATGCCGCCGGTGCCGCCGCGTACGGTGCGGCCGCCGTCGCGCAGCTCGATCTCGACCTCGTCGGCGGAGAACAACTCGGCGGCCTGGGTGACAGCTGTGGTGAGGACGTTGTCCAGGTCGACCACGTTGAGCGCGTCGGTGGTGCGGGCGAGCCGCTGCCACGCCTGCTGCTCGGTGCGGCCGCGGATGCGCGCGGAGTAGGCCAGGTGCAGGCTCAGCACCAGGGGCGGAACGGCGAGCAGTAGACGCTGATCCGCCTGAATGATGATCAAGGTCAGGGCGGCCACTACGAACCGGACGGCGAATCCGGCCAGCCGCAGGTCGAAGTGGGTACGGAACTGCCGGACGATCCGCGTGCCCGACGCCAGGGCGATGACCGGAATGGCCAACACGTCATCGAGTACTGCGGCGACGAGATAGACCGTCCCGAGCACTATGAGGTGATTCCAAAGGCCGTCCGGCGGCCAGCGCTGGCCGAGAAGCATGATCACTAGGGTGGCGCCGCCGGCCACGAGGGTGTGCTTGGCGATAGCGAAGGCTGCCTTGATCGCGGTCAGCCGGTTGACGAGTGATACGCAGGCGATGCCGAGGCCCGTGGACAGGATCACCCAGGGTGGCGGGGCCAGCGCGAGTCCGAGGACGATGGCCGTCTCCACCCAGGCGAACGAGAAAGTCGTCGACCTGATCCGGAGGCGCGTTTTGACGATCGCCCCTAGAGCGATCATCAGGACGAGCGCCGAGATTGTCGAGACATGCCCTGCGCTGTCTGGCACGTTGCGTGTCGTTGCGATCGCTGCTGTCACGGCGACGACGGTTGCCAGCATCACCATCAGTCCGACGAGGCTCAGCAGGCGTGGGTCGGCTCCCCTGTGACGACGCGTCGTCCGGCTCACTCAACCTCACCCGTAACCCACCGTCGATGTCCGCTGACGGGCAGCGTACCGCTGTGTCGCCACGGTGGTAAGGAGTCAGTCCCATTCGGTGCTACGCATCTGACACCCCTTCAGCGTCGAGGATTTGCATCGGGCTGAAGGTGGACTAGTCCCACTCGGTGCTGTTGCGCATCTTTCGACCTCCCTCGCCACCACGGAGCGCCACCTCGGCGCCATTCGTTCGTAGGGCTGAGAGTAGGAGAGTCGATGGGCAGGAAGGAACAATTTATGTCGGTATGCGCAACATTAGCCAAGCTGAAGGGGATATGTCACTTTCTGTCGGCACTCCTGAGCGGAGCGCTCAACCCTCTCGCCAAGCGGCCGGGACGGATCGACCATTCGTGACCGGCCCGTTGCGGCTCATTAAGTGTTGTGGAGCCCGCTAGCGTGCTCATCCGCGTGGACCGCCATCCGAGACGAATCGGGTGTTCGTGCGCAAGCATCTGAGCAGATCATTCCAGTTGAAGCTAAGCCTGGCGACGTGGGCGGGGTAGCTCGTGTCCGTAAGCTTCGTTGCGTGATCAACCGGATACAGGACTGTCGTGAGGATGGGGGGCCGGGTGGAGATACGAGTTCTTGGCGGCCTCACTGTGCAACTGCCGGCCCGCACTTTGCAGCTGGGTACGCCAAAACAACAGGTGGTCTTCGCGATGCTCACCGCCCAGTGTGGGCGACTGGTGACCGTAGACGACCTCGTCGATGAGTTATGGGTCGATCGCCCACCGCGATCGGCCGTAGCTAATGTGCGGACCTATGCCGCCAATCTGCGCCGGACTTTCGAGGCTTTCCCGGCCGGCCGCGGTGCCATCGAACGCCAACGCAACGGCTATCGACTCATAGTCGACCCGGATGAGGTCGACGTCTTTTGTTTCGAGTTGGAACGGAACGCGGGGCGGGAGGCACTGACGGCTGGCCATCTGGACGGTGCCCGCGAGCTACTGGAGCGCGCCTTGGCTCGGTGGCGGGGTCCGATGCTCGCCGGTCTTCCGCTCGGGCCCGTCCTCACCTCCCGAACCATCACAGCCGAGGAGGAACGGCTGTTGACTGCGGAGCTTCTCGCCGACATCCATCTGAGGTCGAGCCGGGACGACCTGGCAATTTCGCTGATGCGTGAAGTGGTGGCTCGACATCCTCTCCGCGAGCCGGCCTACGTCCTCCTCATGCGGGCCCTGCACGAGCGCGGGGACAACGCGGAGGCGCTGACGGTGTACGACGAGATTCGAACAACGCTGACCACGGAGTTGGGTGTCGGCCCCGGGGGCAATCTCGAGGAGTTGCGCCGCTCCATCCTCACGGCGATGTCACGCCCAGGTTCGGGGCGTGCCGCCGTACGGGTTGGCGGACCTGACCGGGCACGCTCGCTAGCGGGCGGGGCGGGCAGCGCGGCACCGGAGCACGCGGCTCGGATCAGCCCAGTGGATCACCTTCCCCGAGCGGTCACCGACTTCGTTGGCAGAGCGGACGTGGTGTCGCGGCTGCTGGCGGAGACCCGGCGGGTCGAGGAGCGGGTGCCGGCCGTACACATCATCGACGGCATGGCGGGCAGCGGGAAGACGGCCCTCGCCGTGCACCTCGCCCGTCGGCTGTCCGATCGATACCCGGACGCCGCGCTGTTCATCGACCTGTGCGGGCACGGTGACAAGAACCGGATCGAGCCGGCGGGTGCTTTGTTCACCCTGCTTCGACAGCTTGGGGTGCCGGCCGACCGGGTTCCGGTGGAGTTCGACGACAGAGTGGAGTTGTGGCGACAGGAGTTGGCTCGCCGTAGGGCAGTGGTGATCCTCGACAACGCCGCGAGTAGCGAGCAGATCATGCCCCTGCTGCCGGCCGAGCCGACCACCGTTGTGTTGGTGACGTCGCGACGACGGCTGTCCCACCCGGATGCCGGGCCATCGCGGACGCTGCCGGTGATGAGCCCGCAGGAGAGCGTGGATCTGCTCCGCCTGAGCGTCGGTCGGGACCGGGCAGAAGCCGAGCCGGAGGCGGCCGCCGAGGTGGTGCGCCGATGCGGGTACCTCCCACTGGCGATCCGGCTGGCCGGTGCCAGGCTGGCGCATCGGCGGGGCTGGCGGTTGGCGGACCTCGCCGGACAGATGGCCGACGACGCTCCGGTGCTGCGCCATCTCGCTCAGGAAGAAAGCACCGTCACCGGAGCGTTCGCCGCTTCCTACGAGCCGCTTCCGAGTTCGACCAAGCGTGTCTTCCGATTCCTGGGTCTGTATCCCGGTAGCCGCTTCAGCACGCCGGCAATCGCCGCGCTGACCGGTCTGACGATCGCGGAAGCTCGCGCGGCGCTCGACGACCTCGTCGACAGCAACCTGGTGGAGGACCTGGACTCGACGCGATATCGACTGCACGACCTCATGCGGCAGTACTCCATCGAACTCTGTTCGCGTACCGACTCCGCGAATGACCGCCGCCGTGGACTGGCTCGGCTGTTCGACTTCACGGTGGAGGCCGTCCTGAAGGTCGCCGACCTGCTGGAGCCGGGCGTCATCCGATCCCAGGTGACGCACATTCCGACCGGACAGCTCGAACTCTTCGAGGCCATCGGGGAGCCGACCGCTGACTGGTTGGAGGCTGAGCGGATGGACCTGGTGGCGATGGTGTTGTCGGCAAGCGAGTCGGGGTTCCACCAGCACTGCTGGCAACTGGCCCGCGCTCTCTGGCGTTTCTGCTACATCCGCGGTTACTTCGAAGACATCATCCTGACCCACCGTCATGGGCTGGAGGCGGCGGAGGCTGCCGGAGACATCGATGCGCTTGCGCTAATGAACAACTACCTGGCCTCGGCCTACGTCCGCACGGGGAACAAGCAGGCGGCGCTCCACCACCTGACCCGCTCGGTCGACCTCTCCCGCAACTCGCGGGACCTGCTGAACCCGGCCCGGTACCGCGCAAACCTCGCCGCTGTCTACTGGTGGAGCGGTCACCTCTCCGAGTCTGTGAAGCTCGGCTTCGAGTGTCTGCGCGATTACAAGGTGTACGGAAATATTGGTGGGTCCATCCTGCTGCCGAATCTCGGTCTAGCGCTCTCAGCCCTGGGGCGTTACGAGGAGGCGTTACGGATGCACCGCCTGCACCTGGCGTGGGCCCGAACGAACTCCGACGATTTCCACACGCTCAACGCTCTCAGCCACATCGGCGCCGTTCGCCTTCGGATGGGTGACCTTCCGCAGGCGATCCGAATTCTCCTGGCCTCGTTGGCGCTGCGCGATCGGACCGGCCACCGGTATGCCGAGGCCGAGGTGCGCAACGACCTCGGGATCGCCTATCGCGGTCTGGGTCGTCTGGTGGAGGCCCAGCAGGAGCACGAGTTGGCCCGGAAGTTGTCGATCGGTTCGGGGGAGCGACACGTCGAGGCGGCTGCGCTCAACGAACTCGGCCGCACCCTGCTGGCGCAGGGTCGGGGCGGCGAGGCGTTCGAGGTGCACCAGGAGGCGTTGCGGTTGGCCACGCGGATCGCGCACCCCCACGAGCAGGGTCGAGCGTTGGCCGGGCTCGCCGAACACTTCGGCCGCATCGACCCGGCCGAGGCGCGGCGGCACTGGGAGCGGGCGTTGGCGATCTTCCGACGGATGGGCGTGCCGGAGCGCTTCGAGGCCGAACGTCGCCTCGCCGAGTTGACTGGCGCGACAGTGGTCGCAGCGCGCTGACCAGCCTGAACGGCGCTTATCGATTTCTTATCGGCGGGCCCGGTAACTTGGCGGCCGTATCGGCGAACGGGGGAGGTTCTGCCCCTGGGCAGAACCGGGTCGTCGACACGCGCCCGCTGCCAGGTCCCCCCAGCGACCTCGGCGGCGGGTCGGTGAGGGAGGAGCGGCGTCGGGACCGTTGCGCCGTCAGCACCCGGTGCGTCGTCAGTGTGACGCCGCTCCTTCCGACCGCCGTCGTACCGCACCGATAGGCTCACGACCGTGACCGAACCCGCGCAGCTCAGCCACGTCGATCGCGCCGGCGCGGCCCGTATGGTCGACGTCTCTGCCAAGGCGGTGACGGGTCGGTTGGCCGTCGCGGCCGGCCGTTTGCGGACCACGCCCGAGGTCATCGACCTGTTGCATCGCGACGGGCTGCCCAAGGGTGACGCGTTGGCCGTCGGGCGGCTCGCCGGGATCATGGGGGCCAAGCGCACTCCTGATCTGATCCCGCTCTGCCACCCGATCGCCCTGCACGGTGTCACCGTCGACCTACGGCTGACCGCCGACACCGTGGAGATCACGGCCACTGCCCGCACGGCAGACCGGACGGGGGTGGAGATGGAGGCACTGACGGCGGTTGCTGTCGCCGGTCTCGCCCTGGTCGACATGGTCAAGGCGGTCGACCCGGCGGCCTCGGTGGAGGCGGTCCGGGTGCTGCGCAAGGAGGGCGGCAAGACCGGCGAGTGGGTCCGTCCGGAGGACCGGCCGTGATCCGGGCTCGGGTGATCGTCGCTTCCAACCGGGCCGCGGCCGGTGTCTACGCCGACACCAGCGGGCCGCTGCTCGTCGCCGGCCTGCGTGAGCTGGGCTGCCAGGTCGACGACCCGGTGGTGGTGCCCGACGGTGAGCCGGTCGGGGACGCTTTACGGGCCGCCCGCGCCGATGGTGTCGAGGTGGTGGTGACCAGCGGTGGCACCGGAGTGACCCCGACGGATCGGACACCGGACGTGACCCGGGGTCTGCTGGATTACGAGATCCCCGGCATCGCCGAGGCGATCCGCGCGCACAGTCGTGACCGGGTGCCGACGTCGGTGCTGTCCCGGGGCCTGGCCGGGGTCGCCGGCCGGATGCTGGTGGTCAATCTGCCCGGCTCGACCGGCGGTGCCCGGGATGGCCTGGCCGTTCTCGGGCCGATCCTCGGGCACACCGTCGACCAGCTCCGCGGTGGCGACCACTGACCGCTTCGCGGTGGCGACCACCGACTGGTGCGCGCCAGGCCCGGGCGGGTGTCGGTCCGTGCCGATAGGCTCGGTCGGTGAGCACGGAAACCGCACCCACAGCGGATCGGGTCACCGCCCCACCGCCAGCCGGGTGGGAAGAAGCCCGTTCGCGGGTCTACGCGGTCGGTCTGGCCGCCGCGCTGCCCGCCGCCGCCCGACCACTTGTCGACACCGACGGGTCGACCCTGGCCGAGCCGTTGACCACCCGCACTGACCTGCCGGCGTTCCCGACCTCCAGCGTGGATGGCTGGGCGGTGCGCGGCAGTGGGCCGTGGCGCGTCGTCGGCCGGGTCCTGGCCGGCAGCACCCCCGCGCCGCTCACCGAGGACGACACCACCGTCGAGATAGCGACCGGCGCGATGGTGCCCGAGGGCGCCACCGCCGTGCTCCGCGTGGAGGAGTCCGCCGCATCCACCACCGGGCTGATCAGCGGCACTCCCCGGAAGACGCCCGAGTGGCGGAACCCCGGCGAGGAGGCGTACGCCGATGAGGAGTTGTTGCCGGCCGGCACGCCGGTCGACCCGGCGGTGATCGGCCTGGCCGCCGCCTGCGGGCACGACACGCTGCGGGTCCGGCGGGCGCCACGCGCCGCGCTGCTGGTCTTCGGCGACGAACTGCTGACGGCGGGCCCGCCCGCGGCGGGTCGCATCCGTGACGCGCTGGGCCCTGCGGTGCCGGCCTGGCTGCGACGGTACGGCTGCCAGGTCCGCCCATCCGACGTGGTCGGCCCGGTGGCTGACACGCTGCCCGCGCACGTGGCGGCCCTACGCTCGGCGCTGGGCCACGCCGATCTGGTCTGCACCACCGGCGGCACGATGAACGGTCCGGTCGACCACCTGCACCCGACCCTGGAGGCGCTCGGCGCCGACTACGTGGTCAACACGGTGGCGGTCCGCCCGGGCTTCCCGATGCTGCTGGCCCGGCTGACCGGCCCCGACGGGCGAGCCCGGTTCGTGGCCGGGCTGCCGGGCAACCCGCAGTCGGCCATCGTGGCGCTGGTGTCGCTTGTCGCCCCGCTGCTCGCCGGCCTCCAGGGCCGGTCGATGCCGGTGCTGCCGCAGGTCACGCTGGCCGAGGCGGTGCCCGGTCGCGGTGACCACACCCACCTGGCGTTGGTCCGACTGGACCGGTCCGCCGGCGTCGCGTTCCCGGTTCGTCACGTCGGCTCGGCGATGCTGCGGGGCCTGGCCGGCGCGGACGGGTTCGCGGTCATCCGACCCGGCACCAGCGGTGAGCCTGGCGACCGGGTGCCGATCGTGCCACTGCCGTTGTTTCCCGGGGAGCGTGCATCGTGACCGCACCAGCGATCACCTTCGGCGAGGTCACCGACCAGCCGCTCGACCTCGCCACGCACGAGGCGGCGGTCGCCGACCGCCGGGCCGGCGCCGTGGTGTCGTTCCAGGGTGTGGTCCGCGACCACGACCACGGTCGCCAGGTCACCAGCCTGGAGTACGAGGGGCACCCGAGTGCCGCACAGGTGCTGCGCGAGGTGGCAGCAGAGATCGCCGCGGAGCCCGATGTCTACGCGGTGGCGGTCTCGCACCGGGTCGGCCCCCTGGTGATCGGTGACGTGGCGCTGGTCGCCGCGGTGAGCACCGCGCACCGGGCGGCGGCCTTCGCGGCCTGTGCCCGACTGGTCGACGAGGTCAAGGCGCGACTGCCGATCTGGAAGCGGCAGGTCTTCACCGACGGCACCGAGGAATGGGTCAACTGCCCCTGACCGCTCAGCGACGGCCGTTGACCACGGCCCGGGCGAGCCGGTCGCCGTAGAACGCCGGCTCTGCGCCTGGCCGCCAGGGCAGCGCGGCGACCAGCACGATCAGCGCGAGCGCGAGCGAGTTCTCCATCAGTGCCCCGAACAGGCCGTCCTGGTAGTGCGACATCTCCGGCAGTTGGTGTTCGTACGGCCAGATCGGGGAGATCAGGAAGAGCAGGTAGAGCCCGATCGCGGCGAAGCCGTGGCGGAGCCCGGTCAGCGTCGGGTACCAGATCGGCGGGCGGAGCCCGTTGACCCCGGGTAGACCGCCGAAGACCGCCCCCTGGCCGGTGCGCTGCGGCATCCCCCGGCTCGCCTCGCGGCGACGCACGGCGGCGTCGGCCAGCACGATGATCGCCGGGATCACCCAGACCAGGTGGTGCGTCCAGGAGATCGGGCTGATCACGTTCGCGGTGAGACCGACCAACGTGAAGGCGGTCAACTCGTCACCGTCGGCGCGGGAACTGGCCGCCCGGGACAGGCCCAGCGCCAGGACCAGCACCGAGAAGGCGAGCCACAGCAGCCCCGGGGTCTCGATCGAGTCGTACAGCCGGGCGAGCAGACCGGCGAGGGACTGGTTGGGCGTCATGTCCGCCGCGCCGACCCGTTCGGTCTGCCACAGCACGCTGCCGAAGTAGGTCCGCGACTCGTCACCGACGATCGCGAAGGTCCCCAACGTCACGCCGATCGTGGTGCCGATGGCGGTGGCCGCCACCCGCCACTGACGGGTGATCAGCAGGTAGGCGATGAACAGCGCCGGGGTGAGCTTGACCGCGGTGGCGAGGCCGATACCGGCCCCCGCCCAGGCCCCGCCGTAGATGAAGCGCAGCAGCGGGCCGTCGGTGGCGGCGTAGTGGGTGCCCCGGCGGGACCGCCAGCGAAGGCCGATCAGGTCAGCCATGATCAATGCGAACAGCAGGATGTTGACCTGGCCGTAGCCGAGCGTCTCCCGACCCGGCTCGATGGCGACGGCGAGCGGCACCGCCAGGGCCACCGTGAACCACAGTGGCCATCCCAGTCGGTCCACGATGGGTCGGAGCAGCCCGGCCAGCACCAGCGCCAGGGCGGCGATGCTGGCGGCGGCGTTGACCAGGCCGGCCGCGCCGATCGGCAGCTGCGCCATCGGCAGCATGACCAGCCCGGCGAAGGGCGGATAGGTGAACCCGAGTGTGGTTTCGGGCGCGATGAACTCGTAGAGCTCGTGACCGCTCGCCCACCACACCACGGCACCGTGGTAGATCTTCATGTCGAAGAAGTTGTACGGCCGCCCGAAGGTGCCGATGGCAAGCCATGCGGCATAGGCGACGGCGGCCACGATGGCGCCCCGTACGACGTTCCTGCGATCGATCCCGCGCGTCACGCGGTCGATCCCGCGTGTCACACGTTGGATTGGGGCGAGGCGGTCCGCCCGTCTACCGACATCCGTCGGCATGGCGTGGCCACCCCCGTACCAAGGTCGTCCTACCCGTCCAGGTCCTGCACGGAGCCTAGAACGGCGCCTCACGTCAGTGCCTCCCGCGTTATGCGACCGTGTCCGATCCCACACATGTTTTTGACATTTCCACCGCGTTAACGCCTACCGGGTGGTTCAGGTAATTCGTGGCCTTAGCGAGGGGTGTGGGTGGGACGGAGACGGATCGACGCAGGTCAGCCGGGGAGTCGACGTGCGGTGGACGCGGAGCGGACGGCGATTCGGGCCTCGCGGCGGGCGGTCCGGACGGCGCGTTGCATGGAACGTCGAGAGTGGCCGATGCGATGGCCCGTCCGCCACCGCAGACCCGGCTTGCCGCCGGTGTCCGCCGCGGCGAGCAGCAGACCGCCGAGGAGCCCGAGGTTCTTCAGGACATGAATCTGATTGTTGTTCTTGGCGATCGGGTCGTCGTTGTTCCAGAAGGGATGCCCGGCGATGGTCACCGGGACCAGCGTGCCGGCCAGAACCAGCGCCGCAGGTCGGCTGAACCGGCCGGTGGCCAGCATCAGACCGGCGCTGACCTGCACGGCCGCGTTGAGCCGGATCAAGGTCTCGGTCTCGGTGGGGAAGCTCGGGTGCGCCTTCTTCAGCACTGGTGCGACCTTGTCGGTCACCGGTTTGGCGGCCACCGCGAGCCGGCCGGGGTCGCGCAAGTTGCGATACCCGCTGACCACGAAGATGCCGCTCAGCATGGCGCGGGCGAGGGAACGTACGGGCGTCATGGATCAGTCATACCCCGTCGCGACGTTTGCTACCCCGTCAACCGCAGGATCGGATTGGTGTTCGTACACGTACGCCACGCCGAATCGAGCGACCGTCACGGATGGACGGGCGCTGGCGGGTAACGTCGCGCGGGTGACCACGCTGCGGCTACGCCCCGAGGACCCGGCCGACGCCGGACCGGTCCGCCGCGTACTGGCCGCCGCCTTCGCCCGTCCGGACGTGGCGACACCGCCCGAGGTCAGCCTGGTCGACGAGCTACGCGACACCACCGCCTGGTTGCCGGAGTTGGCCATGGTCGCCGAGTACGGCGGTGAGGTGGTCGGTTACGCGCTGCTCACCCGGGTGCGGTTGCGGCCGGAGCGAGGCTCGGACGTGCCCGTCCTGGCCCTCGGCCCGGTGGCTGTCGCGCCGCACCGACAGCGTGTCGGGCACGGCACGGCGGTCGTGCAGGCTGCCCTGGACGCCTCCACCGAGTTGGGCGAGCGGCTCGTCGTCGTCCTCGGTGCCCCGGTCTTCTACCGCCGGTTCGGGTTCGGCCCGGCGAGTGAACTGGGCCTGACCGGCCCGTGGGCCGGCCTCGGTGAACCCTGGCAGGCGCTGGTGCTGCCGCCGTCCACCAGCGAGGAGGGGCCCCCGCCTCGCGGTGAGGTGCTCTTTCCGGCGCCCTGGTCGAAGGTCTGACCGGGTCGACGCGATTGTCGGGGGTCAGGCTGGCTGCGTCCGCAGGTACCGGCCGAAGTGCGGGACGGTGAAGGCGACAGTGCCCCGCTCACCGGAGTAGATCAGCCCCTTCTTGATCAGCGCGTCCCGGGCCGGGGACAGACTGGCCGGCTTGCGGCCGAGGGCACGGGCGATCTCCGCGGTGGGCACCGCGGCGTCCATGTCGTCGCGGACCACCGCGCCGGGCTCGCCCTCGACCGCGGACATCATGGCCATCGCCCGCATGTACTCGCGTTCGGCGGGAGTGGCCCGTTCGAACCGGGAACCGAAGAACCCGACCGCCAGCTCGGCCTCCGCCTCGGGCGCGGCGACCCGCACGTCGGCGGCGGTGATCGGCGAGCGTGGCGCGTGGTCCCAGGTGGCCTTGCCGTACGCCTGGACGAAGTAGGGATAGCCGCCGGACTTCTCGTAGAGCAGGTCGAGTGCCTTCTGCTCGTACTCGACCTCCTCGCGCTCGGCGGGTGCGCAGAGCGCCCGGTCGGCGGCGATCCGGTCGAGCCGGTCGATGCGTTGATAGCGGAACAACCGTTCGGAGTACGACTTGGCGGCGCTGAGCACGGCCGGCAGGTGCGGAAGGCCGGCGCCGACGACGATCAGCGGCGCGCCGAGCTGGGACAGCTCGTGGCAGGCGGCGCAGAGCGCCGACACGTCCTCCGGGCCGAGATCCTGCATCTCGTCGATGAAGATGGCGATGCCGGTGCCGACGTCGCTGGCCACGGCGGCGGCGTCACTGAACAGTTCGACCAGGTCGATCTCGATGTCGCCGGAGTCGGCCCGGCCGCTGGCGGCCGGCACGTCGATACCGGGCTGCCACCGGTCGCGCAGCTTGGTGGCCGCACCGGCCCGGCCGGTCGGGTTGGACCGCTGGGCGAACGCCTTGAGGACGCCGAGGAACGCGTCGATCCGGTCCGGTGCGCGGTGGCGGGGGGCGAGCTCCCGGACCGCCATGTGCAGTGCGGCGGCGACCGGTCTGCGCAACGACTGGTCCGGTCGAGCCTCGATCTTGCCGCTGCCCCAGAGCCGGTTGATCGCCTGGGACCGGAGGGTGTTGAGCAGGACCGTCTTGCCGACGCCACGTAGCCCGGTGAGCATCAGGCTGCGCTCGGGTCGGCCCCGGGCGATGCGCTCGAGCACGATGTCGAAGACGTCAAGCTCTCGCCCCCGCCCGGCAAGTTCGGGCGGACGCTGACCGGCGCCCGGCGCGTACGGGTTGCGGACCGGATCCACGCATCGCAGATTATCGGGCCATCTAGCTGCGAGGCTAGACATGGATAGATGGGGCTACCGGCGTGTTGAGCCCGTCGAGCACAAACTAGGGCTGTCTAGCGTGGACGCTAGACAGCCCTAGTTTTGGCAATCGGACCACCGATCGGCCAGATCGGACTAACGCTTCTTCAGACAGAGCACGTAGTCGAACAGATCGACCGAGTTGTCGTGCACGTAGTTCGCGGTCGCCTGTGGCGCGAGCGTCTCGCACCGGTCGCCGTCCGTGGTCGCCGGAATTCGCAGCAGCACCTGATAGGTGTTCGGGCCGCAGGGCACCTTGCGGAGTTCCGCGTCGGTCTCACTGCCGTCGTTCACCACGCAGTCACCCCTGGCGAACTCCTCGCCCGGAGTCGGGGCGGCCGACGTCGGGGCGTCGCTGGGCAGCGCGGGTGGAACGTCAGGGGCACTCGTCGACGGGGTACGCGCCGCGTCACTGCCAGCGTCGGCCACCTTCCAGACCGCCCATCCGGCCAGGCCGAGGCACGGACAGAGCACGAGCAGCACCACCACCGTGATGATGAGAGCGACGTTGCGGCCGGTCTTCTTCGCCGGCGCGACGGGCGGCATCCCGTACCCACCGGGAGGCTGCTGATCCCACGGCCCGGCCGGCTGACCCGGCATCGGCCCGGCCGGCTGACCCGGCATCGGCCCGGCTGGCTGACCCGGCATCGGGCCCGCCGGTGGGAACGGCCCGCCCGGCTGACCGGGCATCGGGCCCGCCGGTGGGTACGGCCCGGCCGGTGGGAACGGCCCGGGCGGTGGGTAACCCGGGCCCGAGGTGGGCGGCGGCGCCCACATCGGTGTGGTCGGCGGCTCCGGGTTGGTGGGCGGCGGCGCCCACATGGGTGCCGTCGGTGGCTCCGCGCCGGTCGGCGGCGGACCCCACTGCTGCCGGGTCGGGTCGTCACCGGGCGGCGGGGTGCTCCACTGGGGCACTGTCGGGTCCACCGGTGGTGAGCTGTCAGGCCCACTGGGCGGGCGCTGGTACGGATCGTCCGGCTGATCGGAACCCGCAGGTCCGTAGGTCGTCATGTCATCCCCGGGGGTGGGTGGTCTCAGCGTTGCTTGAGGCAGAGGACGAAGTCGAGAGTGTCCAGCTCACTGTCGAAGAAATACCAGTTGGTGTAGCCCTCGACCTTGCCGCACTTGGCCTCGGCGTCCCGCTCGCCGCTGGTCGGGCCGTCGATCCGGCTCAACACCTCGTACGACTTCGCGGTACAGCCGCTGATCAGCAGCTTCGGCTTGCCGCCGGCGGTGCCGTCGTTGCGGACGCACTGGCCGACCTTCGCGAACCGGGGATCGGCCGACGACTCCGGCGCGGCCGCGCTCGGCGCGGGCTCGACCGCGTCCGCGCTGGGCTCACCGGCAACGGCCGAACTGCTCGGCGCGGCCGCCGGTGCCGGGTCGTTCTGCCCGCGGCGGAACCAGAACACCCCGGCGACGGCCACCACCAGCAGTACGACGGCCAGTACCGCGATCAGCGGCCCCCGACCGCGCCGGTTCGGTGCCGGATCCTCGCCGTACGGGTCGTCGGGTCGGTACGGCTGCCCGCCGTACGGCGGGGTCGGCGGGGTCGGCTGGTACGCGCCGCCGTAGGGCGTGCGGGGCTCGTGGCCGTAGGGCGTGTCCGTCCCGCCACCGTAGGGCGCGCCGGGCGCCGCACCGTAGGGCGGGTTGGGTGGGCCGCCGTACGGCCCGGGTCGTCCCTGCGGTGCGGGCGGGTACGACGGGACCGCCGGCGGGTAGGGCTCCGACGCGGGCGGGTAGGGCTGCTGCGCCGGTCGACCGGGCGTCTCGTCGGGTCTTTGCCCACGCCACGGCCCTGGGTGGCCGCTCCCCGGTTGTCCGTAGTTCGTCATGCCGCCCTCCTGCACGAGTGGTGAGAGGCCGGCCACCAAAGCGCGACGCGGGCTCCGGGGCCACCGTAGCGTGGTCCACTGATGAGCTCACCTCCACCGAGCACCACGGCCCTCGTCGGCCGTCGTGCCAGCAGCACGCCGACAGTGATCTGGACCGCGTTGATCGTGGTCTACGTACTCTGGGGGTCGACCTATCTGGCCATCCGGATCACCGTGGAGACGATGCCTCCGCTGCTGTCGGCCGCCCTCCGGTTCACGGTGGCCGGCCTGGTCCTGGCGGTGGTGCTGCGACTGCGTCGAGGCCCCGGCGCGCTGCGGGTGGACCGACGGCAACTCGGCTCGGCCGCGTTGGTCGGGGTGCTCCTGCTCACCGCTGGCAACGGCCTGGTGGTGCTCGCCGAATCGGGGCCGCCGGGAGTGGCGGTGCCGTCCGGGATCGCCGCGCTGCTGGTGGCCACGGTGCCGCTGCTGGTGGTGCTGTTGCGCTCGGCCACCGGGGACCGGCCGCCGATCTGGACGTTCGCCGGGGTCACCCTCGGCTTCGTCGGCCTCATCCTGCTGGTGCTGCCGGGCGGTAGTTCGGCCGCGGTGCCGCTGCTCGGGGCGTTGACAGTGGTGGCGGCGGCCACCTCCTGGTCGGTCGGGTCGTTCCTGTCCGGACGGATCCGGATGCCCGCCGACCCGTTCGTGGCCACGGTGTACGAGATGCTGGCTGGCGCGCTGGCGCTGGTGGCCCTCGCCGCCGGTCGGGGCGAACTGGCCGACTTCCACCCGGCGGCGGTGAGCACCCGGTCCTGGTTGGCGCTGGGCTACCTCATGGTGGCCGGCTCGCTGGTGGCCTTCACCGCGTACGTCTGGCTGCTGCACAACGCGCCGATCTCGCTGGTGTCGACGTACGCCTACGTGAACCCGGCGGTCGCGGTGGCGCTCGGCGCGCTGCTGGTGGCCGAGCCGATCACCCCGCAGGTGCTGCTCGGCGGTGCTGTCATCGTCGCCGGGGTCGCCCTGGTGGTGACCACCGAACGGCCGCGTCAGGCGGGCACGGGATCACGATCGGGGGACACGCCGGAGCGCGACCGCCAGTAACGTCCGGCCCATGTCGGCCGCCGCGCTGGTGTCGATCGCGCTGCTCGGCGCGCTGGTCGGCCTCGTCGTACCCCTGGTGTCGCGGCGCTTCGCCACCGCGGACGTCCGGCCATGGGAGTTTCCACTGCCGCAGCCGGTCCGACGGCCCTGGGTCGACCCGATGGTGGCGGCCAGCGTCTTTGTCGGCGTTGCCGTCGCCGTGGGTGACGACCTGGCGCTGCCGGTCTTCCTCGCGGTCGCGGCGGTCGGTCTGGTGCTGGCGCGGGTAGACCTGGCCTGCCTGCGGCTGCCCGACCCACTGGTGCTCGTCGCCGGGTTGCTGGCCCTCGGAGGGCTGACCACCGCGGCGCTGCTGTCCGGCACTCCCGGCCGGCTGCTCGGCGCGCTGGGAGGTGCGGCGGTCGCGGGCGCGGCACACGTGCTGCTGGCCCTGCTGCCCGGCTCACGGCTGGGTTTCGGGGACGTGAAACTCGCCGCGGTCCTCGGCCTGCCGCTCGGCTGGTTGGGGTGGGACGCCCTGCTGGCCGGGCTGCTCCTGCCGCACGTGCTGCACGGCGGTCTGGTGCTCGGTCTCCTTGCCGCGCGGCGGGTGCACCGGAACACCCTGCTGCCCCTCGGCCCGGCCCTACTGGTGGGCGCCTGGCTCGCCGTCCTCCTCGACTGACCGCCCTCGCCTCCGCCCCCTCGCCCCGCCCCCGGCTTCGTCGATCTTGCAGTTTCTGCGCCGACATAAGGTGCATCCCACGCACAACGACGACCGAAAGTGCAAGATCGACAGGGCATGGGGCGTGGAGGACCGGGGGTCAGATCAGGCGGAGTTGGCGGTCCTTGGGGCGACGGGGTTCGGCTTCGCCGAAGCGTTCGAAGAGGCCGGGGTCGATGGTGCCGAGGAACGGCGAAGGTGCGCAGTCGCGCTCGGTGCCGTGCCGGGTGCGGCGGGCGGCGTGACTGACGTACAGCCGGTCCTGGGCTCGGGTCACGCCGACGAAGAAGAGCCGGCGCTCCTCGGCGACGGCTTCCTCGTCGGGCGTCGAGCCCGGCCAGCGCAACGGCAACAGCCCGTCCTCGACACCGACCAGGAAGACCACCGGGAACTCCAGGCCCTTCGCGGCGTGCAGGGTGAGCAGCGTGACCGCCTCGGCACGCGGGTCGAGCGCGTCCACCTCCGCGCCGGTGGCCAACTGCGACAGGAAGGCCTCCAGGTCGTCACCGCAGCGTCGCGCCAGCGGGGTCAGCAGGTCCACGGCCGAGCGGACGTCCTCGGGACGGACCGTGCTGCCGGCGCCATCCAGGGTGGGCACGGCGAACCGCTCGGCGACCACCTGACCGGCCAGCCGCACCCGGGCGGCCAGTGAGCCGGCCAGACCGTCGGCGTGCCGTAGCTCGCGGGCGATGGCGGCCACCCCGGGCCGGTCCCGCAGCCGGTCGTGGGAACGCTTCTGCACTGGGATGTTCGCCCGGGTCAGGGCATCCACGATCGGGGCGGCCTGCGCGTCGGTGCGGTACAGCACGGCGATGTCGGAGAACGACAGCGAGGTGGACCGGCCGTCGATCCGGCCCGAGTCCAGCGAACGGTGCGACAACCCGCCGACCAGATCGTCGACGGTACGCACCACGAAGTCGGCCTCCTCCGCCACGGACGCCGCCGGGTAGCGCCCAACCAACGGCGCCTCCGGATCGAGCCGGGCCGGATCCAGTCGCCGACCCCGGACCAGCGAGGACGGCGCGATGGCCTGCACGGCGGCAGCCAGGATCGGGGCCGACGAACGGTAGTTGCGGTTGAGCCGGACCAGTCGGGCGTCGGTGAAGTCCTCGGAGAAGCGCAGGAAGTAGCCGACGTCGGCGCCCCGGAACGAGTAGATGGCCTGGTCCGGGTCGCCGATCGCACAGAGGTTGCCGTCGGCGGGGCTGAGCAGGCGCAACAGCTCGTACTGCACCTCGTCGACGTCCTGGTACTCGTCGACGAAGATCCACCGCCAGCGGTCCCGGTACCGTTCCACCAACTTCCGGTCGGCCCGCAGCAGTTCCACCGGCAGGGTCACCAGTTCGTCCAGGTCGACCAGGTCCTGCTTGCGTAGCAGCGACACGTACGCGGCGCTGTCGTCGCCGGCCTCGGTGCGTGCTGCCGCCCGCTCGGCGTCGTCGGCGATCCGGAAGTCGGCCGGGAGACCCGCAGCGTCGGCGTTCTCCCGCAGGATGGTCAACCCCAACGCGTGGAACGTACCCACTGTGACGTCCTCGGCGACCGGGCCGAGCAGGCCGTCGAGCCGGTGCCGCAGCTCCTCGGCTGCCCGGCGGGTGAACGTGATCGCGAGGCAGTGCTCGGGAAAGACGTTCAGCTCAGCGCAGAGGTACGCGATCCGGTGGGTGAGCGTCCTGGTCTTGCCGGTGCCCGGACCGGCCACGATGAGCAGCGGACCGCCGGGAGCGGAGGCGGCCACCCGCTGCATGGCGTCGAGCCGGTCCAGCAGGCCGGTGCCGACCTCCTCCATGCCGGAGAGCATCGGCTCGAACGGCTCGTGCGGAGACGGCGGCGACGCGATCGGCGGCGCGGGCGCCGGGGCCGGCTTCCGCTTCGGCTCCGCCTTCGCCGCCGCCGGGCGCTTGGCCGGGACCCGGGGAGCCGACTCCGCGGGTCGTCGCTGCGCCGGCACCGGTACGTCGAACAGCGTCTCCTGCGCGCCCAACTCGGCCGGGTCGAAGAGCGTGATCACGCCGTACTCACCGTCGTAACCGGGCACCCGGCGGACGTCGCCGCGCCGCAGCCGCCCGATGCCCTCCGCGAGCAGCTCACCACCGGCCTGCGCGATCTCGGCCAGCGGCGTCGTGGTCAGGATCTCCAGCTCGGGGCCGAGCGTGGCCAGCAGCTCGTTGAGCCGTCCCTCGACCTTCTTCGACCGGGCACCCACCTTGTTGATCTCGCCGAGGATCTCGGCCAGCGGCACCAGGTGGGTGACGTCCCGGGCGTGTGCCGGCCGGTGCCCGTCCGGGCGGTCCGCCAACTCCTCGATCCGGCTGAGGACACCCACGGTGAGGGGTTTGCCGCACTCGGGGCAGCGCCCGTCGGCCGCACGGGTGCGCTCCGGAGACCAGTTGACCCCACACAGCCGGTGCCCGTCCGCGTGGTACTTGCCCTCCTCCGGGAAGAACTCGATCGTGCCGGCCAGGCCGTCACCGGTACGCAGCGCCTCCCGAACGGCGAAGTAGTCCCGTTCGGCGGTCAGCACTGTCGCCTCCCGGCCGAGCGCCGGCGGCGAGTGCGCGTCCGAGTTGGACACCAGTTGGTAGCCGTCCAGGCTGCCGACCCGCCAGTTCATGGCGGGGTCGGAGGAGAGCCCGGTCTCCACTGCGAAGATGTGCTCGGCCAGGTCCGCGTAGCAGTCCGCGATCGCGTCGAAGCCGGACTTCGAGCCCAGCGCGGAGAACCAGGGAGTCCAGATGTGTGCCGGCACCAGGTAGCCGTCCGGGCTGGCCTCCAGGGTGATCTCCAGCAGGTCGCGGGAGTCCAGTCCGAGGATCGGCCGGCCGTCGGAGCCGAGGTTGCCGATCCGGCCCAGCGCGGTGTTGAACCGGGCCACCGCGTCCAGATCCGGTAGGTAGATCAGGTGGTGCACCTTGCGGGTCCGGTCATCCCGCTTGTAGATGGTGGAGATCTCCACGCTCAGCATGAAACGGACCGGGTCCGCCTCCGCGGTCTGCGCGAGCCGGGGTGGCAGCCGACGGGCGACGTCCCGTTCCGCCTCCGGGCCGAGCCGGTAGAGCCCCGGTTCGGCCGGGCGCAGCGTCTCCCGCAGGTGGTCGTACCAGGCGGGGTGGGTGAAGTCGCCGGTACCGAGCAGGCCGATGCCCTTACGCCGGGCCCACCACGCGAGGTTCGGCAAGGTGAGGTCACGGCTGCACGCGCGCGAGTACTTCGAGTGGATGTGCAGGTCCGCGACGAATGGCGGTAGGCCACCGGGGGGTACGGCGCTGAACGGGGGCACGCCGCATCCTGTCACGCCCGCCGCGCCGGCCACCCGCCGCCACGCGCGGACGTGACCTCCGCTATGCCGAGCGCAGCTCCACCAGACTGATCTGCGGCTCCGCGCCGACCCGGACCGGCGGCCCCCAGAAACCGGCGCCGTTGGTCACGTAGACCTTGGTGCCGTCGACCTCGCCGAGCCCGCTGACCACCGGCTGCTCCAGCCCGACGGCCAGGTTGAACGGCACCATCTGCCCACCGTGGGTGTGCCCGGACAGTTGCAGGTCGACGCCGTACCGGGCGGCCTCCTTGGCAGCCAGCGGCTGGTGCGCGAGCAGGACCACGGGTCGGCTCGGGTCGCGGTCGCCGAGAGCGGCGGCGAAGTCCGGCCCGGCGGCGAGGCCGGTGCCCGCCCCGGTGAGGTCGTTCACGCCAGCCAGGTCGAGCACACCGCCCCGGGCCTGGATCTCCTGCCGCCGGTTCTGCAGCACCCGCAGACCGAGCCGGTCGACCTCCTGGACCCACTCCTCCACGCCGGAGTAGTACTCGTGGTTGCCGGTGACGAAGAAGCTGCCGTAGCGGGAGCGCAGGTCGCGCAGCGGCGCGGCGGCCGAGCCGAGCTCGGCCACGGAGCCGTCGACCAGGTCACCGACGACCGCGACGATGTCCGCGTCGAGCCGGTTGATCGCGGCGACGATCCGCTCGGTGTGCGCCCGGCCGCGCAGCGGGCCGAGGTGGATGTCGGAGACGGTGGCGATGCGCAGACCGTCCATGCTGCGGGGAAGTTTGGCCAGCGGGATCCGCACCCGGTCGAGATGCGGCGGGCCAAGCGCCGTGCGGATGCCGTACCCGGTGACGCCGGTGGCGGTGAGGCCGGCGAAGATGGCCGCCCCACGGGCCAGCAGCAACCGACGGGACGGGTCGTGGTCCGGTGCCGCTACGGCGCCGGTTGCCGGTGGCTCGGTCGGCCCGGCTGCACCGACCAGCACCGGCTCGGGCGCGGCGGTGGTGGGCTCCGCGGCAACCACCCGGCGACGCAGCACCAGCCGGGTGACCAGCATCGGGACTTCCAGCACGACCAGTACGACCAGCAGGTAGAACATCAGCGCGAGCCACAGATAGCCCGGCCAGGCGAGCCAGTAGAGCCCGGCCTGCGTCCCGGCGAGGGTGACCGGCACGAGCAGGGCCAGCACCAGGGCGGCGATCCCGCCGATCTGTCGCCAACGGCCCGGCGTGGTGGTGTCCCGTACGAGTCGCTTCCACAGGTAGAGGTGGATGAGACCGGTGACCAGCGCCAGGACAGCCACGAACCCCAGAACCGCCATCATGTGTGCGCCTCCCTCAGCCGCCCGCGAACGGGGGCAGGACATCGATCGTGGCCCCGGCCGGTAGGGGTGCCTGACGATCATGACAGGTGACGCCGTTCACGAGGAAACTCGCCACCCGCAGCACCCCGGCGAGCCGGTCTCCGTGGCGCTGGGTCAGCTCGGCCGTGAGAGCGTCGAGTGACCGCCCGGCGGGGATGGCCTCCTCGGCGCGGCCGGCGGCGGCGCGGGCGCCGGCGAAGTAGCGGATGGTCAGCGGTGGCCCCTCCACGCTCAGCCTCCGATCGCGGACATCGGTCGGGTCGGCTGGAGGAAGGTGGGGTCGTCGATGCCGTGCCCGGCGCGCTTGCCCCACATCGCGGTACGCCAGCGCCGGGCCAACTCGTCGTCGTCCGCGCCGGTGCGCAGCGCGGCGCGCAGATCCGATTCTTCGGTGGCGAAGAGGCAGGCGCGGACCTGACCGTCGGCGGTCAGTCGGGTGCGGTCGCAGTCCCCGCAGAAGGGGCGGGTGACGCTGGCGATCACACCGACCCGGGCGGGGCCTCCGTCGACCAGCCAGGTCTCCGCCGGTGCCGCGCCGCGCTCGGCCGGGTCGGGGCTCAGATGGAAGACGGTACGCAGCGACGCCAGGATCTCCTCGGCGGTGACCATGGTGTCGCGGGCCCAACCGTGCTGGGCGTCCAACGGCATCTGCTCGATGATCCGCAGCTGGTAGTCGTGATCGAGGGCGAATCGGAGCAGCGCCGGCGCCTCGTCCTCGTTGACACCCCGCATCAACACTGAATTGATCTTCACGGGGCTGAGCCCGGCGGCCGCCGCCCCGGCGAGCCCGGCCAGCACCGCGTCGAGGCGGGGGCGGCGGGTGAGCTTGGTGAACCGGTCCGGGTCCAGGGTGTCCAGTGAGACGTTCACCCGGTTTAGGCCGGCCGCCCGCAACGCCGGGGCCAGTCGGTCCAGGCCGATGCCGTTGGTGGTCAGCGAGACCCGGGGGCGGGGTTCGAGGGCGGCGACAGCCGTCACGATGTCGACCAGCCCGGGTCGGATCAGCGGCTCACCGCCGGTGAACCGCACCTCGGTCACGCCGAGCAGCTCGACAGCCACCCGGACCAGTCGGACGATCTCCTCGTCGGACAGCAGCTCGGGGCCGGCCAGCCAGGGGAGACCTTCCGCCGGCATGCAGTAGGTGCAGCGCAGGTTGCACTTGTCGGTGAGGGACACGCGCAGGTCCCGGGCGACACGGCCGTACCGGTCGACGAGGACGCCGTCGGTCCCCGGGGCGACGCTCACCTGTCGACCGTAGCGCGCTCGGCCCGGCTCAGGACGCCGCGGGCGGTCTGGACGACCACATCTCGGAAGCTGACGCCGAAGAGTGCGGTGTGCACGAGCAGCAGATGCAGCTGATGCACTGGCACCCGGTCACGCCAGCCGTCCGGTAGTGGCCAACTCTCCTGATAGGCGGCCAGCACCCGATCCAGGTGGGGGACGCCGCCGAAGAGGGCGAGCTGGGCGAGATCCGTCTCCCGGTGCCCACCGTGCGCTGCCGGGTCGACGAGCCAGGCCCGGTCGTCGGCCCCCCACAGCACGTTGCCCGGCCACAGGTCGCCGTGGATGCGCGCGGGCGGCTCGTCGCCGCCGAGCCCGTCGAGGCGACCGATCACCTGCTCGACCAGAGCGGCATCGGCGCTGGTCAGCGCGCCACCGTCGACCGAGCGTCGCAGGTAGGGGGTGAGGCGCCGCTCGGCGAACCAGGTCGACCAGCGCCCGCCGGTGGGGGTGTTGTCCTGTGGGAGCGAGCCGATGAACCCGGGCCAGGTGGCACCGAAGGCGGTTGCGCCCGCCCGGTGCAGCCCGGCCAACTCCCGGCCGAAGCGCTCCGCGGCCTCCGGCGTCGGTTCGCCGGGCTCCACCCAGTCGAGCGCCAGCAGCTCCGGCAACACCACGATCACCTCGGGTACGCCGACCCCGCCCGCCTCCCGCAGCCAACGCAGGCCGGCGGCCTCGGCGGCGAAGAAGCCCTCCGGCGCCGGCCGGTCGGCGCCTTCGGGCCAGGACTTGGCGAAGACGGAGTGGCCGTCGTCGAGGGTGAGCCGGGCGGCCGCGCAGATGTTTCCACCGGCGACCGGCGTCTCCCGGAGCCGCTGATGGGTACGGAAGGTCGGGAGGTGTGTCGGATGCGCGCGCAGGTACGCCAGGTCCATCAGCGCACGGTAACCGCTCCTTACGACAGCCAGGTGTCGCCCGACGACATCGGCGCTCTTTCCGCACCCGTAGGTGTGGCGTGAGCAGGGAAAACACGTTCAGTAACTGTGGATAAGTCGCGTGTCGTCCACAGGGGTGGCAGGGCCTGGTACGCCCGCCGCAGGCTTCCGACATGACCTCGACCGAACGCCCTCAGCTCGCCGTCCGCTCACCCGCCGATCTGATCGCCGCTGTGCCGTACCTGCTCGGCTTCCATCCCACCGACAGCGTGGTCGCCGTGGCGCTGGTCGGTCGACAGATCGTCTTCGCCGCCCGCGCGGACCTGCCCGATCCGACCGAGCTGGGCGGGTTGGCCGGGCACCTGGCCGGTGTGATCCGCAGGCAGGGCGCGGAGGCCGCCACCGTGGTGGGTTACGGGCAACCGGAGCGGGTCACCCCGGCCGTGGACGCGGTGCGCGACGCGCTCAACGACTTCGGGCTGCACGTGCTCGACGCGCTGCGGGTGACCGACGGCCGCTGGTGGTCCTATCTCTGCACCGAGCCCGACTGCTGCCCGCCCGAGGGTCGCCGCTACGACCCGACCGTCAACCGGCTGACCGCTTCGGCGGTCTTCGCCGGTCAGGTCGCACTCCCCGACCGGGGCGCCCTGGTGGCGCAGGTGGCACCGGTGGACGGCCCGGCCCGGGAGGCGGCCCGCGCGGCCACCGCCCGCGCCGAGCTGAGACTGGCCGAGCTGGTCGAGCAGGCACCCGAGAGTGACCTGCTCGGGGCGCGGGCGCTGCGCGCCGCCGGGGTGGCGGCGGTCCGCGAGGCCCAGCGCCGGCAGCGGCGTGGTGAGCGGCTCGACGACGACGAGGTGGCCTGGTTGAGCCTGCTGATGACCCACCTGCCGGTCCGCGATCACGCGTGGGAACGCACCGACGGCCGGGACCGGGACATCGCCCTCTGGACCGACGTGCTGCGCCGCGCCGAGCCGGAGGTGGCCGCCGCGCCGGGTGCGCTGCTGGCGTTCGCCGCCTGGCGTGCCGGACAGGGCGCGTTGGCGGCGGTCGCGCTCGAACGCACGCTGAGCCTGCACCCCGACTACTCGCTCGCCCTGCTGCTGGACGACCTGCTCCGACGGGGCGTGCCTCCGGCCGAGCTGGACGGCTGGCCGTCGGTCGGGATGCCCGGCGTCATCCGGCCCCGCCGACGGAGCCGACGTGGCCGCCGCTGACCAGCCCCACCGTCCGCGCGGTAATACCGCCGGTGCTACCGAGGTTGATAGGCTGGCGGACGTGACCGTGAAGCGCTCCGTGAGCCTCCCCGACGACGTCGCGGACTGGCTCGACCAGCAGCCCAACGTCTCGGCCGCCATCACCGCTGCGGTGCGGGTGCAGATGGCACGCGTGCACCTCGACGAGGTGCTGCGGCGAGCAGGCATCGAGGTGACCGAGGCGGGTCGGGCGCGATGGCGGGAGCGCCTGGCGACGCCCATTCCGGCGGACGCTCTGGCCGAGGGACGCCGGATGTTGGGAGGCGCCGGATGAGCGATCAGATCGCTGTCGTGTTCGACGCGTCGGCGTTGACGGCTTACATCGAGGGCAACGTCTCGGTGGGGGAGTTGATGCTGGAGGTCGCCGACGAGGGTCGGCAGGTGGCCATCCCCGCGACCTGCCTGGCTGTCGCCTTCGCGAGTGTGGCCGACGAGATCGATGCCGCGCTACTGGCCCTGATGATGACCGCCCCGATGATCCGACTGCTGCCGCTCGACGCCGAGGACGTGCGCGACACCGGCAGGCTGGCCCGCGCCGCGGCCGGAGACATCTCGTTCGGCCAGGCCGCCCGTGCGGCACTCACCCACGAGGCGCACTACGCGACAGCGCAACCCACTGTGGCGGCGAAGGTGCTCCCCACCAACTGGAGCATCCTCAACCTGGCGTGACGGGTCCTCCGGCGACGCCTCCGTCGAAGGATGTACGCGTTGCTCCTGTCCACGGCCGACGCGGACAGGTCACCGCCGCCGGAGAATGATCTCGTGGCCGTTCTCCGCGTTGGTACGACATGACCCCCGAGTTGCTGCTGTCGCTGGCCGGGCTGGCGTTGATCGACAGCACCAGCATCGGCACCCTCTTCATCCCCGTCTGGTTGTTGCTCGCCCCCGGGCCGGTCAACGTCCGGCGAATCCTGGGCTACCTCGCCACCATCGCGGTGTTCTACCTCGCGGTTGGGCTGCTGCTGGTCTGGGGAGGCAGCAGGCTGGGCGACGCGCTGGGCGGCGCCCTGGACAACCGGGGCGTCCTCTGGGCACAACTCGTCCTCGGCGTGGGAATGCTGGCGCTCAGCTTCCGCTACGACGGCAAGCGGCGCCCCCGTACCGGTGGTGTTTTGCGCTGGCGGGACCGGGCCACCGCCGGAGATTCCTCGGCCCGCTGGTTGGTCGGGCTGGCGCTGCTCGCGGCGCTCGCCGAGGTGGCGACCATGCTTCCGTACCTCGGTGCGGTGGGTCTGCTGGCCACCTCGGGAGTGGGAGCGGCGAGCGTGGTGGCGCTGCTTGCCGGGTACTGCCTGGTCATGGTGCTGCCGGCGGTGTTGTTGCTGGGTGCCAGGGTGGCCCGCCCGCGACTGGTCGAGCCGGTGCTGGCCCGCCTGAACAACTGGATCGTCACGAAGGCGGGCAGCGCGTTGGGCTGGATCCTCGGCATCGCCGGTTTCCTGATCGCCCGTGATGCCGCCGCACGGCTGGCCCTGTTCGACCTGATCGACCGGATCGGTCGCTGACGGGCCGCTCGGGTCAGGCTGGCTGCTCCACCGTGATCCGGTGCGGCCCGGTGTAGACGTTCATGGTCCGCCCGCGCAGGAAGCCGACAAGTGTCATCCCCGCCTCGTCGGCCAGTTCCGCGGCGAGGGTGCTCGGGGCGGACACCGCGGCCAGCAGCGGCAACCCCGCCATCCACGCCTTCTGGGTCAGTTCGAAGCTGGCCCGTCCGGAGACCAGCAGCAGGTGCCCGGCGAGCGGCAGTCGGCGTTCCCGTACGGCCCAGCCGATCACCTTGTCCACGGCGTTGTGCCGGCCCACGTCCTCCCGGAGCACCACCAGCTCACCGTCGGGGGTGAACAACCCCGCGGCGTGCAGCCCGCCGGTCCGATCGAAGCCGCGCTGGGCGGCGCGCAACCGGTCGGGCAACTCGGCGAGCAGCGTGGCCGGCACGCTGAGCGGGTCCGCCGCGACCGGGAAGAGCGACCGGGTGCGTACCGCGTCGATGCTGGCCTTGCCGCAGACCCCGCAGGAGCTGGTCGTGTAGAAGTTCCGGGACGGGTCGGTGGTCGGTTCCGGTACGCCGGGGGCGAGCACCACGTCCACCACGTTGTACGTGTTCGGCGTCTCCGCGCCGGCGCAGAGTTGCGCGGTCAACACGTCGTCGGTCGACCGGATCAGCCCCTCCGTCAGCAGGAACCCGATGGCCAGGTCCAGATCGTCACCGGGGGTACGCATGGTGACGGCGAGCGGCCGGCGTCGGCCGGGGCCGGCCGCGCCGACCCGGATCTCCAGCGGCTCCTCAACGGCGAGCGTGTCCGGTCGGCGGACGGATCCGCGTCCGGTGGTCGCCGCGTCCAGGTCGATCCGGAGTACGCCCCGTCGATCAGTTGCCCGTCCCATCCCGCCATCCTCCACCCCACTCCAACCCCAACCACCCCCAACCCCGCGCGTTGATCATGAAGTTGTCCGCGCGTGTCGTCGGTGTGTCGAGCGACAACTCCATGATCACCGAGGCGAGGCGAGGCGAGGCGAGGCGAGGCGCGGGGTCGGCACGACCGAGCGCCGGCACGGCTACGGTGGCCGGATGGGGACGTACGCCGCCGTGGTGCTCGCGGGTGGGGCCGCCCGACGGATGGGCGGGCTCGACAAGCCCGCGCTGCCGGTCGGTGGCCGATCGATGCGTGACCGGGTGCTGGCCGCCGTCAGCGACGCGACGCCGCGGGTGCTGGTCGGTGCGGCCGACGCCGTGCCGTCGGGTGTGCGGGTCGTCCAGGAGGACCCGCCCGGCGGAGGGCCGGTCGCGGCGGCGGCGGCTGGCCTGGCGCTGCTGGATCCCGCCGTCAGCGTGGTCGCGCTGCTCGCCGCCGACCTGCCGCTGCTCACCCCGGCCGCGATCGGTGAACTGCTGAAGCACCTCGAGCCGGAGACCTCCGACACCGAACCGGCGGGCGGCCGCTCTGCTCCCGCGCCGCCGGACCGCAGCGGCTCTGCTCCGGTGCCGCCGGCCGGCAGTGGCCTTGCTCCGGCGCCGCCGGCCCACAGCGGCCTCGACGGCGAGCGGGGACCGGACGGGGCGTGCTTCGTGGACGGGGACGGGCGGCGGCAGTCACTCTGCGGTGTCTGGCGGGTCGCCGCGCTGCGGGCAGCGGTGCAGCGGTTGACGGTCGAGCGGGGCGGAAGTCTGTCCGGAGCCCCGGTCCGGGCGTTGCTCGCCGGTCTCGTCGTGCGGGAGGTGGCCTGGTCCGGCGAGGGCCCGCCGCCGTGGTTCGACTGCGACACTGACGAGGACGTACGCCGGGCGGAGGAGTGGGCGCGATGACGGTGATGGACGACTGGGTCACGGCGGTGTGCGCCGAGTTGGATCTGGACCCGGCCGCGGTGCCGGTGCCGGCGGTGCTGGACCTGGCCCGGGACGTTGCCCACCAGGTGCTGCGTCCGGGTGCGCCGGTCACCGCGTACCTCTTCGGGTTGGCGGTTGGCCGGGGCGCGGAGCCGGCGGACGCCGCGGCCCGGCTCAGCGCGCTGGCCACCGCCTGGCCGGTCGAGCTGGGTGCCGAACCCGCGGACCCGGCAGCCCCCTGACCGCCGCTGTCCGATCCCGGTCCGGGCTGATTCGACCCACGGGCGGCGTGGGTAGGGTGATCGTGACGGACGGAGGCGATCATGACGGCTGACCACCCCTCGGCGCCGCACGGTGAGCTACCCGGCGCTTCGACTGAGCCGCCGGAATCGATCCTGCTCGACGAGCCCAGCACCACCGACCTGCGGGCGAAGGTGACCGAGGCGTGGCGGGAGTTTGCCCGCGCGCTCGCCGTACGGCTGCGGGAACTTCCCGTTGGCACGCACCTCGACGTGACCCTCGACCCCACCGCCTCCGGCACCGGGGACGCCGTCTATTCGATAAGCGTCGACGTGGACGCGGACCGGGTGCTGTCCGCCCGCGCGGTCGGCAACGCCGCTCTGCCGGCGGGCTACCGGCTGGACCGGGGCGCGGTGGCGGACATGGTCGCGCTCGGTTGGTCCCCGCCCGGGGTGGTCGCCGGCTCCGGCGGTTCCTTCGGGCTGAACGCCACGACGGCCGAGTCGACCCAGGTCGCCACGCTGCTCTCCCGCACGCTGCGGGACGTCTACGGGGCTCCGCACCCGGCCTTCCTCGTCTATCTGGTGCACGACGCCGAGGGCGAGCCGTTGGCCGTGGAGCCGCTGGGCACCGCCCGCAGTGAGTTCGGTCCGGACGCCGACGTCGAGGCGGACCTGGAGGAGGCGTTGGCCGAGGCGGCCGCCGCGCAGGTCGAGCGGGACGACGTGCTCGACCTGGCCGAGCGGGTCCGCACCGTGGTCTCCACGATGTTGAAGTCGGACACCGACCGGTTGCAGATCGACTCGGACGGCGACATCACCATCCGCGCCGGCTCGGCGATGGTCTTCGTACGGGTACGGGACAATCCGCCCCTGGTGGACGTCTTCTCCCCGGTGCTCACCGAGGTGGAGCCGACCGAGCGGCTCTACGTCAAGCTCTCGGAGCTGACGAACCGAATGCCGATCGGCCGCCTCTACTGCGCCGACGACACGGTGTGGGCGTCCATCCCGGTGTTCGGCCGCAACTTCCAGGCGACCCATCTGATGCTGGCGGTGCAGGTGATGACCGGTCTCGCCGACGAGTTGGACGACCGTCTGCACGGCGAGTTCGGTGGCAAGCGGTTCTTCGGTGAGGGTGACAAGCCGGTCCGGCGCGACGAGTCGGAGCACCGCACCGGCATGTATCTCTGAGCCTGATCAGGCCACGTCCAGCAGGGTCTTGCCGACCGTCGCGCGCGCCTCGATGGCGGCGTGCGCGTCGGCGGCGCGTTCCAGTGGGAAGCGCTGGCCGATGAGCGGTCGCAGCTGACCGGCCGCCGCGTCCACCAGGGCCTGTTCGGTGTACGCCCGCAGCCGGGCCGGTGGCACGTCCGGTCGGACCACTGTGACCTGCCGTGCCGTGGCGGCCTCCGCCGACACCGGGGACCACTCCCCGCTCGCCAGCCCGAAGCTGACCATCCGGCCGCCCGGAGGGAGCAGGTCGAAGGCGGCCCGGGCCACCGAACCACCGACCCCGTCGAGCACCACGTCGACCCCGCCCACCGCAGCGCGGACCTGCTCGGCCCACTCGGGCAGCAGGTAGTCGACGGCCAGCTCGGCGCCCAGGCCGGGTAGCAGGTTCACCTTGCGTCGCCCACCGGCCGCGCCGATCACCCGGGCCCCGGCCCGGGCCGCGAGCTGCACCAACAGGCTGCCGACGCCGCCGGCTGCGGCCTCCACCAGCACCCGGTCACCTGGGCGGACGCCGACCGCCTCGATCAGCATGGTGGCGGTCCGTCCGTCGGCCAGCAGCGCCACCGCCTCGTCCAGAGCCAACCCGGCCGGCACCGCGATCGTCGCCGACGCGTCAACCGCCGCGCGTTCGGCGTAACCGCCAAAACCTCCGGTGGCGCTGACCGCCCGCTGCCCGGTAAGCGTCGGGTCGACGTCCGACCCGACCGCCGTGATCATCCCGCCGACGCCGTTGCCGGGGATCAGCGGTGGGGTGAGGCGGAACGGGCCGGGGTGACCGGCGCGCAGTTGCGTCTCGATGAAGGTGATGTTCGCGTGCGCGACGTCGATCAGCACCTGGCCGGGGCCAGGCACCGGGTCGGGCGCGGGGCCGGGCATCAGCACCTCGGGCCCGCCGAACTCACGTAACCAGATCGCTCGCATGACAGTCCCCTCGGCCCCGATGGGCTGTCTCGCCCACTCGGGGTCAGTCCATCTCCTCAACCGGGGTTGAGGTCAAGAGGTGCCGGCGGACGGGCCGACGCCGGGCGATTCGACCAGCCGGGAGAGCACGATGGTGCTGCGGGTGGAGGTCACGAAGGACTCGGCGCGCAGCCGCTCCAGGGCCGCCTCCAGGTGGGCGATGTCGGCGGCGCGCAGGTGCACGAGCGCGTCCGCCTCCCCGGAGACGGTGTACGCGCCGACCACCTCGGGGTGTCGGCGGGCGGCGACGCCGATCTGCGCCGGGGTGGTCCGGCCGGCGCAGAACAACTCGACGAAGGCCTCCGTGGTCCAGCCGACGGCGGCCGGGTCAACGACGGCCGTGAATCCCCTGATGACGCCGGTGGCGCGCAGCCGGTCGACGCGACGCTTGACCGCTGGGGCGGAGAGTGACACCCGGGCACCGATGTCGGCGTAGGACGCACGGGCGTCCGCGACGAGTAACGCAATGATCCGCTGGTCTACCGCGTCTATCTGCAACGTTCCGCCTCTGGGAAGCAACGCTTGTGGCTGTTTTCAAAGTTCTACGGTACCTACTCTTGGTGACCGTGAACCAGCAGCGTTTCCCGCGAAAGCGGACATATCTCATGTGCTCGCCGGAGTACTTCGCGGTCGAGTACGCGATCAACCCGTGGATGGACGTGACCACCCCGGTCGACCGGGACCTGGCCGTCAAGCAGTGGGACCGGCTGCGCGAGACGCTTGTCGGCCTCGGCCACGAGGTGCACCTGCTCACCGCCGAGCAGGGCCTGCCCGACATGGTCTACGCCGCCAACGGCGGCTTCGTCGTGGACGGCACCGTCTACGGCGCCCGGTTCAAGCACGAACAGCGGGCCGCCGAGGCCGCCGCCCACCACGCCTTCTACGAGGCGCAGGGTTGGCGGTTCATCGCACCCAGCGAGACCAACGAGGGTGAGGGCGACTTCGCGTACGTGCCGGAGGCGCACGGCGGGCTCATCCTGGCCGGGCACGGCTTCCGTACCGAGATCCCCGCGCACGCGGAGGCGCAGGAGGCGCTGGGTCGTCCGGTGGTGTCGCTGCGCCTGATCGATCCCCGCTTCTACCACCTGGACGTGGCGCTCGCGGCCATCGACGACACGAACGTCGTCTACTTCCCGGGTGCGTTCTCGGCGGCCAGTCAGCGGGTGCTCACCCAGCTCTTCCCGGACGCGGTGATCGCCGACGACGAGGACGCGATGGCCTTCGGGCTCAACCTGGTCAGCGACGGCGCGAACGTGGTGCTCAACAGCGAGGCCACCCGCCTGGCCGGCAAGCTCAAGGCGGCCGGATACACCCCGGTCCCCGTCGAGCTGGCCGAGCTGAAGAAGGGCGGCGGCAGCGTGAAGTGCTGCATCGCCGAACTGCGGCACTGACCCGCGAACGTCTCGGGGCCGGCCTCCCACTGGGAGACCGGCCCCGAATCGTGCTCCGGGTGGGCGTCAGCCCAGCGTGGCCAGCTCGTTGATCAGCACGTTCGACATGACCTGACCGTCGCGCTGCACCTCGCGCAGGTACCACTTCTGCTGCGGGGTACGCGGCTGGTTGAACTGCCAGATGCCGCGCGGGCTGTCGATCTGGCCGATCTTGCCCAGGGCCAGGTTGACCTGCTGCGGCGTGGGCTTTCCACCGGTCAGCTGGATGGCCTGGTCGAGCACCTGCGCCGCGTCGTACGACGCCATCGCGTACGTGGTGGGGGTGACCTGGTACTTCTTGCGGTACGCCGAGGCGAAGACCCGGTTCGACGTGTTGTTCAGGTCGGCCGAGTAGTTCAACGCGGTCTGGATGCCCAGCGCGTTGTCCTTCAGGTTCTCCAGCACGGCGCCCTCGGTGAGGAAGCCGGGTGCGTAGATCGGCCCGGCGAACTTCTCACGCAGCTGCTTGATGAACTCCACCGCCGCTGCTCCGGCGAAGAAGCAGAAGACCGCTGTGGGCTTCTTGGCCAGCGCCTTCGTGATGTCCGAGGCGTACGTCGTCTTGCCGGGGTTGGAGGTGGCGTTGGTGTAGGTCACCGGGTCGCCGATCCGCGGGTCGGTCGCGCCGAACTCCTGCCGGAAGCCGCGGACCACGTCCGGGCTGCCGACGTTCTCCGGCATGATGATCGCGATGCGGCCGTTCGCCGGCAGCTGGTCGCGCAGGTACCGGCCCAGCGCCCGACCGGCCTCGTCGAGCACGTACGAGGTCCGCCAGATGTAGAAGACGCTCTGCAGACTGCTCGGTGAGGCGTTGGAGCCGATCAGCGGGACCCGGGCCTGCTCCACGGTGTCCCGGATGCCGACCATCACCGCCGAGTTGACCACGCCGGTGAGTGCCAGCACGCCCTGCTTGAGCAGGCCCTCGACGGCAGCCTTGCCCGTCTTCGCGGTGTCGCCCTCGTCGGCGGTCAGCAGCTCCACGGGGTGGCCGCCGAGCCGCTGGTCGTGCAGGTCGAGGAAGAGCTGGAAGCCATTGGTGATGTCGTCGCCGATGCTCTTGAAACCACCGGCCTGCGGCGTGATCAAACCGATCTTGATCGGGCCCCGGTCGGCGGTCGACTCGGCGTCACCGTCTGAGCCACACGCGGCGACGAACCCGGTGGTACCGAGCGCGGCCAACAGTTGGAGCGCCCGCCTGCGATTCATCTGCGACACCGAGTTCCTTCCAAGGAGCGTTGCAGGGCCGAACACAGCCCCACCGGCGTTCTACCTGGTCCGCGACGCTGCGTCAATGGCTAGTGATCATCGTGCAGGGACCGCAACACGACGAGGACCTGAGGCCAGGCGACGGCCTCGGGGTCGATCAGCCCGAAATGCTCGCATCCGGGCAGTTCAACAAGGGAAATATCGGAACCTGTGGCACGCGCCTCCGCGACGAAATCCCGGCTCATCTCCACCGGGACCTGATGATCGTCAGAGCCATGAACAACTACTATCCGTGTTCGTATCGGTACCAACATCCGTGGATCCGCCGTCGCGTACCGGTCCGGGACCTCCGCCGGTCCGCCGCCGAGCAGCGCGGCGACCGCGCCCGAGTCCAGATCCCGCCGGTACGCCTCGCCCAGATCGGCCACCGGGGCCAGGGCGAGCACTCCGCTCACCGTCGCCGGGGCGGTGCCCGCCACGTACAGCGCCAGGTGGCCGCCGGCGGAGTGCCCCACCAGGATCGGCGGGGCCAGGCTCACCCTGCCGGGCAGCGCCTCGGCTGCCAGCGCCGGCAGCTCGGCCACCCCGGTCAGTACGTCGGTCAGGGTGCCCGGCCAGCCACCTCCGGGCTGCCCGGTGCGGCGGTATTCCAGCTGCGCCACCGGGTAGCCGTCAGCGGCGAGGGCCGCGGCCAGCGGGCCGGTGTGCCGCCGGTCGTACTCGGCCCGCCAGAAGCCGCCGTGCAGGACGACGACCAGCGGCCGGGCTGGCCCGGTTCCGGCCGGGAGGCGCAGATCGGCCACTTGATCCGGGTGGTCCCCGTACGCCACGGTCCGGTCGGGTTCCGGTGCGGGCCGGGTCAACACGGCGCGCGGGTCGACAGGCATGGCGCGACGGTAGCGCGCCCCGCCCGGGTGGTTCGGCCCCGGTAGTCGGTCCCGGCCGGCATGGTTCGCGCCCGCTGGGTAAAGATGGACCCCATGACCGAAGCGCGCTCCGCTGGACAGAACGACGAGCCCGGCCCCGACGACTCCGGCCACTCCGGCACCGTGGTGGTGGTTGGCCCGGACGGCCGACCGATCGGCACGATGCAGACCGACGAGGGCCAGGGCGAGGACCCGACCCGCCTGGTCGAACAGCCGGCCAAGGTGATGCGGATCGGCAGCATGATCAAGCAGTTGCTGGAGGAGGTGAAGGCCGCACCTCTCGACGACGCCAGCCGCAACCGGATGCGGGAGATCCACGAGCGGTCGATCGTCGAGCTCAAGGAGGGCCTCGCCCCCGAGCTGCGCGACGAGCTGGAGCGCATCTCGCTGCCCTTCGCCGAGGACAAGGCCCCCAGCGAGGGCGAGCTGCGGATCGCGCACGCCCAGCTCGTCGGCTGGCTGGAGGGCCTGTTCCACGGCATCCAGGCGGCCCTGGTGGCCCAGCAGATGGCCGCCCGGGTGCAGCTGGAACAGATGCGCGGCGGCCGGCAGGCGCTGCCCAGCGGCCCCGGTGGGGTCGTCCCCGGGATGCCGGGCATCGGCCAGCCGGGCGGCGGCGAGGGTCACAACACCGGTCAGTACCTCTGACCTCAGTCCACCCCGAAGATCTTTTCCAGGTACGCCGCCACGCCGTCCTCGGTGTTCGCCGTCGTCACGTCGTCGGCGACCGCCAGGACGGCGCGGTGCGCGTTGGCCACCGCCACACCACGCCCGGCCCAGGTCAGCATCGGCACGTCGTTGGGCATGTCGCCGAAGGCCAGCACGTCCGCCGCGGCCACCCCGAGCTGGTCGCAGTACCAGGCCAGCCCCGCCGCCTTGGTCACCCCCGCCGCCGAGATCTCCACCAGCCCGGAGGACGACGAGTGCGTGGCCTCGGCCAACCCCGCCACCGCCGTGGCGATCAGCTCGGCGAAGGCGTCCGGGTCCTGCTCGCCGGCTCGGGCGAGGAGCTTCACCGCCGGGACCGAGAGCAACTCCTCCGGCGTCTCGATCGGCCGGATGCCGTTGGCGTCGGCGTCCCAGCGCAGCGGGTAGTGCGCCTCGTGCCGCATCTCCCGGCTGTCCAGAATCTCCACGGCGAAGCTGATGCCGGGCACCTCGGCCCGTAGCCTCCGGGCGACCTCGGCCAGGTGGTGCGGGGCGAGCGGGTCAGCCCGCACCACCTCGTCGGAGAACGGGTCGTAGACCACGGCGCCGTTGGCGCAGACCGCCGGCAGCGGTCGGGCGAGCTGGTCGTACACCATCTTGAGCCAGCGGACCGGACGGCCGGTGACCAGGACGACCGGCGTGCCTCGCGCGGAGATCCGCGCGAGCAGGTCGGCGGTGCGTGGGCTGACGGTGTGGTCGTCGCGGATCAGCGTGCCGTCGATGTCGGTGGCAATGAGGCGGGGTGTGTCTCCCATTACCGGGACAGTAGCCGGTCCAGATACACCGCCACCCCGTCGTCGTCGTTGCGCAAGGTCACCTCGTCGGCGGCGGCACGCAGCGCGGGGTGTGCGTTGGCCACGGCCACCCGCGACCAACCGGCCCACTCGAACATCGGCAGGTCGTTGGGCATGTCACCGAAGACCAGCACATCGGCCGGGTCGACCCCGAGGGTCTGCGCCACCACGGTCAGCCCGGTCGCCTTGTCCACGCCGGGCGGGCAGATCTCGATGAAGCCGAGACCGGCCTGGGTGAGCGTCGCGACCTGCGGCGAGACGATCCGGCGGGCCACCGCCAACAGTTCGTCCACGTGGTGGTCGGCGGTCCGGGCGAACGCCTTGATCACGTCGCAGGCGAGGCACTCGTCGCGAGTGCGTGCCTCAAAGCGGTCCTGGTAGGGCCAGCTCTCGTGGTAGTCGCCCCACAGCGGGGCGTCGTGCTCGTCGGACGCCTCGACCATCACGGTCAGTGGGCCGACCTCCGCCTCCAGGTCGGCGAGGAGCCGGGCCAGCACCTCGGCGGGGAGCCGCTCGTCGCGGAGCACCACCGGGCCGCTCGGGTCGCTCTGGTCGACCACCCGTCCGCCGCCGGCCATCACCAGGAAGTCGGCGGCGCGGATGTCGTTGCGGGTCAACTCGGTCAGCCGAGGGCCGCGGCCGGTAGCGCCGACCACCGGAATTCCGGCGGCGCGCACCCGGTCGAGCACCCCATGGGTGTACGCGGAGACGGTGTCATCGCTGCGGACCAGCGTCCCGTCGAGGTCGGTCGCGATCAACTTGGGCAGTCCCGGGCGGGTCATCGTTCCTCCTTCGCCCGCCGCCGTCGCACCTGCCGTGGCCAAGGAAACCGAGGCCCGGCGTGACGGCGGGCAGCAACCGTACCTCGCGGAACCGGTCGCATCCATGGCTTCCAGGCGAATCGGACGCCAACCCCGGGCACCCGCCAGATGAGCGCCCCGCGCTATCCCACTCCCCGCGCGATCTCGCACTCTCGGTTGCTGATTCGCGTGTTACGCACCCTTTGTCCGGACAGCAATTGCAAGATCGGCGACGCGAGGGGTGGCGAGGGTGGGTGGGAGTCAGGGCTGGGGGTCGGGGCGGGCGAAGGGGGCGGCGGGGGTGACCGTGAGGTCGGCTGGAGCGGGGAGGCCGTCCTCGATCGGGTCGGGGTTCCGGCGCCGGCGCCAGGGCCGTGGTGCTGGCGCGTCGCCGGGCCGGTCATCGTCTGGTGGCCCGGCGAACACGCCGGAAGGCGTGGCGGGGGTCAGCCGCAGGGCGGCCGCGAACAGCACACAGGCGACGAAGGCCATCACCAGCCCACGGCCGTACTCGATCTGAAAGCCGTCCTCAAGCGAGTAGAAGAAGTTTCGCTGACCAGGGTTGTCGAGGCCGGCAGTGGCGGCCACCAGCAGCACCAGCAGGGCACCGGCCAGGGTGAGGCCGGCCAGCCGGGCGTTCGGCCGCACGGCCGCCGTGCCGCGCAACGTCAGCGCCACGGCGCAGACGAGGGCGAGAAGCCCGACCAGGTAGCCGACCCCGAAGCCACCGACCTCGGACACCCCGGCGGGCACCTCGAACGTCGCGTTCCCCTCGGGCCCGCCGTTCGGCAGGCTCATCACCAGCCACTCACCGACGAGCGAGGCGACAGCGGCCACCGCGCCCAGACCGGCGAGCAGCAGGGGCAGCCGAGGATCCTGCGCGAGATCGGCCAGGGACAAGGCGAAGCGGCGTCGCGGGGCCCGCTCGTCGGCACCCCACTCGATCACCGCCGGGGCCTCGGATCGGTCGCCCTGCCGCGGGATTGGAAGCTCCTCGGACATCGGCCACCCTTCCGCCGGTCACGGACCTGTGTCGCATCATGGCACAGCAAGCTGGTGGTGACCGGGATCGCAGGGCTGGCGAGCGCGCCGGTCTGTCGCTCGGCGGTCGCCTTTCCGCTAGCGTTTGCCCCATGCCTATCCGTACCGCTTCAGCACAATGGCAGGGCAATCTCACCGAGGGCGCGGGCACCGTCCGCACCGGTAAGGGCGGCCTGTCCGGCAACTACTCCTTCAAGTCGCGCTTCGAGGAGGGTGAGGGCACCAACCCCGAGGAGCTGATCGCCGCCGCGCACGCCGGCTGCTTCTCGATGGCGTTCTCCAAGGCGCTTGCCGACGCGGGCTCGACGGCCACCTCGGTCGAGACCACCGCCAAGGTGCACCTGGACAAGACCGACGCCGGCATGACCGTGACCCGGATCGACCTTGAGACGGTCGGCCAGGTCCCGGGGATCGACGACGCGGAGTTCCAGAAGCTCGCCGAGGCCGCCAAGGCCAACTGCCCGATCTCCCGCCTGCTCTCGCCGGGTGCCGAGATCACCCTCAACGCCCGTCTGGCTGCCTGAGCTAGCCGGACCACACCGTACGTCCACGGAAGGAGCCTCCGCCCGGTCCCGGGTGGTCGCTTCTTCCGTGCATGTGCGGATGACGGCCATGGTCGTCCAGCAGGACCGGGCCGCGTGCCCCCGCGTCGGGCACAATGGGCGAGGTGCCGGTGGAGATGAGCCGTGAGCGCTTCGAGGAGTTGGTCGGCGAAGCCCTCGACGAGGTGCCCGAAGAACTACTCGGCCTGATGAACAACGTGGTGATCCTGGTCGAGGACGACCCGCCACCGGGAGAGGTCGACCTGCTCGGCCTCTACGAGGGGTATGCGCTCACCGAGCGCGGTTGGGACTATGCCGGCGTGCTGCCCGACCGGATCTTCATCTACCGCCGTCCGATCCTTCGGATCTGCGACAACGACGAGGACGTCATCGACGAGGTGGCGGTGACAGTGGTGCACGAGATCGCCCACCACTTCGGCATCGACGACGCGCGCCTGCACGCGCTGGGCTGGGGCTGAGCCCGCGCCGCTCGACCCGCCCGCGCCGCGCCGTCCGTCCGATGGCCGGTGCTTGCCGAGGTCGCCTACCGTCGGTGCAGCGAACGCGACCCTATTCAGGAGGCCCTTTCATGCGCAGCGAGCTGTTCTCCGCGGAGAATCTGGAGAAGGAGTCCGCGCAGCCCGGCATGCGGTTGCAGAACTCCAAGATGTTGAAGATCGAGCTCAACGGCGAGGCGATGGCCCGGGTCGGGTCGATGGTCGCCTACCAGGGGAATGTGCAGTTCCAGGCGTTGGGTTCAGGCGGGCTCGGCAAGTTCCTCAAGCAGAAGCTCACCGGCGAGGGCGTCCCGCTGATGAAGGTCACCGGCCAGGGTGACGTCTTCCTCGCCGAGCTGGCCAAGGACGTGCACATCATCGACCTGGAGCCGGGCGACGCCCTCTCCATCAACGGCAGCAGCGTGCTCGCCTTCGACTCCACCCTCCAGTACGACATCAGGATGGTCGGTGGCGCTGGGATGGCGTCCTCGTCCGGCCTCTTCAACTGTGTGTTCAGCGGCTACGGGCGGATCGCCATCACCACCAAGGGCACCCCGGTCGTGCTTAACGTGGACGCCCCGACGTACGTCGACCCCCAGGCCGCGGTCTGCTGGTCGGCCAACCTCCAGACCGGCTACCACCGGGCCGAGCAGCTCGGCCTCGGCACTCTGCTCGGGCGCCGCACCGGTGAGTCGTTCACCATGAGCTTCGCGGGTCAGGGCTTCGTGGTGGTGCAGCCGTCCGAGGAGCCGCCGGTCCTGGGCAGTGGCCAGCAGCAGCAGGAGGGCGGTCTGCTCGGCGGTCTGCTGAGCTGACCGGGAGTGGCGCGGGGCGCACCTGATCTGTCGAGCTGACGGCGGCGGCGCGGGCACTCCCGTTCTCTTGGGGGCGCTCCGCGCCGATCAGGTCAACTCGCCGGTACGCAGGCGGGTCAGCCAGGCCGCCGCGTCGGCGTAGTCGACGTCGGAGAGGCCCGCTGGTGCGGGCACCGGGCGTTCGCCCGCCTCGGCCCACCGGTGCCGGGGGTAGGAGCCTAGGAAGCGGACGTCGGCACAGACCCTGCGGAGCCCCTGCAACGCCTCGCCCAGGCGTACGTCGGCCACGTGGCCGGTGCAGTCCAGGAAGAAGACGTAGCGGCCCAACGCCTCGCCGGTCGGCCGCGATTCGATCCGGGTCAGGTTGACCCCACGGACGGCCAACTCCATCAGCACCGACAGCAGTGCGCCGACCCGGTCGTGGGCGATGTAGACAGCGAGCGAGGTGAGGTCGTCACCGGTCGGCGGCGGTGGCGGCCCGGGGCGGGACACCAGCGCGAACCGGGTCACCGCGTCGGGGTGGTCGGCGATCTTGTCGGCGAGTGTGGTGAGTCGGTGCCGGGAGGCTCCGATCGGTGCGCAGATCGCCGCGTCGTACTCGCCCCTGCCGGCACCGGCGGCGGCCGCGCCGTTGGAGAGCACGTCGACCACCACGGCGTCGGGCAGGTGGTCGCGCAACCAGCCTCGGCACTGGGTGGATGCCTGTGGATGGGCCGCCACGGTGCGGATCGAGGGCAGCGGGGTGTCGGGCCGTGCGGCGAGCACGAACTCCACCGACAGGATCACCTCCCGGGTGATCACCAGCGGCTCGCCCTCGGCCATCTCGTCCAGCGTGACGCCCACCGCGCCGCCGATCGAGTTCTCCAGTGGCACCAGCGCGGCGTCGGCGTCGCCGGCGCGGACGCTGTCCAGCGCCTCTCCGACGCTGCGGGCGGGCGTACGGGTGCCGCGCTCGGCGGCGGGTATGGAGCGCAGGGCCTGCTCGGCGAAGGTGCCCTCCGGCCCGAGGAAGACGAAACGTGTCGGCGGTGTTCCCGGCATGCCGATCAGCCTACGCACCCGGTCCGTTGGCCGGGCCGGCGTCGCAGGCGAGGGCGCGAATCCCGGCCGGGCTGGTGGCGCGTACCTCGATGGTGCAGACGTCCGTTCCGGCGGTGACCAGCACCGGGGAACCGGGCTCACCCCGGGTGACCACCTGGAGTTCCTCGTGCCCGGTCACCGTCAGCACTGTGAACTGCCAGTCGCCGGCGCAGAGCGGCCCGGTGCGGACCTGGACCCGGACGTTCGCCGGCAGCACTCCGGCCCGGCCGCGCAACAGTTGCAGCACCCGCTGGCCGGTCGGCCCGTTGCGGCAGGCCGTCGCGACCAACCCGGCGTCCGGGGTGGGCGTGACCGTACCGAGAGACGGCGCGGTGGTCGGCGGGGTGGCCGGTGGGGTGCTCGGACCGGACGGTGTCGGGGCCGCGGTGTGGGTGGGCACGCTGGTCGGCTCCCCCAGCCCGGGTGGGGCGCCACAGCCGGCCAGCGCCGCGACGGCGAGCACCATCGGCAGGACTCGGACGAGGCTCCGCGCCGGAACGCGGTCGGCTGCCCGGCCAGGAGTCGCCGGTGGGGGGTGGATCGTCGACCGCGGTGAGGGGGACGCGGGCGGGGGTGGGGTGAACGGCACGGGCCGATCCTCGGGACATCGGAGAATTCGTCGCGGCCGGGGTGGCCGAGCCCATCGTAGGGTGAGCGGCCGGTCGGGTGAAGGTCAGCCGGTGACGCGGTGCCCGGCGCGCTGGAGCGCGGCCGTGCCCTCGGTCAGCCGGACGGTCGGCACCAGCAGATAGTCGGTGTCGAACGTGGAGAACGTGACGGCGCTGACCCGTGCCTCGGCGAGCGGGTCGACCAGCGCGGCCAGGCTGCCGGTGCCGGCCAGCGCCACCGGGGCGGTGACCCGTAGGCAGCGCCAGGTCGTCTCCACCACGGCCTGTGCCGGCGCCCGGTCGGTCGGGCAGATCACGGAGATCCCGTCGGAGGTCCAGCTCACCGTCACCACGTCTGCGCCGCGCAGCCCGCTCGACAGCGCGTACGGCAGGGTGGTGCCGGCGGCCAGCCGGCACACAGCGTATTCCCCCGGCAGCAGAGCGATATCGAGCATGAGGGCACCCTACGGCCTTCGTGCGGGCTCACCCGGGCAACGCCGCGTGCGGCGAAGGACACACCGCGCCGCAGGTCAGACCTCGGAGAAGAAGGTGAGTGAGCCGGCGACGGTGCCGTCGGTGAGCACGGGGGTGGAGATCGCGTCGACTGTCGCGTCGGAGCTGTTCGCCGAGGCGGCCTGCACCCTGAGTAGCCCACGAGCGAGTCGGCCGGAGGAGAGCGCCAGCAGGGGCGGAATCTTGTCGATCTCGGCTTCGGTCAGCTCGCCCCGGTTGGCGGTGAAGTCGAGCAGGCGCAGCCCGCCATCGAGCAACGGTCGCCCGATCAGCCCGGCCGGCTCACCGAGACAGAGCAGCTCGCAACCGGCCGTGGAGATCGCCACCACCCGGGTGTCGGCGTCGATCAGCAGGCATGGCTCGTCGGCCCGGGAGACTGTCGACGACCATTGGCCGACGTTGTCGGACTCCGGCTCTGTCGAGGCCCGCGCCGCCGGCACGAACGCTTCCGAGAGCGAAAGTTCGACGTGGGCCACCGCGCCTCCTATGTGCACCGATCGACTGTCCACGCTAGCGGGTCGCCGACGGAATCACCGAGCGCACCTGGTCACCGGGGCGCACAGGGTGAACCGAGGCGACCGGTGACGGCGCGGAGACCGGTGAGGTGAACGGGGGGACCGGAGCCGCGTGGCGTCGCCGGTGACGTTACCGGCGGTGGGCCGGCTTGTCAGCGGCCGTTCGGCCCTCGTCGTACCACCGGTAGTCGGCGGTTGGACGGTACGTGCCGTTCAGCCAGGTGCCCGGGTGCTGCGCGACCCGGGAAAGCTTCTCGGCGGTCGCGGGGCTGATCCGGCTGCCGCCAGCCACGAGCAGCCGGTCCAGTTCCCGGTGGGTGGCCATCAGACAGTCCTTCGGAAGGCCGTAGACGCTGATCACGCCCGAGCCGACGAAAGTCAGCACCGGCGTCACCGGAACGGGCAGCCCCACCGCCTCGGAGAGCGCCTTGCTGGCCCGCTTCGCGTCCCGGCGGGACTCGGCCACGTACGGGGGCCGCTTGCCGTTGATCTGCACCACGTCTCCGGCGACGAGCACCCTGGCTCGGCCGTGGTCGGCGATGGTCACGGCGAAGAGGCCACTCGGCCCGATGGCGAGGAACCCGGCTCGCTCGTCCTGACCGCGGTCGAGGACGTCTGTCACGTCGGTGCGCGGCCACTCGATCACGTGCCAGGCGGGCCCGAGGTGGTCGAGTTGACCCAACGCCCGTGCCCCGGCCGCCTCCAGGCGGCGTGCACCCCGCTCGGCCCGACGGCGGCGGGCCCATTCGAGCGGTGTTGGACGGACCGGTTCGAGAACCCCCGGCGCCTCGACGCGGGGGTGTGGCACCGCGACGGGCGGCAGTGCCCGAGCGGACGGTACGGCTCGTCGTGCGGGAAAGACAGTCATCGCGACCTCCGGCAAAAGGTCCCTCGAAGTTATGTCCTCACTACCCTACGTTGCCACTACCGGTGTTCGGCAAGCCGGAACGCCGGAGTGACTGTGGATGAATGCCATATTCATCCACAGTTCTTTTCTCGGATGCCGCTAAACCCTGCCCTACGCTGCGGGAGTGACCCACTACGTCGACAGTGAAGTCGGGCGGCTCGGCACGGTACTGCTGCACCGGCCCGGCCCCGAACTGGCCCGGCTCACCCCGCGCAACAACGACTCGCTCCTGTTCGACGCGATTCCCTGGGTGGGGCGCGCCCAGGAGGAGCACGACGCGTTCGCCGCCGCCCTGCGCGAGCGCGGCGTCGAGGTGCTCTACCTGGCCACCCTGCTGGCCGAGACGCTGGCCGTCGCGGACGCCCGGGCCGAACTCACCGAGCAGGTGCTGCGCTCCCGGCGGCTCGGCGACACACTGCGCGCCCGCGTCGCCGACCACCTCTCCTACCTGGACCCGGCCACGCTGGCCGACGTGCTCACCGCGGGGCTGGCCCACGAGGAGTTGCGGATCAGCTCCGAGCGACCGGGAGGGCTGGTCTACACGCTGATGGACCGACACGACTTCGTCATCGACCCGTTGCCCAACCTGCTCTTCACCCGAGACTCGTCGCTGTGGATCGGCGACCGGGTCGGTGTCACCAGCCTGGCCATGCCGGCCCGCCGCCGTGAGACCACCCTGACCGACGCCATCTACCGCCACCACCCCCGGTTCGCCGGCACCGAATTCGTCTACCGTCCCAGCCTCGAGCACCTGGAGGGCGGGGACGTGCTGCTGCTCGCGCCCGGTGTGCTGGCGGTCGGGGTGGGCGAGCGGACGACCCCGGCCGGCGCGGAACGCCTCAGTCGGCAGGTCTTCGCCGCCGGCCTGGCCCACACCATCCTGGTGGTGCCGATCGCCCAGAAGCGCGCCACCATGCACCTGGACACTGTGTGCACGATGGTCGACGTGGACGCCGTCCTGATGTACCCCAACATCGCGAGCACGCTGTCCGCGTACACGGTGATCGCCGGCGGGGACGGCGAGGACCCGCGGGTGGACGGGCCGGCGCCGTTCCTGCGGGCCGCCGCCGACGCGATGGACCTCGACCTGCTCCGGGTCATCGACACCGGGCTGGATCCGGTCACCGCGGAACGCGAGCAGTGGGATGACGGCAACAACACCCTCGCGCTGGCCCCTCGGCTGTGCGTCGGCTACGAGCGCAACACGGAGACCAACGCCCAACTGGAGCGGGCCGGCATCGAGGTGATCCCGATCGCCGGCTCCGAGCTCGGCTCCGGTCGTGGCGGACCGCGCTGCATGTCCTGCCCGATCACCCGCGACCCGCTACCCGTCGCCAGCTGAGCACGCGACGACCGCACCCGCCGCCCGGTTGGGCGGAACGGACCGACCGCGCCCGTCGCCCCGGTCGAGCGGGACGACCGCACCGCCGCCCGGCTGTGCGGGACGACGGCCCCGGCTCAGCGCAGGGTGAGCTGGCGGCCGAGCAGCCCCTGACGGGCCCGGCGACCGGCGGCGTCGAGTGGATCGGTGACGGTGAGCGCCTCGGCGTACCGCTTGGCGAACTGCGCCACCGGCTCCTCCCACTCGGCCGCCGGGGTCTCCTCCGGCAGGTCCCAGACCGGCACGAGTCGACCGTGCGCGCGGAACATGCCGGCGAACCTGGTCTGCTCGCCGAGCGTCAGCGTGCCGGCCGCGCCGAGGCGGGCCAGCGCGTCCAGTGCGGCGTCCTCGTCGTCCGGCAGCACCCAGCGCACGTGGGCCTTCTCCGGGACCTGACACCAGTACGCGGCCTTCGCCGCGGTCAGCCGGACCGTCGGGTAGATGGCCGCGTTCGCCCGCTCCAGCGACGCCTGGACGGTCGGATCGTCGGCGGCCCCGGGGTCGAGCCAGAAGTCGAAACCGTCGTGCATGGTGATGTCCAGCGGACCGTCCACGAGAATGTCCTGCAGCCGGGGCCCGGGACCGGGCAGTGGCGGCACGGCCACCTGGCCACCCGGCTCGGCACGCAGCGCGCTGAGCAACGCGTCTGCCAGATCCCGCGACACGTCACCGGACTGCTGGTGGCGCTGGAGACCGATCAGCACCCGGCCGTCCGGCTTGGTGATCGCCGGGGCGGCCATGGGCAGGACCGTGGCGAGCGTCACCGTCCGGTCGCCGAATTCCTCGACCACTGCGGGCGCCAGCCGCAGCGGGGCGGAGGCGGCGGGCACCAGTTCGCGCAGCGCGATCCACTCGGACTCGTCGACCAGCCCGTCGAACGGACGCGGCACGAAGACGTCCCGCACCTTGTCGCGACGGGGGGTGGTGTCGGCGGCGGCGCGCTGGCTCTTTCGACGCTTACTCACGGCGTCACAGCCTAGAGCCCCGAGCGGCTCGCCGTGACCGGGACCCGCCCGAGCCGTCCTCAGCCCGCTGGCACCAGGTCGGGTCGGGGTGTCGGCACCCTGTCGAACTCCGCCCAGACGCGCTGGCCCATGCCGTCCTGCTCGACGCCCCAACGGGTGGCCAGGCCGGCCACGATGTGCAGCCCTCGCCCGTCCGCCGCGTCCGGGCTGGCCGTCCGGAGCCGTGGCCCGGCGCTCGCACTGCCGCCGTCGGTGACCCGCAGCTGGATCAGTGCGCCCTCGGCCGAGGGCCGCAGCTGCCAGGCAACCCGGATCACGCCGCCGGGCAGCGGTCTGGCGTGCCGCACCGCGTTGCCCACCAGCTCCGCGAGCACCGCGATCAGGTCCGCGAGGAGCGTCGGGGGTACGACGTCCGCCAGCTCGGCGGCGAGCCGGTGTCGGGCCAGCCGTGCCCCGCCCGGGTGGTGGGGAACCACCACGCACCAGGCTCGATCCCTCGTTGCCGCTGCCACCGTCGCCTCCACGTCGCGCCACCCCTGGTCAACCGCGTGGTAGCCGCACCTCTGCGACCGTACCGCCGCCGGTCCTCGGACGTAGGGATACCCATCCATTCTGCTGTTCAACGATCCGGCGGACGAGATAGAGGCCGAGCCCGGCCCCCGGGTAGCCGCGACGGTCGCCGGACTCGCCCTGCCAGAACCGGTCGAACGCCCGTTCCACGTGCTCGGGTCGGATGCCGATGCCCTGGTCGCTGACCCGGAACGCCACCAGGTGACCGTCGCCCGAGGCGGTGATTTCGATGGGAGAACCAGGTGCCGAGTACTTACCGGCGTTGGTCGTCAACTCGGTCAGCACCGTGGACAGGCTGGGCCGGTGACCGAGCGCCTTGGGCAGATCGCTCGGGAGGCGGAGCACCAGCCGACGGCGCAGCTCCGCCGGCAGGTCGACGACGGCGGAGCGCAGCGCCTCGCCGAGGTCGAACGGGGTGGGAGGGTCGTCGCCCGGCCCCACCTCGGCCGCCGAGCTGAGCAGACGGTCGACCAGCCGGGCCAGCTCGTTGGCGCGTTGCCCGATCACCCGGGCCGCCTGCCGTCGGTCGACGTCGGTCAGCGACTCCCAGTGGTCGGTGAGGGTGTCCGCGTACCCCTTGATGACGGTGACCGGGGTGCGCAGCTCGTGGCTGGTCACCGCGACGAACAGCTCGCGGTCGTGGTCGCGGCGCTGCTGGTCGGTGATGTCGCGGAAGGTGACCACCCGTAGCGTTCCCGGGCCGGGCAGGTCGCCGGAGGTGATCCGCAGCCAGCGGCCGTCCGGCATCCGGTGGTCCCGAACCTGCCCGGAGGGCGGCAGCGGGAACGGCAACGGGCGGCTCAGCGCCTGCTCGACCGTCCGGCCGGTGACCTGGGCGGCGGCCGGGTTCCAGAGCCGGACGTTCCCGTCCCGGTCGACGACGGCCAGCCCGTCGGCGAGGGCCGCCACCACCGGGCCGTCGCCGTGCACCGGCAGGCCACTCTGGTCGCCGTACATGTGCCCGATGCAGGAGGCGAGATAGCCGATGACTCCCTGCTGCTCGGCGCCCGGCTCCTCGTCGCCCGGGTAGAGCGCGTGCAGGCTGCCGACGGTGTGACCGCCGATCTCGGCCCGGGAGACGACCATCCGGCGCAGGCCGCTGCCGGCCAGTTCGCCGGCCAGCTTGCCGTTGAGGTCACTCACCCGCGCCTGACGCACCCGTGGCCCGGAGAGCAGGCAGACGGTGTCCGGGTCGTCGACGGCCAGTGGTCGGCCGAGGGCCCACTCCGCCGCGCCGGTCGCGGCGATGACGCGACCGCCGGTCGGACCGAACTCGACGAACGCCATCCCGGTCGCTCCGAGCGCCGGCTGGGCCACCCGGAGCAGCTGGGTGAGGACCGGTAGGCCCGCGTCCCCAGAGTTGATCATCTCGATCACGACGGTGTGGCCGGCGAGGAGAGCGGGGAAATCGATACGCTCCGGCATGTGCCGAGTCTGCCCCGCCGGCCCGGTTTTGGGCACCCCCGCCCGGTCGATGGGTCAGCGGTCCAGCCGGGCGAGGGCGTACGCGGGCCGGTCGGTGATGATCCCGTCCACCCCGGCGGCCAGCACCAGCTCCAGGTCGGTCGGCTCGTTGACCGTCCAGACGTACACCTGGTTGCCGGCTGCGCGCAGTGCGGGCAGCAGCTGCGGGCGGGCCCGGACCAGGCCGATGCCCGGCCCGGCGATCCGGGTGCCGAACGGCAGCCGACCCAACCGCAGCCAGGGCGGCAGCACCTCCAGCAACAGCACGGTGGGCAGCGTCGGGGCCAGCTCGCGCAGCCGACGGACCGCCAGCGGGGAGAACGACATGACGGTGACCTGCACAGGGTCGTCCGGCGCGGGGTCGGCCAGCCCGTACCGGCGCAGCAGGCTGACCAGTCGCCGTTCCACGTTCGAGCCGTAGCGGGACGGATGCTTCGTCTCCACCAGCAGTCGGACCGGCCGCCCGGCGGCGAGCACCGCGTCCAGGAGCCGGGCCAGGGTCAGCAGCCGGGTGTGCGACTCGTCCGGTGGCAGGTCGCCGTTCGGGGCGCTGCCCGGGTGCCAGGAGCCGAAGTCCAGGGCGTCCAGCTCGGCGAGCGTACGCGCGCTGACCAGACCGCGACCGTTGCTGGTGCGGTCGAGTCGTCGGTCGTGCACGCAGACCAGGTGCCCGTCCCGGGTCAGCCGAACGTCGCACTCCAGGCCGTCGGCGCCCTCGTCGAGGGCGCGCAGGTAGGCGGCGAGGGTGTGCTCGGGTAGGTCGAACGAGGCGCCGCGGTGCGCGAAAACCAGTGGCCCGCCCATTCCGCCGGCCTCAGATGACCTGGCCGGGCTGCCCGTTCGCGTCGACCACCGGTCGGCCGACCGCAGCCCACTGGCGCATCCCGCCGTCGGCGTTGCGCACCTGCTCCCAGCCGTTGTTGATCAGGTAGGCCACGACCTGGGCGGAACGCCCGCCGGAACGGCAGACGACCGCCACCTCCCGGTCGGTGGGCACCTCGGCCAGCCGGGCCGGCAGCTCCATCATCGGCAGGTGGTGGGCGGTGGGCGCGTGGCCGGCCGCCCACTCGTCGTCCTCCCGCACATCCAGCAGGTAGGTCTCGTCGGCGATCTCGGTCACGGGCACGGTGGGAACCTGGGGTCCGAACACAGGAAGCAACACTAGATCCTTGTGGCCCGGTTCGGCACCGACCGGGCCGTCGGCACCGTCACAACCGGGTCACCCAGCGGGGGTTTGCCTGCGCCCAGGCCGGTACCCGGGTGCCGCGGACCGCCTCGAAGAGCCCGTTGCCGCCGTTGTCCAGCACCACGTACGAGACCTCGTCGATGGTCTGCGGCGAGGAGGGCACCTGGACGCCGCGCATCCCGTCGGGCGGCAGCGCGCGCAGCGCGAGGAGCAGGTCCTCCAGGGGTACGCCGTTGGTGTCGACTGTCAACGAGCTGCCGACCGCCCGGAGCACCTGGTCCAGTTTGACGGGGTTGCTCCGCAGGTCCGCCCTGCCGGCGCTGTCCAGCATCGCCCGGAGCAACTGCTGCTGGTGGTGCTGCCGGTCGTAGTCACCGCCGGGCAGGTCGTAACGCTGTCGCACGTAGTCCAGCGCCTGCGCACCGTCCATCTGGTGGCAGCCGGTGGTGAAGACCCGGTTGGTGTGGATCGAGCGGACCTCGGTGTCCACGCACATCTCCACCCCGCCGAGCAGGTCGATGACCTTCCGGAAGCCGGAGAAGTCGATAAGCGCGGCGCCGTCGAACCGGATTCCGGTGAGCCGGTGCAGGGTGGCGGAGAGCAGTTGGGCGCCGGCCTGCCCGCCGCCACCGTGCTCGTACGCGGCGTTGATCTTGTCTTGACCGCCGCCGAAGCCGTTCCCCGGCGGGATGGCGACCAGCAGGTCACGCGGGATGGAGACCAGGTACGCCTCCCGCTGCCCGGCGGGGACGTGCACGATGAGGATGGTGTCCGAGCGTTGGTCCGGGCCGCTGTCGCCCGGGCGCCGGTCGGAGCCGACCAGGAGGTAGTTGAGCGGCCCGTCCAGGTCGGTGCGCTCGGTGCGGGCGTCGGCGTCGAGCAGTTGCTCCTTGGTCACCGTGCGGTCGTAGCGGTGGCTGAGCGTCTTGAGCCCGGCCACGGCGAGCCCCGCCAGCAGGACGAGAGCCAGGCCGATGCCGAGCAGGATCCGCGGCCAACGGACGCGAGGCGACCGGGCGGACGGTGTCGTTCCGGCCCGGCCTGCTGCGTTCCGTCCCCACCTGGACGTGACCGCCTCCCCGCAGCCGATACGTGAAACCTGCTCACGTCAGGCTACGGGCGGTGACGAGGCCGTCGCTGGCTTTCCGCGACTCCCGGCCTCACTTGCGGGTGGAGATCACCTCGGGGTGGGTGAAGACGAACTCGGCGAGTTTGTCCTGCTTGACGGCCTGGAACATCGCCATCGTCTCTTCGCTCAAGCCCTCGGTGTTGTTGTTGTTGGCGTGGAAGGTGCCGTTGTTGGTCTTGAGCATGGTCAGCTCGTTGCCGGTGACCCCGCGCATGGTGAAGATGAAGTCCTCGATCGGTACGCCGCCGGTGTCCAGTACGAACGCCTTGCCCGCCGCCTTGATCAGGTTGTTCATCTTGGCCGGGTTGGACAACATCCCGCCCTCGGTGGCCTTCTTGGCCATCGCCTTGATCAGCTGCTGCTGGTTGGCCTGCCGGTCGTAGTCGCCGTTCTTGAGGGACTTGCGCTGCCGGGAGTAGTCGAGCGCGGCCCAACCCTCCATCTCCTGGCAGCCCTTCTTGTGCACCACCGGGGTCCGCTGCTTGCCGGTCTTCTTGGCGTCCGCGTTCCACATCGGCTTGCCGTCGACGTACGACATGTGCAGCGACTTGACCTCCTGGCTGACACAGATCCGCACCGTGCCCAGGGTGTCGATGACGTTCTTGAAGCCCCCGAAGTTGATGATCGCCGCGCCGTCGAAGCTGATCCCGGTGAGCCGCTTGATCGTCTGTGCCATCAACTGGGCGCCGCCCTCCCAGCCGCCACCGTTTGCGGCACCGGCCTGGAACGCGGCGTTGATCTTCCCGGAGCCGCCGCCGTAGCCGCTCTTCTTGAACGCCGGGATCTGCGCCTCGGTGTCACGAGGGATCGAGATCAGGTACGCCTGGTCGTGCGTGGCCGGAATGTGCAGGATGATGATGCTGTCCGAGCGGACGTCGTCGGCGGCCCAGCGCTCCCGCGCGTCCACGCCGAGCAGCAGCATGTCGATCGGGCCGTCCAGGCTCGCACCGCCCTCGGCGTCGGACTTGCCGGCATCACCCAGCAGGTTGCCCTTCGCGATGCCGCCGGTCGCCTGCCCGATCAACGCCTTGCTGCCGACGATGGCCACCCCGCTGCTGAGCATCAGCACGGCACCGAAGACAACGGTCAGCCTGGCCCAGAGCGGGTCCTTGCGCTTGGTCCGCTTCTTCGACCCACCGCCACCCGGGCGGTCGCCGCCACCGCCGCCACCGCCGCTGCCGGGCGGACGCGAGCCCGGCCCGCCGCCCGAGGGGCGTGCCTGCACGGGTATGGCCGCAGCGACTCGACCGCTGGGGGCGGCGGACCCGGGGGTAGAAGGGCGACGACTGGCCTGAACCGGCATGCGTGCTCCAGCTCGTGATCAGGAGGGGGCGGCACCACTGTACGTACATCAAATCGACTTGGCGAGTTCATCCCGGGTCAATCCGGACGTCGAATTTTGCAGACTCAGTCGATCGTCGCTGCTCGATGACCCGAACGGTTGGTGCCAGTCGGGCCGTCGTCAGCCGCCGTCGTTGCTCTTCGGCGGGTTCGCCTTGACCCACTCGGCCATCGTGTCCGCGGACATGGCCTGGTACATCGCGAGCGCCTTCTCCCGGTCCGACACCACCACCGACTCGCCGTTGATGGTGTCGCTGCCCGAGTTCGGGCTGGTCACAAAGGTGAGGTTCTGGCCGCGCAGGTTGCGGAACTGCAGCGCCATGTCTGTAACCGAGAAAGTCTGGTCGACGGTTACGGCCGCGGTCACCGACTTGAGGAAATCGTTGAGCTTCTTCGGGTTCGCCAGCGTGCCGGTGCTGGCCGCCTTGTCCATCAGTGCCCGAAGGAACTCCTGCTGGTGCCGCATCCGGGCGAAGTCCCCGTCCGGGAACTGCTTGCGCTGCCGGATCCAGTCCAGCGCCTCCGCGCCGTCCATGTGGTTGGTGCCCTTGGTGAAGGTCCGGTACGGCTTGTGGATCGAGGTGACGGTGCGCTCGACCTTCAGGTCCACCCCGCCGAGGGCGTCGGTGACCTCCTTGAAACCGCCGAAGTCGATCGCCATCACGTGGTCGATCCGAACGTCGGTGAAGCACTCCACGGTGCGTACCGCCAGCGGCAGCCCACCGAACGCGAACGCGGCGTTGATCTTCGCGCGCGAACCGGAGCCGCAGTCCGCGCCGGCGCTCTCCGGGATCGGCACGTACAGGTCGCGGGGGATGGAGACCAGGTAGGCCTCCTGGTGGTCGGCCGGAATGTGCATGACGATGATCGTGTCGGCGCGCCACTGACTCTTGCTGTCGACCGGCGCGTCCGGGTCCCGTGAGTCGCTGCCGACCAGCAGGATGTTCAGCGCGCCATCGACGGTCTTGGCGGGCCGACCACCGGTGATCTCCGCGAACGGGTCGGTGCGGGCCAGGTCACTGTTGAGGTTGCGGGCGTACAACCAGGCGCCGACGCTGCCGAGCAGCGCCAGCACCAGCACCACGGCCCCGGCCACCAGGGCGATCCGACCCCAGCGCGGTCGCGGGCCGCGCCGCCCCGGACCACCGGTGCCACCCGGACCGCCGGGCCCGGGGGGCCCCGCCGGCCCGCCGGAGCGGGGCTGCTCCTCGTCGTACGACGGGTAGAAGCGCGCCTCGGTCGGACGGGCACGCCCGGAGGCACCCCGGTCGGGGCCGGGCACCGAGGCGCGCCCGGCGCTGCGGTGCAGGTACGGATGCGGGACGCCGGCAGACGAGGTCGCGGACATGTAACTCAGGGTACGTAGCGGGAGCCACTGCCGCCTTCAGGCGACACTCAGCGGCAGGCGGTACGCGAAAATCTGGTTACCCTAGCCGCGACCGGAAGTACTCGATCGTGCGTCGCAGGCCATCTTCGGGCGCGACCGACGGCTCGTATCCGAGCAGTTCACGAGCGAGCGTGAGATCCGGTCGACGCATTTCCGGGTCATCCGAGCTGCGGGTGACATAGGTCACCTTCGAGGTGCTGTCGGAGAGCGACACGATCAACTCGGCGAGTTGCCGCATGGTCAGCTCGTGCTCGGTGCCGCAGTTGACCGGACCCGTCTCGGTCGAGTCGAGCAGCAGCAGGATGCCGCGCACCAGATCCTCGACGAAGCAGATGGACCGGGTCTGGTTGCCCGTGCCGTGCACGGTGATCGGCTCGCCGCGCAGCGCCTGGGAGATGAAGGTGGGGATGGCGCGGCCGTCGTCCGGGCGCATTCGCGGGCCGTAGGTGTTGAAGATCCGGACGATCGCCGCGTCGAGCCCCCGGTAGCGGTGGTACGCCATCGTCGCGGCCTCGGAGAAGCGCTTGGCCTCGTCGTAGACGCTGCGGACCCCGATCGGGTTGACGTTGCCCCAGTAGGTCTCCCGCTGCGGGTGCTCCTTCGGGTCTCCGTACGCCTCGGAGGTGGAGGCCATCAGGAACCGGGCGCCGTCGGCGGTCGCGCGCTCCAGCAGGTGCAGGGTGCCGACCGAGCCGACCCGGAGGATCTCCACCGGCAACTGGGCGAAGTCGGTGGGGCTGGCCGGAGAGGCCATGTGCAGGATCGCGTCGAACCGCTCGGCCAGCGCCGGGTGGTGGGTCGGCAGACCATCGGAGATGTCCGCTTCGACGAGGGTGAAGGTCGGCCGATCCAGCAGGTGGGCGACGTTCTCCTTGGAGCCGGTCACGAAGTTGTCCAGCGCCACCACCGTGCAGCCCCGGGCGATCAGGGAATCCACCAGGTGCGACGGGACGAAACCGGCGCCGCCGGTGACGAGAACGCGGTGACCGGAACCGAAGCGCTCAGCAACCTTCATGCCGGTCAGCCTACCGACCCCCATTTCCACGAAGAGGCCCCCTGTTGAGCACAGGGGGCCTCTCGTGACGAGCGCTCGGATCAGTGGGCGCCGGAGCCCGTGAGGGCCCGCACCTCCAGCTCCGCGTACTTGTCCTCGTCGTGCTCCTTGGAGATGACAGTGCCGATCCACCCGCAGAGGAAACCGAACGGGATGGAGAGGATGCCCGGGTTGGACAGCGGGAACCACTGCCAGTCGTGGTCCGGGAACATCGAGGTCGCCGCACCGGAGACCACCGGCGAGAAGAACACCAGCAGCACGGCCGAGAGCAACCCGCCGTAGATCGCCCACACCGCGCCGGAGGTGTTGAACCGCCGCCAGAAGAGGCTGTAGAGGATCGCCGGCAGGTTGCCCGAGGCGGCGACCGCGAAGGCCAGCGCCACCAGGAACGCCACGTTGAGGTTCTGCGCATAGATCGACAGGGCGATCGACACCGCGCCGATCCCCAGGGCGGAGATCCGGGCGACCCGCACCTCCTGCCGCTCCGACGCCTCACCCTTCTTCAGCACGTTCGCGTAGAAGTCGTGCGCCAGGCTGGACGACGAGGCCAGCGTCAACCCGGCGACCACCGCGAGGATGGTGGCGAAGGCGACCGCCGCGATGATCGCCAGCAGGGCTGCCCCGCCCAGTTCACCGCCGAAGAAGTCGATGCCGAGTGCTTCGGCCAGCTGCGGCGCGGCGGTGTTGCCGGCCTTGTCCTGTGCCGTGATCGCCTGGCTGCCGACCAGTGCCGCCGCACCGAAGCCGAGGGCCAGGGTGAGCAGGTAGAAGGTGCCGATGATACCGATCGCCCAGAGCACGCTCTTACGGGCCGCCTTCGCTGTCGGCACCGTGTAGAAGCGGATCAGGATGTGCGGCAGACCGGCGGTGCCGAGCACCAGGGCGATGCCCAGGGACAGCAGGTCGACCTTGTTGTAGAACGTCTGTGTCGAGTTGCCGGCGACCTCGACGCCGTACCGGAGCCCGGGTTCGAGGAACGCGCTGCCCTTGCCGGAGGCGGCGGCCGCCTGGCCGAGCAGCTCCGACAGGTTGAAGTTGAACTTCGCCAGCACCAGGATGGTCATCAACAGCGCGCCGCCCATGAGCAGGAACGCCTTGACGATCTGCACGTAGGTGGTGCCCTTCATGCCACCCACGGTCACGTAGATGATCATCAGCGTGCCGACCATGATGATGGTGGCCACCTTCGCGGTGTCCGCATCCATGCCGAGGAAGGTCGTCCCCGGCCGGATGCCGAGCAGCAGCGCGACCAGCGCGCCGGCGCCGACCATCTGGGCGAGCAGGTAGAAGATCGACACCGTGATGGTGGAGACCGCCGCCGCCGTACGCACCGGACGCTGACGCATCCGGAAGGCCAGCACGTCCGCCATCGTGTACCGGCCCGAGTTCCGCAGCAGCTCCGCGACCAGCAGCAGGGCCACCAGCCAGGCGACCAGGAAGCCGATCGAGTAGAGGAAGCCGTCGTAGCCGTACAACGCGATGATGCCGGCGATGCCGAGGAACGAAGCGGCCGACATGTAGTCGCCGCCGATCGCCATGCCGTTCTGGAAGCCGGAGAAGGACCGGCCGCCAGCGTAGAAGTCGGTCGCCGTCTTGGTCTGCCGGCTGGCCCAGATGGTGATGCCCAGGGTCACCGCCACGAAGACCAGGAAGAGCGTGATGGTCAGGTTGCGGGCCGTGTGATCGCCCGCCTCAGCCGCGAGGAACGTCTCAACCGCGTGAACCGTCTTCACGGGTCACCTCCCCGATCTCGGCGCGGATCCGGTCCGCGATGGGGTCGATCTTCCGGTCCGCGTACCGGGAGTAGAGCCAGGCGATCAGGAACGTGGAGACGAACTGGAGCAGGCCGAAGACCAGTGCGACGTTGATGTTGCTGCCGAACAGCTTCGTGCCCATGAAGTCCCGGGCGTACGCGGAGAGAATGACGTAGAGCGCATACCACAGGAAGAACGCGACGGTCATCGGGAAGACGAAGCCGCGCAGCGCACGCCGCAGCCCGGCGAACTCGTCCGACCGTTGTACGGCCAGGTACTTGTCCGACTGGGAAGCAGCCGGAGCGGGTGTGTCCGTGGACATCTGTGGATCACCACCTTCACAGGCGTCAGAGGAGTTTCGCGCACCGTAAAGAGCGCACTCCCCGGCAGGGAAGGCTGAGATCGACGCCGGTCGGCGAGTGCGCCGAGCGGTTGGCTGGCTGCGCCAAGTGACTCAGGTCACTGCGGTGATCGGTCGCCCCTGGCGAGGCGTCCGTTCAGGCCGGCAGCTCGTGGTAACGACCGCGGTAGTGAAGCAGCGGAGTTGCCTCCTCGGCCAGGTCGACCGCCTCGATCGTGGCCTCGACCAGCAGGCCCCAGCCGTACTCCCGGGCGGTGTCCAGCCGACACCCGGCCCAGCCGCCGGCGTCCGCCGGAACCGGCCCGTACGGCGTGTCGTTCCACGCGCCGGTGGCGAAGAGCCCGCCCGGGGCGGGGAAGAGGCCGGCGAACCGGTCGGCGAGTTGCCGGTGCGGCGGGCCGAGCGGCGTGACCGCGAATCGACCCGACTCCTCGACGGCCGCCCAGAGGTCGGACTCCGGGTCGATCAGCCCGAGCAGCCGGTCCGGTTCCCCCTCGGCCACCAGGGTGGACGAGACGGTCAGCCCGGCCGGACCGGGCGTCGTCCAGAGGGTCACCGGTGCGGCGAGGCGACCACGCAGCCGGCGTACCGGCGACCGTTGCCCGGTCGGCACCGCGAACGGATCGGTGTGGTGGATCTCGGCACCCGGCTCATGATTCACGTGAAACATTGTGACCCGCCCCGCCCGTCGCCCGAACCCGACCGGCGAAGGAGCGAATCAGGGCGGCGACCTCGTCCGGTCGCGTGTCGAGCACGAAGTGACCCCCGTCGAGCAGGTGCACCTCCGCCCCCGGCACGTCGGAGCGGTACGCCTCGGGTTCGGTGACCTCGAACGAGGTGTCGTACCGACCCCAGACGACAAGCAGCGGCGGCTGGGTCCGGCGCAGCCAGTCCTGCCAGGCCGGGTACGAGGCGACGTTGGTCCGGTAGTCGTACTGGAGGTCCACTTGACGCTCGATCTCCCCGGGGCGACTGAGGAAGGCGTGCTCGTCGACCCACAGGTCGGGGTCGTACCGCTCCGGGTCCGGATCGTTGCCGACGTGCCGGGTCCGGATCGCCGCCATCGAGAGGACGTTCTCCCGGACCGCCGCCTCGTGCGCGGCCCGGTCCTGCCAGAAGGCCCGGCGGGTGCCCCAGAGCGGGCCCAGGCCGGTGTCGTGGGCCACCGCGTTCTGCACGATGAGGCCGCGCAGGCGACCCGGATCGGCGAGGGCCATCCGGAACCCCACCGGTCCTCCGTAGTCCTGCACGTAGAGCAGGTAGCGATCCACGCCGACGGCGGCGGCGAAACCCGCCATCGTCTCGGCGATCCCGTCAAAGGTGTACGGACTCCGCGGATCCGGGGCGGCACTGTGCCCGAAGCCGGGGTAGTCCGGCGCGATCAGCCGGAACTGGTCGGCGAGCCTGTCGAGCAGCGGCTCGAACATGCGCGACGAGGACGGGAAACCGTGCAGGAGCAGCAGCACTGGCGCGTCCGGTGCCCCCGCCTCCCGGTAGAAGATCGAGAGCCCGTCGACGACGATGCTGCGGTAACGCGTGTGCGAGCCCATGCCGACCGCCCCTTCGCCCCGACTGCTCGCACCATAACGAGGGTCGGGTGCCCCCGACCGGCGTTCGACCGGACGGGGGGCGGCCCGCGCTCAGCGCCGGGGGGTGACAGTGGCCAGCAGCTCCGGCTGGCGGCGGTCCAGCACGTCGCCGGCCAGGTACGCGCCCAGCAGTGCCGCGCCCAGCCCGTACGCGGCACCGACCGGCAGGGCCAGCCAGAGCCACGCGTCACCGAGCAGCGCGGCGGCCACCACCATCGGCACAGCGGCGACCACCGAGGCGAGCATGGCCAGCAGGGTCAGCAACCCCTTCGCCAGGCCCGCACCGCTGTTCATGGCGAACGGGTTGCTCGTCTCCGGCAGTGAGTACGCCCCGAGCACCGAGATCAAACTGTTCACCGCCAGCCCGGCGCCGTAGGTGGCGACCAGGCCGCCGATGGTGAGACCGATCCACTCCGGTCGGCTGAGCAGAAACGACAACACCACCGCGACGACGCCCAACATCGGCAGCACGTACAGCGAGAAGGCCGTCATCCGGGCCCGCAACTCGACCCGGCCGGGAACCCCGGCCACCACGTTCGCCGCGTACGCGCTGCCGTCGAAGCCGAACTGGTTGGCCAGGGTGACGGCGGCGAGCACGCCCACGAGGAGCATGGAGATGGTGACCACTACCGGTGAGCTGTCGCTGGCGGCGGCCGTGAACCCGGCACCGTCCTCGAACGCGAAGTCCCCGCCCGTAACGTTGATCAACACCGGCACGAAGATGCCGACCACCGCGATCGTGATCAGGTTGGCCCGGCGGCGCGCGTCCCGCCACCAGTAACGGGCCTCCCGGGCGACCAGAGCACCGAACCGGTCCCGGCCGGCCCAGGTGGCGACCCGGGGAAACAGTTGGGCGACAGCGCCGCCGGTGACCCCGCGCCGCACCGGGGCCTTACCGGCGCTCGCCGCACCCACCATCGCCGACTCGATCGACCGGGACCACCAGGCCAGCAGGGCGCCGAGCGCCACCACCGTGATCAGCAGCTTGACCGGTGCCGCCCACACCCGCCCCTGGGCCACGTCGATGCCGACGGTCCACGGAGCGCCCAACGGCGTCCACCCGATGACGGTCGCCACGCCGGTCAACCGGGTCCAGTCCGCCTCGCGCAGCGCGGCGAGGCCGAAGATCTGCAACGGGCCGAGCAGCGCGGCGGTCACCGCCAGCAGCACGGCCGCCAGGTCGCGGACCCGTCGGGACCGCAACATGGTGGCGAAGGCGCTGGTCACCGCCCGGCTGGCGGCCACACAGAGCAGTATCCCGGCGAGCACACCCACGACGGCGACCAACCCCGCCGACCAGCCACCCAACGACCAGGCGGTCAGCACCAGCCCGAACGACGCGATGAGCACCGCCAGCACCGGCACGCTGATCAGGGCCGCCACGAACAGGCCGGTCACCAACGTGCGCCGGGGCAGCGGCAGCAGCGCGAACCGGGCCGGGTCCAGTGTCTCGTCCACACCGAAGAAGACAAGTGGCAGGAACAGCCAACCGAGCACCAGCAGCCCGCCACCCGCCGCCGCGATCAGCACCGCGTACCGGCCGTCGCCGGTCAGGCCCGGCGCGGCGAAGAGGAAGAACCCCGCGGCGGCGAACCAGAGCCCGAGCAACGCGCCGCCGACGAACAGGGCGATCCGCCAGCCCTGGCCCCGGAAGTTGTTGCCCATCACCCGCAGCTTGAGCCGCACGAAGTGTCGAGCGGAGACCGACCGTACCGGCGCGGCGGGGGTGGCGTCCGCGCTCACTGGGAGAGCCACGACAGCTCCTCGCCGGTCGCGGTGCGGCCGCCGACCACCTCGACGAAGACCTGCTCCAACGAGCGACCGCCACGGACCTCGTCGATGGTCCCGACCCGCTTGATGGTGCCGCCGGCCAGGATCGCCACGTGTGAGCAGAGCCGCTCGACGACCTCCATCACGTGACTGGAGAACACCACTGTGCCGCCGCCGGCCGCGTAGCGGGTGAGGATGTCCCGGATCAGCGCGGCGGAGACCGGGTCGACAGCCTCGAACGGCTCGTCCAACACCAGCACCCGAGGGCCGTGCAGCAGCGCGCAGGCCAGGCCGATCTTCTTCTTCATGCCCGCCGAGTAGTCCACCACCAGCGTCCGACCGGCGTCGCCGAGCGCCAGCACGTCCAGCAGCTCGGCAGCCCGCTGGTCGACCACCGCCGGGTCCATCCCCCGCAACAACCCGTTGTACGCCAGCAACTCCGCGCCGGTCAGCCGGTCGAACAACCGGACCCCGTCGGGCATCACGCCGAGCAGCCGCTTGGCGGTGACCGGGTCCTGCCAGACGTCGTGCCCGAGCACCCAGGCCGAGCCGGCGTCCGGCCGCAACAGCCCGACAGCCATCGACAGGGTGGTCGTCTTGCCGGCGCCGTTCGGGCCGAGGAGGCCGTAGAAGGAGCCGGCGGGGACGTCCAGGTCGACGCCGGCCACCGCGATCGTGCCGTCGAACCGCTTGGCCAGGCCACGCAGTGCGAGCGCGGGGTGCTCAACAGTCATGCGCCGACGTTATCCGTCGATCGCCAGTTCCGCCGTCCGGCGACGGGCGGACCCGCGATCATCCCCGAGGCGGACGAGGATCGCGCGGAACGAGCTCGGCGTCGCGCCAGGCAGCCTCGTTCCTTGCCGAACTTCCGCTCTCCTTGCTGCACCTGATGCAACCGACCGTCGTGCTGGCGGGTGACAGTGGCAGAAGACAACGGGGGAGGGGGACGTTGGACAGAGACGAGGGGTTCGAGGACTTCTATCGGGCCACCAGGCATCGGGTCGTCACCGTGCTGTACGCGCTCGGTGGCGACATCCATGAGGCGCAGGACGCCGCACAGGAGGCGTACGTGCGGGCCTGGCAGCGCTGGCAGCGCGTCGGCGAGTACGGCGATCCGGAGGCGTGGGTGCGCGGCGTGGGGCACCGCCTCCTCATCAACCGATGGCGCAAGATCCGCAACGGCATCCGCGCGAACCGGCGGCACGGTCCGACCACTGCCGTGGGACCACCCTCGGAGAACACCGTCGCGCTCGTCGCGGCGTTACGTCGATTGCCGCTGGAACAACGCGAGGCGATCGTCCTGCACTACCTGGCGGACCTCTCGGTCGCTGACATCGCGACTCAGATCGGTGTACCGCTCGGCACCGTCAAGGCCCGGCTCTCCCGGGGCCGCCAGGCCATGGCCCCCATGCTCGGCACCACCCTCCCCGAGGAGGTCAGCAATGCCTGATCAGCCCTTCGCCGACCTGTTCCGCGACACCGAGCACCTGAGCTGGGCCCCGACCGCACAGGTGCGGGAGCGCGGCCGGCGGCGGACCCGTCAGACGAGGATCGCGGCGGCGCTCGCCGCAGTGGTGGCGGTGGCAGTGGTGGCCACCGGGGCGGTGGCGCTGGCCGGCGGCCGGGAGGGCGCGCCGACGCCGGTGCTGCCGGCGACCGGATCACCCACCCCGTCACCCGCGCCGTCGGCCACCTCGGCCGCACCTCGGCCGTCGACGACCAGCACCACTCCCGCCGCACCGCCATCGAGCCCGTCACGTACGCCGTCGGCCGGTTCCACCGACCCGGCGATTCCGGCCGCAGCCATGCTGCGGCTCTCGGATCTGCCCGCCGGCTTCACGATGGCAGAGGACGACATCGACGGCGACTGGAGCCTGGAGTCAGTGTCGATCTACTGTCGCGAAGCGCCGACGGGGACGTCCAACGGCAGGCTCGCCCAGCGAACCGTCTCGTTCGACTCGCCGACCGACAGGATGATCCAACGCGTCGTCCGTTTCTCGATTCGCGATGCTGCCCTTGAGATGGACGCGGTCCGGGCACTTTTCACCGACTGCAAACCCAGGGGGGCGACCAGTTCGATGTCGGTCCTGGCCGATGGGCTGGGGGCCGGTGACGAGTCTCTGCTGGTGGGCTCGGACATCGAGGGCGTGCGGAGCCGCTGGCTCGTCGTACGGCAGGGTGACCTGGTGGCACAGGTCGCGTTGGACATGGACACCACCCCGAAGGAGGCGCGGCGGTACGCCCGCCCGGTGGCGCAGCGGCTCTGCGCCGGCAGTGACACCTGTTGACCTGGTGGCGCCCCCGGCGCACCTCTGCCATGGTCAAGCTGGATCCGAGGGCAAAGGCGCATGGCGGTGATCATGGCTGAGGGCATGTCGCGGCGGTGATCACTGCATGCGGAGGGCTTCCGGGGTGTGTAGGCGGAGCATGGTGGCGGCGACGTCGGCCGGGGCCCGCCTGCGTGTCGCCATCGACACGGCGACCATCACGGTGAAGGCCAGCGGCACCGTCCAGGCGGCCGGCTGCGCGATGAGCGTGGCCGGCCAGCCGGACAGCGGTGGGCCGAGCACTGTGACCAGCACCGCGCCGATCGCCGCGCCGCCGCCGGCCACCACGCCGGCGGTGGCGCCCACGTCCGTCAGCCCGCGCCACCAGATGCCGAGCACCAGCAGCGGGCAGAAGCTCGACGCGGCGACCGCGAAGGCCAGCCCGACGACCTGCGACACGTCCAGCCCGGAGACGTGCAGCGCCAGCACCGCGGGCACACCACCGGCGATGACGGTGGCCAGCCGGAACCCGCGTACCGATCCTCGACCGAGCACGTCCGTCGAGATCACCCCGGCGACGCTGGTCAGCAGGCCGGACGAGGTGGAGAGGAACGCCGCGAAGGCACCCGCGGCGACCAGCGCGGCGAGTAGCCGCCCGGCCAGGCCGTCACCCAGGGCCGCTTCGGGTAGCAGCACCACCACCGCGTCCGTCTGGCCGCTGAGCAGCAACTGCGGGGTGTAGATCCGACCGAGGACCCCGTACAGGGTGGGCAGCAGGTAGAACGCGCCGACCAGCGCCAGCACGACCAGGGTGGTCCGGCGGGCCGCCGCGCCGTCCGGATTGGTGTAGAAGCGCACCAGCACGTGCGGCAGGCCCATGGTGCCCAGGAAGGTGGCCAGGATCAGCGAGTACGTGGCGAACAGGCCCCGGTCGTCGTCACCGGCGGCGCTGGGCAGCAACCAGTCGTTGGCATCGGTGGCGACCCCGGAGACGTCCGGCACCGGATCACCGGCGGCGAAGGTCAACTCGTCACCGGGGCGTACCTCCCGGATGTCACCGTCGGGCAGGGTGAGGGTCGCGCGGTGCTCGACCACGACGGTGGTCGCGGCCCGGAACGTCGGCCCGTCGGGCGGGGTCACCGCCGGGCGGCCGTCGGCCTGCCACTGCAGGGCCAGGAAGATCACCGGTACGGCGAGAGCGGTCAGCTTGAGCCAGTACTGAAAAGCCTGCACGAAGGTGATCGCGCGCATGCCGCCCAACGCCACGTTCGCGGTGACCACGGCCGCCACCAGCAGGGCTCCGAGGGGGTACGGGGAGCCGGCCACCGTGGCCAGGGTCAGCCCGGCGCCCTGGAGCTGCGGCACCAGATACAGCCAACCGATGAAGATGACGAAGGCGGTGGCCAGGATGCGGAGTCGACGCGACCCCAGCCGCAGCTCGCAGAAGTCGGGCAGCGTGAACGCACCGGAGCGGCGCAGCGGCGCTGCCACGAAGAGCAGCAGGGCCAGGTAGCCGGCGGCGAACCCGACCGGGTACCAGAGCACGTCCACGCCGTACTTGAGGACCAGCCCGGCGATGCCGAGGAAGCTCGCCGCCGACAGGTACTCCCCGCCGATGGCGGCGGCGTTCCAGGTCGGACTGATCGCCCTGGACGCCACCAGGAAGTCGGACGTGGTCCGGGCCAACCGCAGCCCGTAGAAGCCGATCCCGACGGTGACCAGGGTGACCGCGACGATGGCCGGGACCACGAAGTCGTTGCCCACTCAGTGCTCCGGCCGTTGCACCAGGTCGGTGAAGTCCTGCTCGTTGCGCTCGGCCAGCCGCACGTACGCCCAGCCCACGCCGATCAGGAACGGGAAGGAGGCCACCCCGAGCAGCAGCCACGGCAGGTTGACGCCGGCGACTGTGGTCCGGCCGAGCGAGGGCGCGATCGCGAACAGCCAGGGCAGCCCGCCCAACCCGATGGCCACCACCAGGGACAGCCGCAGCGCCAGCGCGAGCTGGGCCCGGACCAGGCCGCGGACCAGCGCCTCGCCGACCTGGGTCTGCTGGGCCAGCTCGGCGCGGGTCCGCTCGGCGCGGGTGTCCTGCCTGGTGATCTCGGCCAGCACGATCCGGGACCGCCGGGGCGGCGGTACCGCACCGCTCGACCCCACGTCGGGGAGTTGCTTGGCCACCCCGGCAGTCTCGCCCGCCGTACGCGATTGTCAAGCGTTCATGCTCACCAGCGTTGCAAGCCGAGGCAGTCGGTCACGCTGGCGCGCACCGGGGTCGTGTGGAGAACCCGCCGGGCGCGTTCCCTGCCGAGGTTCGCCGCCCAGAAGCCGTCCCGGGGCAGCTCGGCGGCGATCTCCCCCAGCGCGCAGGAGCGCATCGGCTCGGGCAGTCGGTCCAGGGCCGGTACGGCGTCGGCCGACAGCCCGGACAGGTAGTTGACGTCCAACCGGCCGGTCTCCAGGTACCGGTCGACGTTCCGTTCGGCGATCAGGCGATCCGGGTTGAGAAGGGCCAACCCGAGCAGCGCCAGCACCGCGGTGCCGACCACCAGCCGGGGGAGCCATTCGGCCCGCAACCGCGCCACGGCAACCCCGACCAGGACGAAGAGCAGCCCGAGCCAGATTTCGATGGTCGACACGACGAGCCGCAGCCGGGTGGCACCGTACGCGTCGGCGTAGACCTGCATCCGGTAGAGCGCGGAGGCGACGATCACCAGACTGAGCACTGTGAGCGTGCCGAGCAGTCCGCGGACCAGCAGCCGGTCCCCTCGGGTGGCCTTCGGCGCCCGACGGGCGGCGATCGCGATCACCAGCAGGGTGAGCGCGGTGACGGCGAGCAGTTGCCAGAACCCGCCACGGGCGTACTGGGCGTAGGTGAGCCCGGCCGTACGCAGCACGTGCCCCGCCCCGCCGAACAACACAGTCAGCTGGACCAGCACGAACGCGGCGAACAGGGCGTCGAGCAACACCAGCGGGAGGGTCCACTCCAGCCGGTGGGCCGGCCGTGACGACGCCGGTCGCAGGCCCTCCAGGTCGGGTGGGCGGGTGACCAGGTACGCGCCACCGAGCAGACCACCGCCGATCAGGGCCAGCCGCAGCAACCAGCCGATCACACCGGCCGGCGCGATGTCGGGCAGCAGACCGCCGACCAGGTTGGCGAAGACCGCGTCGGCGGAGGAGAAGAGCAGTCCGAACAGCGTCAGCAGGACGGCGGACACCACCAGGCTGGTAACGATGCGTCCGAACCCGATCCCCGAGCCCGCCGAGCGGTTGGTGCGCACTCCGCGTACCGCCCACGGGAGCGCCCGTACCGTCGCGGCCGGTGGCAGGGTCACGGCGACCAGCATTCCGAATGGGCTTCGCCCGCCGGTCACCGCGAGCGTCCCGGCCCCCACCGCTGCCACCAGGCAGAGCGCGAAGAGCCAACCGGCGGCCCGGAAGGTGCCGACGGCGATCAACGCGACAGTCGCGGCAGCCCAGGTGGCCTGCGCCACCCGCCCCGGTGCCCCCGTGGCACCGGGACGGGCGGGTTCGGCGCCGGTTGCGCGGCCGGGCTCGGTCGGCGCGGTGCGGCCCGCAACCGGGGAGGACGCCCCGGACCTGACGACCGCGGCGGTGCTGAGGGCGGCCGTGCCGGCCAACGCGGCGACCAGCCAGCCGAGGCCCGGACGAACCATCGTGAGCACCGAGGCGCCGACGACCGCCGCCGCCGCCGACGCCACCAGCACCGTCGGAACCGCATCGCCGGATGGTCCCGGCCAGCGCCGCGCGATCACCGATGGTGGCCGGGGCGGGAGCGGTGTGGCCGGAGCTGCCGGGGGCCAACCGGCTGCCGGCGGTGCGGCCGGGCCGGGCCTGACGGCCGGGGCGGCCTGCGCCGGCCCGGTCGGCCCGGTGGCCGGGAGGGGGGTGCTGCCGGGGCTGGTCATGCGGCCTCTTCTCGGTATGGCCCGTCGCACGGGATGGTGACCTGAATGCGGCAGCCGGGCCGGTCACCCCGGTCTGGCCCGGCGGGATCGAGGACACCGATCCGACCGCCGTGCAGTTCGACGACCCACCGGGCGATGGCCAGGCCGAGCCCGGTCCCGCCGCCGGCCGACCGGTCGCCGCGGGTGAACCGCTCGAACACCCGGGAACGCTCGTCCGGCGGAATGCCCTGGCCCTCGTCGCTCACCTCGAAGCGGAGCTGGTCGCCGTGTTCCTCCGCGCACACCCGTACCGTGCCGCCGGGTGGGCTGTGTCGGGCCGCGTTGTCGAGGAGGTTCGCGAAGACCTGGTGCAGCCGCCACGGGTCCGCGTGGACCGTCAGCGGTGTCGGCAGGTCACGGAGCTGGAAGCGCACGTCCAGGCCGGCGCCGGACGCGCTGGCCGTGGCGTGCTCCACCGCCTCGTCGAGGAAGTCCCCCACGTCCATGCGTACGCGCCGCAGCGGCACCACCCCGGCGTCGAGTCGGGACAGGTCGAGCAGGTCGGCGACGAGGTGCCCGAGCCGTTCGGTCTGGGCCAACGCCGAACGCAGCGCCGCGGGTTCGGGGTCGGCGACCCCGTCCACCATGTTCTCCAGCACGCCCTGCAACGCGGTGATCGGCGTACGCAGCTCGTGCGAGACGTTGGCGATCAGCTCGCGTCGACGCTGGTCGGCGGCGTGCAGATCCTCGGCCATCTTGTTGAACGCCTGGGCCAGCTCGCCGACCTCGTCGCGGGAGGTGGCGCGCACCCGACGTGTGTAGTCGCCGCGGGCCATCGCGCCGGCGGCCGCCGTCATGTCCCGCAACGGTGAGGTCATGCCGTGTGCGAGCACCTGCGAGGTGAGCAGGGCGACGGCGATGGCCGTGGCCGAGGTGATCGGCGGCGGCCAGCCGATGCCGTACGAGAAGTAGGCCAGGCCGGCCGCCCCGGAGGCGACCAGCAGCACACCCAGCTTCAGCTTGATCGAGCGCACCGGATCCAGCGGTCGGGGCAGTAGCTCCAACACCCGGTCCAGCCGGGTGAGCAGGGTCGCCGTCATGACGGCAGCTCCAGGGCGTAGCCGACCCCGTGCACGGTGCGGATGAGGTCGGCACCCAGCTTGCGGCGCAGAGCCTTGATGTGGCTGTCCACGGTGCGGGTGCCGCTCCCGTCGCCCCATCCCCAGACCTCGGCGAGCAGCCGTTCCCGGGGGAGCACCGTGCGAGGCCGCCCCGCGAGGTGGACCAGCAGGTCGAACTCGGTCGGGGTGAGGTGCACGTCCGCCCCGGCCCGGCGGACCCGTCGCTCGGCCTCGTTGATCTCGATGTCGCCGAGGCGGATGGCGGGCGGCGCGGGAGTGGCGGCGGCCCGCTCCATCCGACGCAGCAGGACATGCACCCGGGCGGTGAGTTCCCGCATCGAGAACGGCTTGGTGAGGTAGTCGTCCGCGCCGACCGCCAGCCCCACGAGCAGGTCGGTCTCGTCGTCCCGGGCGGTGAGCATCAGCACCGGCACCGGCCGGTCGGCCTGGATCCTGCGGCACACCTCCAGGCCGTCGAAGCCCGGCAGCATCACGTCGAGGACGACGAGATCCGGATGTCCGGCGCGGAACTGCGCGACCGCGCTGGGCCCGTCCGCCGCGATCTCCACAGTGAAACCCTCGGCCCGTAGTCGGGCGGCGATGGACTCGGCGATGGTCCGTTCGTCCTCAACCACCAGTACCCGGCGTGCGTTCATGGGTCCTGACTGTAGGCAGCGGCCGTGGAGATCAGTGGTTTGCGTTGTGAATAACCTGTGGAGAACCGGCCACGGCTGTGGATAACTCGGGGATCATGCCGGCTGGCGTGTGGGAACTCCGGAGGCTCGTTGTGGACAACCGACCGAGCTGTCACTGTGGTCCGGTAGAGAGGAGGTGTGACGGTGACCAACCCTGCCCGGCCCGGCTGGGGTGACGCCTGGACGGTGGACGACCTCCAGAGCCTCCCCGAGGACGACCAGGTCTACGAGATCTTCGACGGGAGCCTGCTCGTGTCCCCCCATGCGGACGTCTTCCACGGCGCGGTCGCCAATCGCCTCCGCCGGATCCTCGACCGGCAGGCCCCCGTCGGTGTGCTCGTTGGACAGGACATCGGGGTCAGCGCGAAACGCTCGTCGTACTTCGTGCCTGATCTCTTTGTCGCCAGTGAGAGCGCACTGGACAGCGGCGGTGCCGCGCTCGACCCGGCCAACGTGCTCCTCGTCGTCGAGGTGATCTCGCCGAGCAACGCTGGCCGGGATCTGGTGCTCAAACGCCACGAGTACGCGGCCGTCGGCATCCCGCTCTACTGGCTGGTGGAGCCCCGCAAGCAGACCCTGACCGTGCTGGTGAGTAGCGCGGGCGGTTACCGCGAGCAGGCCGTTCTGGCGGTCGGCGAGGTCTACCGCACCGAGCAGCCGTTCCCCCTCGCCCTGCCGTTGGCCGACATCTTCTGACCTCGGGGCTCGATCCACTCGAGTTCCTGAAAGTCGGGCCATCCGGGCCGGTGGGATGGCCCGACTTCCAGGAACCCGAGTACGGCCTGCGGTCACTCCAGGCCGATGCGCTCCGGCCGGGCTGAGGCGGAGCCGAGCCAGGTGTGCGGGTTGCCGTACCAGCACCAGCCCAGCTTGGGTGCGCCCTGGCTGATCCACAGCGCAGGCACCCGCTTGTCGCCGCAGCGGGAGCCGACCAGCGAGAAGCACCGGTTGCTCGCCAACGCGGCCGGGTGCAGCGTGATGAAGGCGAGCCCCTCGTCGATGCTGAGCGGCAACCGGCCCTGAGCGGTGATCCCCTCCATGGCCGTGGCGGGTGCCAGATTGCGGTACTCCTCGCCCCGGTCGACGTCGAAGAGCAGGTACGCCGGCCCGGCCGGCACCTCCAGCTCCTTGATCGGGTCGAAGCGGGGCAGGTCGTCCTCGGCGTAGTTCCGGTCGATGACGCCGGGCTTGCGCTTGCCGGCCAGGGTGGTCAGCTCCACCCGTTCCGGCACACCGATCAGCTCCCGGGTGATGACCAGCAGGAACGGCACCCGGGCGTCGGTGGGGTCGGGCAGGCCGGCGGTGCCCTCGACCGCCCTGGCCCGCAGTGGCGCGACCAGGTCGCGGAAGGCGCTCTCGGTCAGCCCGGCGAGGGCGGGGTAACCGAGCTGCACCAGTCGGTCGAGTTGGCTGTCGAACTCGGTTTCGGCGTCGAACGGGGTCTCGGTCACGGCAAGCCTCCCGGAAGTCGTACGGACTAGCGTACAACGTACGGTAGGTCTGCTTCCATTCCCGGGTCAGCGACTCCAATCCTGCTTCGCGGCCCTGACCAGCTTGTCCTTCAGCTCCCGGGTGTGCCGCCGGCTCACCGGCAGCTCGGTCGAGTCGATCACCACCACGTAACCGGAGTTGACCAGCCGCAACTCCGCGATCAACTTCAACTGCACCAGGTACGACCTGTGCACCCTGACGAAGCCGGCATCGGCCCAGCGTTCCGCCAGCGTGGCCAGCGAGACCCGCACCAGGTGCGACCCCTCCGCGGTGTGCAACCGGGCGTAGTCGCCCTGCGCCTCCACCCACCGCACCGCCGACCGGGGCAGCATCCGGGTGGTGCCGGCCAACTCGATGGGGATGGTCGGGTCCTCCTCCGCGCGGGCCAGCGCCGCCGGGTGCGACGGCACCACCCGCGAGCCGATCACCCGGCGCAGCGACTCGGCCAGCCGATCGGCGCGCACCGGTTTCCGCACGTAGTCGGTGGCGCCCAGATCGAAGGCGTCCACCGCGCCGTCGTCGTACGCGGTGACGAACACGATCGCCGGTGGCCGGGCGAAGCGGCGCAACACCCGGGCCAGCTCCATGCCGTCCAGGCCGGGCATCCGAATGTCCAGGAAGACCACGTCCACGTCGCCGTCGCGCAACAGCCGCAGCGCCTCGGTGGCATCGCCGGCCGTGTGCAGCCGGGCCACCCGGGGGTCGGCCCGCAGGTGGTACGCCAGCTCGTCGAGCGCGGGCGGCTCGTCGTCCACCGCGAGGACGCGCAGGAAACCGGACGCGTTCACCGCACCCGTCGCGGTCCGCTCGCTCACGACCCTGCCCGCACGCCGGGGTGGAACTTCGGCACCCGCATGCTCACCTTCGTGCCCGAGCCCAACCCGGTCTCGACGACAAGACCGAACCGGTCCCCGAAGACCGAGCGCAACCGCTCGTCGACGTTGGAAAGGCCGACGTGCTGGCCCGTGTCGTCGCCCGGGTCGCCGGTGCCGCGGGCCAGCTCGGCGATGCCGGCGGTCAGCGTGGTCGGATCCATTCCCACTCCGTCGTCCTCCACCGTGATGTGGCATTCGGCTCCCGCGTCCCGGGCCTCGATGCTCACCATGCCCGTGCCCGGCTTGCGGGACAACCCGTGGCGAACCGCGTTCTCCACCAACGGCTGGAGGCAGAGGAACGGCAGCGTCACCGGCAGCACCTCCGGGGCGATCTGCAACCGCACCTGCAACCGGTCACCGAACCGGGCCCGCTCGATGGTCAGGTAGCGGTCGATCGACCGCAGCTCCTCGGCCAGCGTGGTGAACTCCCCGTGCGCCCGGAACGAGTACCGGGTGAACTCCGCGAACTCCAGGATCAGCTCCCGGGCCCGCTCCGGGTCGGTGCGTACGAACGAGCCGATCGCGGTCAGCGCGTTGTAGATGAAGTGCGGGCTGATCTGCGCCCGCAACGCACGGATCTCGGCGCGGGCCAGCCGCTCCCGTGACGAGTCCAGCTCGGCCAGGGCGAGCTGGTTGCCGGCCCAGTGCGCCGTCTCCAGGGTGGCCTGCACCAACCCCGGAGGCGGCGGGCTGTCGGCGACCGCCACCAGCGCGCCCACCACCCGGCCGTCCGCCCCCAGCAACGGCGCGACCACCGCCCCGCGGACCGGGCAGTCGACCCGGTCGCAGTGCAGCTCCTGCTCACCCAGCACCGTCGAGCGGCCGCTGTCCACCGTCCGCTGGGCCGCCGCGAGCAGTTGCTCTCCGTGGTGCGTGCCGCGCCCGTCCAGGGCCAGCAGCCGGTCGGCGTCGGTGAGCGCCAGCCCGACCGCGCCCACCAGCGCCCGCAGATGCCGTACGGCCTTCGCCGCGCCCGCCGCGCTCAACCCCGCTCGCAGCGGCTCGGCAGCCAGGCCGGCGGTGTGCAGCACCTCGTAGGTGGCCCGCTGGGTGGCGGTGGCGATGCCACGGCGGGCTCGCAGTCGCAGCACCGCCAGCAGGGCTGCGGTCAGCGCGGTGACGAGTGAGACGACGCCGACCACGGCGGAGAGGTTGGCAGCCACGCAGCGATCCTCGCCCCTGCGAGCCGGCGCGCCAACCCTCTAGTACGCGCCCTTGCGGGCGAGCACCACCCCGACGGTGCGCCACAGGATGCTCAGGTCGTACGCGAGCGACCAGTTGTCGACGTAGTAGAGGTCCAGTCGGACCGACTCGTCCCAGGACAGGTCGGAGCGGCCGGAGACCTGCCACAGCCCGGTCATGCCGGGGCGGACCAGCAGTCGGCGCCGTACGTCACCCAGGAAGTCACCGTCGTCGGCCGGTAGCGGCCGGGGCCCGACCAGCGACATCTCGCCCCAGAGCACGTTGATCAGCTGCGGCAGCTCGTCCAGCGAGGTGGCCCGCAGGAAACGACCGACCGGGAAGACCCGAGGGTCCTCCTTCATCTTGAACAGCATGCCGTCGGTCTCGTTGCGGTCGACCAGGCTGGCCAGCCGGTCCTCGGCGTTGACGTACATGGTTCGGAACTTCCACACCCGGAACGTGCGCCCCTCGTGCCCCACCCGGGGCTGGCGGAAGAAGACCGGCCCGGGGTCGGAGATCCGGATCGCCACGCCGATGGCCAGGAAGAGCGGGATCAGCAGCAGCAGGCCGAGACCGGCGGCGACCCGGTCCATCAGGTTCTTGGCCAGCAGCGCCGGCCCGGAGAGCGTCGGCTCCTCGACGTGCAGCAGCGGCAGACCCTCGATCGGCCGGATGTGCACGCGAGGGCCGGCGATGTCGGTGAGCTGCGGCGCGACCACCAGGTCGACGCCGGAGCCCTCCAGCTGCCAGGCCAGCCGGCGCAACTCGCCCGGCTCCGCGCTGGCCGACCCGCAGACGGCGATCGTGTCCCCACCGACCTCACGGACCAGAGCCAGGACGTCGCGTCCGGCGTACACCGGAACCGGGGTCGGCATGCCCCGGGCAGCCGCGTACCCGTCGGTGATGTGAATGGCGACGGGCATCAGCCCGGCGGCCGGGCTGCGGGTGACCGCCGCGTAGACCTCCAGGCACTCGGGCAGGGTGCCGACCAGCACCATCCGGTGCGCGGCCTGGCCGGCCCGCCGCCGGATGTAGTGCAACGCCCAGCGGGCCACAAAACGACCCCAGAGGATCAGCAGCGTCGCACCGACCAGCGCCGTGCCTACTGTGAACCGGGAGAGCTGGGTCACGGTGGAGAAGGCGAGGAACGAGACACTCGCCGCAACTGTCACCGAGGCGCGGATCACCCGCTTGAACTCGTCCGGGCCAAGCCCCAGATAGCGCCGGTCGTACGCCCTGTTGCTCCAGAGGATGATCACCCAGCCGAGCGGAAGCAGCAGGTAGGAGACAGTGTGGAACCACGTCGGGTCCTGCTGGGTGCCGGAGAACCCGGAGGCGGCCTGGTCGAAGAGCTGGATCGCGATCCAGCTGGCGAACGCCGCCGCGCCGAAGTCGAGCAGCAGCAGGATCGCGATGTAGGGGCGGTGCCAGCGGGAGACACGGCGTCGCGCCCTCGTCCAAGCCGACCGAGGTACGCCGTTGTGGGACGGCGGCGTCGGCGGCTGGATCTCGAAGCTGTCGACGTGCCGCACGAGTCTGCTCCGGCCTTCGTTGGTTACCGGGCGCTGGAGGCTTGCCGTCACCTCACCCATGTCCTCCCGCATGACACGGGCCGCTCACTCGGCGTGAAGGCCCGGGTCGCCCACCGTCCCAGTCTCCCACGCGGCCTCCGACCGATCGTCGCCCCAAAGGAGATTGGCGACCGACGGTGCTGGCGGGATCTGGCCGGCTCCGCACCATTTCAGAAGCCGGGGACCGGGCCACTATACCGATGGATGCGCGCGTGGCGAGAAGGGCGGACCGGAGCTTCCGCTCAGGGAGGGCGATTCCGCTCCGTAGCCCCGAAGTGCAATTACTCACCGTACGAGGCGAGACAACCGACGGTCAGCGAGCGGCTTGCCGCCGGTCTGGCAGGTGGGGCAGTACTGGAGGCTTGAGTCGGCGAACGACACCTCGCGCACGGTGTCACCGCAGACCGGGCAGGGCAGCCCGGCGCGCGCGTGCACCTTCAGCCCGGAGCGCTTCTCACCCTTCAGTTCCGCGGCCCGCTGGCCGAGGGACCGCTCGACCGCGTCGCCGAGGACCTGTCGGGTGGCGGCGTGCAGGGTGGCGATCTGGGCGTCGGTGAGCCGGTCGGTGATCGCGAACGGGGACAGCTTCGCGGCATGCAGGATCTCGTCGGAGTACGCGTTGCCCACCCCGGACAGCACCGACTGGTCGGTCAGCACCCCCTTGACCTGCCCCCGCCTGCTCCGCAGCCGCTCGGCGAAGGTGGGCAGATCCGCGGCGAGCGCGTCCGGGCCCAGCTTGGCCACCCCGGGGACCGTCGCGAGGTCGGTGACCAGATAGGCGGCCAGCTTCTTCTGGGTGCCGGCCTCGGTGAGGTCGAAGCCGGAACCGTCGTCCAGGCGTACCCGCACCGCGATCGGGCCCTTGCCCGGACGTAACGGGGTGGTGGCGGGGAACGCCTCCCGGTAGTGCAGCCAGCCCGCTCGCGCCAGATGCACCACCAGGTGCAGGCCGCCCTCGAAGAGGACGTCGAGGAACTTGCCGTGCCGGCTGGCGTCGACCACCGCCCGGCCGGCGACCTCGGTCGGCGCCGGCTCGTACGTCTTCAGGGCGCTGATCGCGGCGATCTCCAGCCGATCGACGCGCCGCCCCACCGCGCGCTGACGCAGGTAACCCGCGAGCGCCTCAACCTCCGGTAGTTCGGGCACGACACAACGGTAGCCTTCTTTCCCGTGAGCGTGAGGAATGAGCTTGCGAGTCCCGCAATCGCGAACGAAAGGCAAGCTCCGTGAGAATCGTGGTGGCACACAACCGGTACCGGGAAGCCCAGCCTTCCGGTGAGAACACGATCGTCGACTCGGAGATCGCTCAGCTCACCGCCGCTGGCGTCGAGGTGCTGCCCTTCATTCGCAGTTCGGACGAGATCCCGTCGATGTCGAAGGCGGCGAAGGCGCTGCTGCCGATCTCGCCGATCTGGGCGCCGCGCGCCCAGCACGACCTGAGCCGGCTGCTCACCGAGCACCGACCGGACGTTCTGCACCTGCACAACCCGTACCCCCTGATCTCGCCCTGGGTGGTGCGGACCGCGCACCGGCACGGTGTGCCGGTGGTGCAGACGGTGCACAACTACCGGCAGGTCTGCTCGTCGGGGATCTACTTCCGCGACGGCGTGATCTGTCAGGACTGCAAGGGTCGGGCGTTGGGTGTGCCGGCGATCAAGCACCGCTGCTACCGCGACTCGGCGGTGCAGAGCGCGCTGATGGCGACCACCCTGGCCGTGCACCGGGGCACCTGGCGCTCGGTGGATCGGTACATCGCGCTCACCTCGGCGATCGCCGATCACCTCCGCGAGTACGGCATTCCGGACGAACGCGTCGTGGTGAAGCCGAACTCCGTACCCGACCCGGGTCGGCCGGTGCCGCTGGGTGACGGGTTCCTCTACATGGCCCGGCTCTCCCCGGAGAAGGGCGTCGACCTGCTGCTGGACGCCTGGCGCCGGCACCCGGTGGGTGCGCTGGGCACGCTGCGGATCGCCGGTGACGGTGAGCTGCGCCCACTCGTGGAGGCAGCCGCCGCCGAGCGACCCGACGTGGTCTACCTCGGTCAGCTCGACCGGGCCGGCGTGCGGGCCGCAGTCGAGGCGAGCGCTGTGGTGATCGTCGCCGCGATGTGGCACGACGTGCTGCCCACCGTGATCATCGAGGCGTTGTCGAGCGGCCGTCCGGTGCTCGGTACGGCGTTGGGTGGCATTCCGTACCTGCTCGGGGCCGACGCCCCGCACGAACCCGCCGGCACCGGGCCCGCCGAGATCGCCTCCACGGTCGCCGGGGGCGGCGGCGGGCCAGCCATGCCGGCGGGGATCGGTCTGGGCGAGGCCGGTTGGGTGGTCGCTCCGGAGCCGGCCGCGCTCGCGGCCGCCCTGCCGGTCGCCCGCGCCGGAGCGCCCGGGCTGACAGTGGCCGCCCGCGCCCGCTACGAGCGCATCTTCCACCCCGACGTGGTCACCAAGCAGCTCATCGACATCTACGCGGGCCTGGCCCGGACCCCCAACCACGTCTGACTCACCCCGCCCCACCCCGTCCCGCCTTGCGCCGTGCATGATCGCGCTCGATCCAGGAAGTAGTCCCATCCGGCTGCTCCGAGGCCACTACATCCTGGATCGAGCGCGATCATGGCCCTCCCGCGTGGATCTTGCGGACGGGTGGCGCGCGGGTGAGGGGCTGGTCAGCGCAGGGAGGCGCGGGCCGAGAAGGCGATGCTCGCCAGCAGGAAGCCGCCGTTGACGATCGTGAAGGCGACCATCACCCAGAGGACCAGCGCGGGGGCCACGGCGAGCACCACGGCGGCCACGAAGACCACGGCGCCGTAGTCGCGGACCAGTTTCACCAGGCGCACCGGCAGCGAGGTCGAGGTGACCATGCTGGCCGCGTTCGGGCCGGCCTGCATCACCGACGTCACCAGGTTGACCATCCAGGTGCCGGCGAAGGTCGCCACGAGCCAGGTCGGCGTGCCCGGCTCCTGCGCCAGGGCGGTGGCGGCCAGGGCTGCCACCAGGGCGATCTGCGCGGCCACGTCGCAGAGCACGTCGACACGCGCGCCGGCCGCGCTGCCCTGGCCGGTCACCCGGGCCAGTTGCCCGTCCGCGCAGTCCAGGGAGTACGCCACCTGCCAGCCGACCAGGGCGAGCAGGCCGACCACCCAGGCCGGTACGTCCCCGGCGGCGACCGGGCCGGCGAGCGCCACCACGGTGACCGAGGTGGCCAGGCCGAGCACCAGGTTGGTGATGGTCAACGCGGTCGGTCGCAGCCCGAGCCGCTGGGCGACGAGCGCGAACACGGCCCCCAGCCACTGGCTGATCGACTCGCTGAACAGGCCGCCGCCCCGGTTCACCCGGTGGAAGTCGGCGACGGTGGGACGGGGGTCAGCCAAGCTGGTCGCGGATTGCACCGGCGTAGTCTGCCAGCCGCTCCCGGGTCTCGGTAGGCGACAGTGTCAGGTGTTCGAGGATGGTGTACCGGTCCGGCCGGGTACGCGGCGCGAACTGCACCGCCTCGATGAACTGGTCGTCGGTGAGCGCCACCTCGGCGGGGAGCCGGGGCAGACCGTGCCGGGCGAGGCAGGCCGACATCTCCCCGAAGCGGCGGAGGTCGCCGCGCAGCCAGGTGCAGAACAGCGCACCCAGCCCGGCCAGCTCGCCGTGCGAGGCGGTCCCCGGAAAGAGCGAGTCGACCGCGTGCATGATCTCGTGGCAGCCGCCGCTGCACGGACGGCTGGTGCCGTCGACAGCCATCGCCAGACCGCTGGAGATCAACGCCTCGGCGAGGACGATCACGAAGGCGTCGTCGCTCATGTCGCCGGGGTGGTTGAGCACCGCTTCGGCGCCCGCCCGCGAGAGCGAGGCGGCCAGCCCGTCGACAGGCTCGCCGCGTACCTGTCGGGACAGCTCCCAGTCGGCCAGCGCGCTGATGTTGCTGATCACGTCGCCGATGCCGGCCCGGTTGTGCCGGTCCGGGCCGCTCTCCACGAAGTCCAGGTCGACGATCACCCCGATCGGGATGTGGACGCCGTAGGAGCCCTTGATCCCGTCGGTGATCAGGCTGGCCACCGGGGAGGCGATCCCGTCGTTGGCGAGGCTGGTCGCCACCGACACCATCGGCAGCCCTCGGCGGGTCGCCGCGTACTTGGCCACGTCTATGGTCTTGCCGCCACCGATGCCGACCACCGCGTCGTACGACCGGGCGCGGAGTTTGCCGCCCAGGTCGTCGGCGGCGTCCAGCGTCCCGCCGGAGACGGTGAACACGTCCGCCGAGCGCAGTGACGGTCGGATCAGCTCCGCGATCTGGGCACCCTGACCCGGGCCGACCACCACCGCGACGTCGCCCCCGGAGGAGATCCGCCCGTCGGCCAGGATCGCGCCCAGGTCGGCGACCGCCCCCCGTCGCACGTCGATGTGCAGCGGGGTGAGGACGCTCCGGGCTAGTAGCGGCACGCGATCTCCCGCGCGCGGGCGAGGTCGGCGTGGTTGTCGACCTCGACCCACGGGACGTCACCGATCGGCGCCGCCCGCACCTCCCCGCCCCGGTCGGAGAACTCCTGGTAGCCGTCCTCGTAGTAGAGGTTCGGGTCCCGTCGCCAGGTCGCCTCCAGCGCGTCGGCGAGGGCGTCGGCGACCTGCGGCTCGATCAGCGTCGCGCCGATGTACTCCCCGTACGCCTCGCCCGGGTCCATGATCTTGGTGATCCGGGTGAGCTGGCCGGCGGCGTCGAAGGTGGTCTTCATCTCCTCCTCGGCCAGCGGCTTGAGGGTGTCCACGGCCAGCAGGATCCCCGGGCCGCGCTCGGCCAGCAGGGTCTTCTCGATGCTCACCGGGTGCACGGTGTCCCCGTTGACAAGCAGCACCCCGCGCGCGAAGTACTCCCGGGCGAGCCAGAGCGAGTAGGCGTTGTTCCACTCCTCGGCCTTGTCGTTGTGCACCAGGGTGAGCGTGACCCCGTACCGCTTCTCCAGGTCGGCCTGCCGCTCGCGGACCGCGTCCGCCGCGTAGCCGACGACGATCACGATGTCGGTGAGCCCGACCTCGGCGAGGTTGCCCAGCGCGATGTCCAGGATCGTCGTCTCGCCGTCCACCGGCACCAACGCCTTGGGCAGGGTGTCGGTGTACGGGCGCAGCCGTCGTCCCGCTCCGGCCGCGAGCACCATTCCGATCATCGCGACATCCTCCCTAGTCCTGCTCCCGTCACCGCTGGAGGATAGCGCCGGCCGGGTGTGCCGCTCCGGCCAACCGGGTCAGCCGGGCAATGCCGCCAGGTCGGCGAGCATGGTCAGGCGCTCCTCCGCGCTGAGCGCGGCGTACGGGGCGGCGGCTCGCCGGTCGGTCTCCAGTTCGATGGCGAGTCGCTCGGGGCCGGCCGGCAGGGCGGCGATGCTCGACGCGCTGTGCCCGGCGGCGGTCCAGGCGGCGGCGTGCGCGTCGGCCCTGTGGTGTCGCAGCGTGCTGAGCCGGTTGAGCAGCAGCACGCCCGACGGGGTGCCGTCCGGCTCGTACGGGGGTGCCAGCGCGGCGAAGGCCGAGGCGACCCGGTCCGGCTCCTCGTCGGCCAGCACCAGGGCGTACGACAGCAGTCGGCCGAGCATGGCCACCAGCCGGACCACCCGATCTTCGTGGCCGGCCCACAACTCCTCGGTGACCTCGGCGTGCACCTGGTACAGCTCGGCGAGGAAGGCGGCGCCCCGCTCGGTGGCGGACAGGGCGCCGTCCGGGCCGCGGTAGATCATCCCGTGGGCCACCTGCTTGTCCACGGTCCGCCGGCAGGCGACCGGGTCCTGGTAGCGGGTGATCGCTGCGAAACCGGGCCCGTCGACAGTGCCACCGGGTGCGGCCAGCCGGGTGCGCAGGTCGACCAGGAAACCGGTCGCCGTGATTCCGCCGTAGCGCTGGGACAACTCGGCGCCACCACCGTCCCGGCCGGCCAGGATGCCGGCGCGGAAGGTCCGGTCCACGGCCGGCGCGAGCAGCCCGGCGATCCGGTGGGGCGCCAGTTCGACGGTGTTCACAGACCGATCGACCGCAGGACGGCGAAGCCCTCCTCCGCGATCCGCCGGATCAGCCCGTCGTTGACGTCGCGGTGCTCGTCGAGCACTGTCACCTCGTGCTCGGCCAGCCAGCGGTACTCGGTGTGCTTGCCGGCCTCCAGCATCGGGCGGTCGAGGTCACCGTCGACGCGGACCAGGAAGTCGTACTCGGTCCGGGCCAGGCCGTCGTCGCCGACGTAGCTGTACTCGCCCACCTGGCCCAGGACGTGGGAGAGGACCCAGCCGGTCTCCTCGGTGATCTCCCGACGCAGTGCCTCGTCGATGTCCTCGCCCGGCTCCACGTGACCGCCGACGATGTCCCAACAGTTGGGAAACAGGCGTCGGTGTGGTGAGCGGCGCTGAAAGAAGATGCGGCCGTCATGGTCGACGATCAGCGCGCCGGCGCAGCGCAGGGGCTCGGTGGACACCATCCGACAGTAGCCAGCGTCCGCAGCTTGTGCGATGCCGCTCTTGTCCCGGAAACATCCACCGACCACCATGTCCGTACCGAATGCCACCGTCCCAAAGGGGTGATGTGTGATGCAGGTACGGGATGCGATGTCCAGCCAGGTCCTCGTCGTCGGTCCGGAGCACACGCTCCGCCAGGCGGCCCGGATGATGTCGGCCCGCGGTGTCGGGTCGGCGGTCGTGATCGACCCGGATTCCGAGGGTGTGGGGATCATGACCGAACGTGACGTGTTGAAGGCCATCGGCGCCGGCCTGGACTGCGACGTGGAACGCACCGGCGCCCACCTGACCTGGGACGTGGTTTACGCGGGGCCGGAGTGGACGGTGGCCGAGGCCGCCGCCGCGATGGCCCGGGGCGGATTCCGGCACCTGGTGGTGCTGGACGGCCAGGAGGTGGCCGGCGTGATCTCCGTGCGGGACATCATGCGGGTCTGGTCGGAGAGCCAGGCGGTCGCCACGACCTGACCGGGGGTGGTGTGCGGGGCCGGATCGATGGGTAGACATCCCTTGCGGGCGCGGAGATGCCGTGGCCCGTGGGGGAGGTCCCGATGCGCGACGCGGAGCGGCTGGTCGAGCAGCAGTACGACATGCTCCTGCGTCGGGACGTGGCCCGGCTGCCGGATCTCTACGCCCCGGAGGCGTTCTACGCCATGCCGGGCGTGACGGTCCGGCCGATCGAGTTGCCCGCGCTGCTGCGCACCTGGACCGGCGCCTTTCCGGACCTGCGGGTCGACCCGATGGGCGCGGTCCGCACCGGCGGTGGCGCCGCGGTCGAGCTGCGACTGACCGGCACCCACACCGGCACACTGCACTCGCCGTACGGCACCGTCGCGCCCACCGGCCGGCTGGTGAGCTGGGAGGTGGCCGACGTGGTCCGGGCCCGCAAGGGACGGATCACCGCCTGGCGCTCCTACTTCGACTGGAGTCAGCTCCTCGACGCGCTCGGCGTGCAGCTGGAGGGACTTTCCCGGGCCGCGCAGCACGACGCGCTCGCCCTTCCGGTCTGATCTGCCGCCGTCCGGTGGAGTGGGGTCACCCGACCCGGTGGCTCAGGATGCGGACATCGCCGTGCCGACCGCGCGTCCCCCGCCGCCGCCCGTACGCTCAACATCCATGACCGCCGAGCAGTTGATCTCCTTTGCCCGTGGGGCTCCCTCGCTGGACATCGTCGATGTCGAGGGGCTCAAGGCCGCCGCCGTCCGCGCCTTCGACGCCGACCCCGCAGGGGTGACGGCGTACGGCACCTCCGTCGGGTACCTACCGCTGCGAAAGTGGATCGCCGAGAAGCACGGGGTCGAGGCCGACCAGGTGCTGGTCACCAACGGGTCGCTTCAGGCCGACGCGTTCCTCTTCGACCACCTGGTCCGCCCCGGCGACGCGGTGGTGGTGGAGCGCCCGACGTACGACCGGACGCTGCTCAACCTCCAGCGGATGGGCAGTGAGCTGCACGGCATCGCCGTCCAGCCGGATGGCCTGGACACTGCCGAGCTGCGCAAGCTGCTGGAGTCCGGGGTCCGCCCCCGGCTCGCGCACGTCATCCCGAACTACCAGAACCCGGCCGGCATGACGCTGTCCCTGGAGAAGCGCCGGGAGCTGCTCGACCTGGCCGCCGAGTACGAGTTCACGATCTTCGAGGACGACCCGTACGCGGACGTCCGCTTCCGTGGCGAGGCGCTGCCGTCGATGCTCTCGCTGGACACCCGCAACGTGGTGGTGCACGCGTCGAGCTTCACCAAGACGGTCTGCCCGGGTGTGCGGGTCGGTTACCTGGTCGGCCCGGCCGACCTGATCGCCTCCATCGCGAAGAACGCGACGAGCCTCTACATCTCGCCCGGGATGGTGTCCCAGGCGATCGTGCACCAGTTCTGCGTCTCCGGTGACATCGACCGCTCGATCGAGACGGTCCGGGCGGCGCTCGGCGAGCGGGCCCAGGTGCTCGCCGATTCGTTGCGCCGGCACCTGCCGCAGGCGCGGTTCGTGGAGCCCGACGGCGGCTACTTCCTCTGGGTGGAGTTCCCGGAGGACGTGCTGGTCGACCGGCTCGCCCCGGCGGCGGCCGAGCGCGGGGTCGCCGTGGTCAAGGGCAGTGACTTCGTGCTGGACGGCGGGCGGCACGCTCTCCGACTGGCCTTCTCGGCGGTGACCGCCGACCGGATCGACGAGGGTGTCCGGCGGCTCGCCTCGGCCGTCGAGGCCGTCCGCAGCTGAATTAACTGTCGGGTTCCTGACAGAACGACGATGCCGGCCGTCCCGGGGCTCCCCTCCGGGCGGCCGGCTGGCCCACAATGCTGCGAGCGTCACCCCGCCAGCTGCGGAGTTCACCGCCCGGCCTCCGGGCCGGCCCTGCCGGGTTGACGCGGCAGCACAACCTCCCGCCCCCACAGGTGCCGGGTGGGCCGTGTCGTCCCCCGCACACCCCCCGATGCGGCCCGGCCCGCCCGGCGCCGCCCCCCACGCGACCGCCGTCACACCGGTCCTCTACCGCGATCGGCGTAGCCTGCAAGCCGCAGCTGAGCGCGGGAGGTGACGCGATGACGGATCGGACAGAGCGGGACCGGACGGCACCGTCGACCACCGGTCGGGTGCTGCGACCTCGGGCGTGGCCCTCCCCGGTCCGGGCGATGACCCGGATCCTCAACGCCGACGGCTCGCCGCCCGTTCCGGCGCCGGCGGGCACGGGCACCGGCCGTAGCGCGGTGGTCGACTGCGCGCTCTACGTCGACGGCAGGCGGCAGCCCGGCGACTGGACCTACGCGGAGGCGTTGGCCGCTGCCCGCCGCGAGGAGCACGGGTTCGTCTGGATCGGTCTGCACGAGCCCGAGCTGGCCGAGATGACCGCCATCGCGGAGACCTACGGCCTGCACGAACTTGCGGTCGAGGACGCGGTCAAGGCCGAGCAGCGCCCCAAGCTGGAGCGGTTCGGCGACGTCGTCTTCCTGGTGCTGCGCACCGCCCGCTACTGCGAGCACACCGAGCTGACCGAGAACTCCGAGGTGGTGGAGACCGGGCAGGTGATGCTCTTCATCGGCCCGAACTTCGTGATCAGCGTCCGGCACGGCGATGCCTGCCGGCTCGCCCCGATCCGCGCCGACCTGGAGACCAAGCAGGAGTTGCTGCTGCACGGCCCGTGGGCGGTGGCGTACGGCGTGACCGACCGGGTGGTCGACCTCTATCTGGAGGTGGCCGAGCAGATCGAGGACGACCTGGACGTGCTGGAGGCGGAGGTCTTCGACCGGCACGGCCACGGGCGGATCCAGCGGATCTATCAGATGAAGCGGGAGCTGGTGGAGTTCAAGCGGGCGGTGGTGCCGTTGCAACGGCCGCTGATGACGCTGACCTCCCAGGTCAACCGGGACGTGCCCAAGGAGATCCGCAAGTACTTCCGGGACGTGCAGGACCACCTGAGCCGCACCGTGGAGCAGGTGAACTCCTACGACGACCTGCTGAACTCGATCCTCCAGGCGCGGCTGGCCCAGGTCACCGTCGACCAGAACAACGACATGCGCAAGATTGCCGCGTGGGCGGCCATCGCCGCGGTCTGGACCTCCATCGCCGGCGTCGAGGGCATGAACTTCGAGAACATGCCCGAGCTGAAGATGACGTACGGCTATCCGGTGGCCCTGGCCCTCATGCTCGGCGTCTCACTGGCCCTCTACCGCTGGTTCCGCCGCAACGGCTGGCTCTGACCCTTCGGTAGCGCCGCTCACGCGGAAGCGCCGGCGAGTGGGTGGACCCACTCGCCGGCGCCCGATGCGCTGCTGTTGATCTCAGCGGCGGCCGTTGGTGCGGGCCGTGTCCTTGCCCAGCGCCTTGGTGAGGTCGTCGGTCGGCCGACCGGAGACATCGGTGGCGCCCTCGGCGACCGACGGGACCTTGTCGGTCGGGCGGACACCGGTCTGCTTGGCCGGGGCGGTGGTGCTGGCACTGGAGCCGCCGGCCACCGCCGAGCTGCCCGCGCCGGTCATCCCCGCCGCGCCGGACATGGCGGACCCGTCGGACCCCCGGGCGGCGGACGGCGTACGCACCTCGATCGAGTCGACCTCGTCGCGCATCGGCTCCAGGGTGCTGCGGGTCGGGTCGTACTCGGCCCACTCCTGCTGCTCCCGGCGGCGACGCAGGGCGACCGCGCCGGCCAGGCCGGCGATGGCACCCGCCGCCAACAGGCCGGTCATCATCGAGCCGCGACGACGCGGCTGCTTCTTCTTACCGGTGATCCGCATGGTCTTCGACTTGGCCTTCCTGGTCAGCGGCCCTGCCTGCGCGGCGCCGTCACGAGCAGCCGCCGCCAGCGGTGCCAGCGTGGTGAGAGTCGTCCCCCAGCCGGTGGACGCGCGGTCGCGTACCTTCGCGGCCGTCGGTGCGACGTAGCCCCGGGCCACCTGGACCCGCGGGCCGACGGTCGCGCCGGCGCCCTTCGCGGCGTGATTGGCTGCCAGCATCAGGTGGCTGATGCTCTGGTTCAGCTCGGCCTTGGCCAGCTGCCCCTGGGACTTACGCCGCCCGAATCCAAACACGGTCCTACCTCCTGGGAGTTGTTCCTTCGTCATCCTCCACCTTCGGATGCCTCCGCGATGCCAGATCGGGCACATGGGAGGATCCGCATGGAACTGACCAACGAGTGAGGAGTACCCGTGGCCGAGGCTGTCTACGCCACCCTGCACACCAACGCTGGCCCGATCCGGCTGGAGCTCTTCCCCAACCACGCGCCGAAGACCGTCCGCAACTTCGTCGACCTGGCCGAGGGAAACCGTGAGTACACCGACCCGCGCACCGGTCAGCCGGGCAGTGGGCCGTACTACGACGGCACCATCTCGCACCGGGTGATCAGCGGTTTCATGGTCCAGATGGGCGACCCGACCGGCACCGGCCGGGGCGGACCGGGCTACAAGTTCGCCGACGAGTTCCACCCGGAGCTGCGGTTCGACCGTCCGTACCTGCTGGCGATGGCGAACGCCGGACCGGGCACCAACGGTTCGCAGTTCTTCATCACCGTGTCCCCGACGCCGCACCTCAACAACCGGCACACCATCTTCGGCCAGGTCGCCGACGAGGAGTCGGTGAAGATCGTGGATTCGATCGCGAACACCCCGACCGGTCCGAGCGACCGTCCGCTCCAGGACGTCGTCATCGAGCGGGTCGAGATCGAGCGGTCCGCTTCCTGAACGACTGGCGAGGTACCTTTGCTCGCATGATTGAGCGCTCCGGAGCACAGCCGGTGCCGGTGGACCGTGCGGTGGCGGACGGAGGGTCGGCCCGGTGAGCGAGTCTCCGCCGACCACCCCGGTCTGCTACCGGCACCCCGGCCGGGAGACCTACGTCCGGTGCACCCGCTGTGACCGGCCGATCTGCCCGGACTGCATGCGGGACGCCTCCGTCGGGCACCAGTGCCCGGAGTGCGTCAACGAGGGACGTCGCAGTGTCCGGCCGGCGCGTACCGCCTTCGGCGGCGGTACGGCCGGCCGGCACGGCTATGTCACCAAGGCGCTGATCGCCGTGAACGTGCTGTTCCTGCTCGCCTCCATCGCCTCCGCCCGGGGCGGGGACGCGGCGGTGGGCGGCTCCGGCTTCGGCGGCCTGATGGGTGGCAGCACGCCGCTGACCGAGTGGGGTGCGGTGCTCGGCCGGGCCTACCTCTCCGACTACACGCTCGGCGGGATCGCCGAGGGCCAGTGGTACCGGCTGGTCACGGCAATGTTCCTGCACTACGGCGTGCTCCACCTGCTGCTCAACATGTGGGCGCTGTGGGTGCTCGGCCGATCGCTGGAAGCCAACCTCGGGCGGGTGCGGTTCGCCGCGCTCTACCTGATCGCGGGCCTCGGCGGCAACGTGGCCGCCTACCTGTTCAGCAGCCCGCGGGCGGCCACCGTCGGCGCGTCGACCGCCGTGTTCGGTCTCTTCGCCGCACTGATCATCATCGAGCGCAGGTTGGGCCGGGACATTTCCCGGATCATCCCGATCCTGGTGATCAACCTGGTGTTCACGCTCGCCGTGCCGGGCATCTCGATCCCCGGGCACCTGGGCGGGCTCGTGGTCGGCGCGCTGATGGCGTTGGTGCTCGCGTACGCGCCGCGGAGTCGTCGCACGCTGGTGCAGGTCACCGGTGGGGCGCTGATCCTGCTGATCCTGCTCGCGCTGGTGCTCTTCCGGACCGCCGCGCTGCTCACCTGACCGGGCGGGCGGCCCGCAACGCGGCGGCCACCTCTTCCGGGGTGGCCCCCAGGTCGTACCGGCCGAACAGGTGCAGCGAGTTGCCCGCGTCGATCTCCAGGGTTTCGCTGGTCAGCCCCAGCCGGGGCCGCCGGTCGACGGCGATCGCCTCGACCGCCGACCAGGGCAGCAGTCGCCGGCCGGCGAAGCCGTGGATGACGGTGAGCCCGGCCGGGTCCACCGACAGTCGGACCGGCGCGACCAGGTCACGCACCGCCCAGCCGGCCAGCGCGGCGGCGGCCAGGACGGCCACCGCCAGGCGGACCGGGTCGCCGTCGGCGAAGAGCAGCCCGAGCGCGACGAGCAGGACGGCGCCGGCCAGTTTCGCCGCCGGCAGGCTCGACGGCACCCGCCACTGCTGTGCCGGGGAGGTCTCATTCACCCGCCCAGCATGCCAGCGGCAGTCGGACTCCGGCACCTCGTGCGGGTGTGGCCGGACGACCGGTCGATGGACGACGTAGGATCGGGGCAGCCCAAGTTACCGGGGAGTAAACATGAGTGACGCGGTCATCGTCGGCGCGGTACGTACCCCGGTCGGGCGGCGCAAGGGCAGCCTCGCCAGCGTCCACCCGGTCGACCTCTCGGCGCACGTGCTGCGCGCCCTCGCCGAGCGCACCGGGCTCGACCCGGCCCAGGTCGACGATGTCTTCTGGGGCTGCGTGTCCCAGGTCGGCGAGCAGTCGTGGAACATCGCCCGCAACGGCGTGCTCGCCGCCGGCTGGCCCGAGACGGTGCCCGGCACCACACTGGATCGGCAGTGCGGCTCCAGCCAGCAGGCTCTGCACTTCGCCGCAGCGACGGTGCTCTCCGGTCAGGCCGACCTGGTGGTCGCCGGCGGCGTCGAGTCGATGACCCGGGTGCCGATGGGCTCCAGTGTGGCCGGCGGCATGCCGTTCAGTGACCAGCTACGCGCCCGTTACCGGGGCGTCGAGGGCTTCGCCGACGACGCGCCGCTGCCGTTCAACCAGGGGGTCGGGGCCGAGCTGATCGCCCAACGGTGGCGCCTCTCGCGTACCCAACTGGACGAGTTCGCGCTGGCCAGTCACGAGAAGGCGGCCGCCGCGCAGGACGCTGGCGCGTTCGACCCGGAGCTGACCCCGGTGCCGCTCGCCGACGGTGGCAAGTTCGCCGCCGACGAGGGCATCCGCCGGGAGACCTCCCTGGAGAAGCTGGGTGAGCTGACCACCCCGTTCCGCGCCGACGGCGTGGTGACCGCCGGTTCCGCGTCCCAGATCTCCGACGGCGCCGCGGCCCTCGCGGTGACCACCTCCGACTGGGCCAGCCGACACGGTCTGCGCCCGCTGGCCCGGATCCACACCGCCGTGGTCGCCGCCGACGACCCGGTCACCATGCTCACCGCGCCCATCCCGGCCACCGCGAAGGCGCTGCGCCGCGCGGGGCTGGGCATCGAGGAGATCGGGGTGTACGAGGTGAACGAGGCGTTCGCCCCGGTGCCGCTGGCCTGGCTGGCGGAGACCGAGGCGGACCCGGAGCGGCTCAACCCGCGCGGCGGGGCGATCGCCCTCGGCCACCCGCTCGGCGGCTCCGGTGCCCGGATCATGACCACCATGCTCCAGCACATGCGGGACAACGGCATCCGCTACGGGCTCCAGACCATGTGCGAGGGCGGCGGCATGGCCAACGCCACCATCGTCGAGCTGGTCTGACGCGGGGCGGGAAAACGCCTCGCCTCGACGCGGAACGGCCGCCTAAGGTGCCCAGCGTGACGACGATCGCCGGTGAGCGCGCCCCCGACTGGTCCAGCGAGCAGTGGCAGGTGCGGGCCCGATCCTGGGTCGACGCGCAGCTGAGCCAAACCGGCCGACGGGTGACCGGGCTGGTGGAGCCGAGGCTGCGGCCCTGGTCGCTGGTGTGGCGGGTGCCCACCGACGACGGTCCGGTCTGGTTCAAGGCCAACAACCCGGGCACTGTGCACGAGGCCGTCCTGATCGCGGCGCTCGCCGAGTTGACGCCCGACCGGGTGCTGACGCCGATCGCGGTGGACCCGGCGCAGGGCTGGTCGCTGCTGCCCGACGGCGGCGAGTCGTTGCGCGACGTGCTGGCGCGCGACCCCGACCTGGCGCACTGGGAGCGGGCGCTGCCCGGGTACGCGGCACTGCAACTGGCGAGCGCGTCGCGCGCCGACGAGCTGGTCGCCCTGGGCGTGCCGGATCAGCGTCCGGAGGTGCTGGCCGGTCTCTTCGCCGAGCTGCTCGACGATCACGAGGCGCTGCTGGTCGGTGCCGAGGGCGGGCTCAGTCCGGAGGTGCACGAGCGGTTGCGGGCCGAGCTGCCGGCGTACGCGCAGCGGTGTCGCCGGCTCGCCGATTTCGGCATTCCGGCGACCGTGCAACACGACGACCTGCACGACGGCAACGTCTTCGCCGGCGCGGCCGGGTACCGGTACTTCGACTGGGGCGACGCCTCGGTGGCGCACCCGTTCGGCACGCTGCTGGTGACGCTGCGCTCCATCGGGCACGCCGGGAAGCTCGCTGCCGACGACGCCCAGCTGGTGCGGTTGCGTGACGCGTACCTGGAGGTGTGGACCGACCGGTACGACCGGCGAACCCTCGTGGAGGCCGCCGACCTCGCGATCGGCCTGGGGCCGGTGAGCCGGTCGCTCTCCTGGCGTCGGGCACTGGACACCCCCGAGGAGTCCCGCGCCGAGTACGCCGACGCGGTCCCGGGCTGGCTGGAGGAGCTGTTCGCCGCCAGTCCACTTCAGCCGAACTCCTGACCATGATCCGTCCGAGTCGGAAGTCGGACAGGCAGTGCGACAGGCGGCGTGGAACTTCCAAAAATCCCGCGTGACCCACGTCACCCTGGTGGGGGCGTCGTTGGGCAGGTCATGGACGTCTTCTCCCGAACGTTCCTCCCGGCCGCCGCTGAGGCTGGCCTGGCCGTGCAGACGGTGAGCCGGCACATGCCGGTCTTCCGGCGCTGTGTCGGCTCCGGTGACGCCACCATCCTGGTCACCCGTTGCAGCCGCCCCGACCGCCCGGTCACCGGCGACTACCTGTTGCTACTCACGCACCGCCGCCTGGTGGTGACCCAGCAGACCCGGCTCCTGCACCGACTGCGACTGCACCTCAACACCGAGTTGCGCGAGCTGAGCAACGTCACCTGGAGCCCGGACCCGCGGCTGCAGTCGGTGGAGATGGCGGCCACCGCGATCGACGGGATCCGTGAGCGGTTCCTGATCCGGACCAGTCACCCGAAGCAGGTCTGGCAGCTCGACGCGTTGCTCAACCAGGCGTTCCGGACCCGCCTACGGCCGGCCGGCGCGCGGGTCGTCGCCAGCATCGGTGACGCACCGGCCGCCGCCCGGCCCGGGATGTTCGCTCCGTCCTGGTGAGCTGACTCCGCCGGGCGTCGCCCGGCTTTACCGAACTCGAACACACACCGATCGCGCCGAGCCTGCGCAGTCGGCAATCATGGGCCGGTGACCGTCGAACCACCGCATCGCGGGCTCGTCCTCGTCGTGGAGGACGAGCCGGCCATCGCCGACCTGGTCCGGCTCTACCTGACCCGGGACGGGTTCGGCGTCCACCTGGAACGTGACGGCGAGGCCGGGCTGAGCGCGGCACGCCGGTTGCGCCCGGTGGCCTGCGTCCTGGACATCGCGCTGCCGGGCCTGCCCGGCACCGAGATCTGCCGCCGGCTGCGCGAGGCCGGCGACTGGACCCCGGTCATCTTCCTCACCGCCCGCGACGACGAGGTGGACCGGATCGTCGGTCTGGAGTTGGGCGCCGACGACTACGTCACCAAGCCGTTCAGCCCTCGGGAGCTGGTTGCCCGGGTCCGCGCGGTGCTGCGCCGATCCGCCGGCGGCCCGGAGGGCGCGGACCGGCAGCGTGTCGTCGGCCCGGTGACGCTCGACCCGGCCCGCCGTACTGTCACCGCCGCCGGCTCTCCGGTGCAGCTCACCTCCACCGAGTTCGACCTGCTGGCCCATTTGATGGCCCGGCCCGGCCGGGTCTTCACGCGGGAGGAGTTGCTGGCCGGTGTCTGGGGCTACGCGGCGCACGCCGGCACCCGGACGGTGGACGTGCACGTCGCCCAGGTGCGGGCGAAGCTCGGCCCGGCGAGTGTGATCCGGACCCATCGCGGCGTGGGGTACGCGGTCGATGCCTGACCACCCTGGGCACGTCGAGTCGCCGACCATGGCCCTGCCGGTGGTGGGCGCCGCCCCACCCACCGCACCCCGACGAGGCCGACTCGGCCGTACGCTGACCGCCCGCGCGGTGCTCGTCACCTGCGCTGTGGCGCTGGTGTCGGTGCTGGTCACCGCCATCGTCGCGGTGCCGTTGGCGATCCATGGCGCGGAGCGGAGCGAGCAGGAGGCGCTCGCCGCCCAGGCCCGACTCGCCGCCGAGGTGCTGCGGACCCGGCTCGACCGGGGTCGCAGCGCCGACGAGGAACGGCTCATCCGGCAACTGCGCGACCAGGGCATCGACGCGTACCTGGTCCGCCGTGGGGCGGTCGACCGGGCGGGTCTGCCGCCCCGGGTGGTGCAGCGGATCGGGCAGGGCCGCAACGTGTCGGCCCGCCGCTCGGTCAACGGTGAGCGGGCTCTGGTCGAGGGTCGGGCCCTGCCCGGCGGCAACGGGGTGGTGCTCTCCCGTCCGCTGGCCGACGGGCTGTGGGCCCGGGTGCTGCTCAGTCTGTGGTTGCCGCTGCTGGCCGGGTTGACCGCCGGTGTGGTGGCCGGGCTGCTGCTGGCCCGTCGGCTGGCCCGGCCGATCCGGGTCGCGGCCACCGCCGCCGCCCGGCTGCGCGCGGGTGACCGCGCCGTCCGGGTGCCGGTCGAGCCGCCGGACGAGGTCGCCGACCTGGCCGAGGCGTTGAACGGTCTGGCTGCCGCGCTGGCCACCAGCGAGGGCCGACAGCGGGAGTTCCTGCTCTCCGTCTCGCACGAGCTGCGCACCCCGCTGACCGCGATCCGGGGGTACGCCGAGGCGCTCGCCGACGGGGTGCTCGGTGCCGACGACACGGTGGACACCGGTCGGACGATGCTGGCCGAGGCTCAACACCTGGACCGGCTGATCGGCGACCTGTTGGCACTGGCCCGGCTGGAGGCCGCCGACTTTCCCCTGGAACCGGTGCTGGTGGACCTGACCCAACTGGCAGTGGACGCGGAGCCGACCTGGTCCGGGCGGTGCGCGGCGGTGGGCGTGCCCTTCCGGGTGGAGACGCCCGGCCAGCCGGTGCCCGCGTACACCGATCCGGGGAGGATCCGGCAGGTGCTGGACGGGCTGCTGGAGAACGCGCTGCGGGTCGTACCCCCGGGGTCGCCGGTGGTGCTCGCGGTCCGGCCGGCCGGTGCGGACCCGGCGCACGGCGGCGTGTTGGAGGTTCGCGACGGCGGGCCCGGCTTCACCGACGACGACCTAGCGGTGGCCTTCGAACGCGGTGCGCTGCACGAGCGTTACCGGGGGGTGCGCAAGGTGGGCAGCGGACTGGGGTTGGCGCTGGCCGCCGGGCTGGTCCGCCGGTTGGGCGGGGAGATCGCCGCGGGGCACGCGCCGGAGGGCGGCGCCGCCTTCACCGTCCGGCTGCCCGGCGATCCTTACCTGACCCGAACATCGGCCTGACGCTCCGCTCGTCGTTCCCGGGAAGGCTGAGGGCTCCACGGACGAGAGGGAGAGTCATGCCACGTTGGGGTATCGCCACCGGCACTACCGCACTGCTCGCGGCGGTCGCGCTCGGCGTCAGCGGCTGCGGCGCAGCCGAGGTGGCCAGCCAGCCCGCCCGGGATGTCGCCGTCGAGGTCGCCGCCGCCATGGGAGTCGAGGGTCAGGCGCTGGCCGCGATGGGCTTCGACGCCGACGACCTGGACGTGCGGACCGTCGCCGCACCGGCCACGCCGACGCCGGGTGCGTCCCCCAGCGCCAAGGAGAAGGCCCGGGACAAGCGCGGTGAGGAGTGGCGCAAGCGCCGCCAGGCCCGCGTGCTGCTGCGCAAGAACACCCTGCACGGTGAGGCGGTGGTGAAGACGAAGGACGGCGGTACGCAGACCGTCGCCGTGCAGCGCGGCGAGGTGACAGCGATCGACGGCGACTCGATGACCGTCAAGTCCACCGACGGCTTCACCATGACCTGGACCTTCGGCGACGACCTGCGGGTGGTCGAGCGGCGGGCCACAGTGCAGCCGAGCGACGTCACTGTCGGCGCGACGCTCGGCGTCGCCGGCGCGAAGGACGGCGACAAGGGCGTGGCCCGGCTCGTCCTCATTCCCCGCGCCAAGTGAGCGCAGGGGCCCTGGTCGACGCCAGGGCCCCTGCCCTCGTCAGTAGACGCGGGAGCCGATGAAGTCGTCGTGACCGTAGCCGACCGGGTTGGCGGCGGTACGGGCCTCGAACGACCACTGCTGCCGGGTGCTGCTGGAGCAGTTCGCCAACCGCAGGCGAGAGCTGCCCAGCAGCGGGTTGTCGAACGCCACGCAGAGGTTGTTGGCGCTCGCCGGCCTGATCTGGTTACCCACGAAGACGAACTGCTGCGCTCCGGTGCCGTTGCAGTCGTAGATGTTGACAGCGGTGCCGGCGGTCATCGAGCTGTTGGCGACGTCCAGGCAACGGTCGTGGGACAGCTCCGAGTGCAGCGACCGTCGGGCCGAGTCGTACCAGAAGCCCTGGTTACGCCCGCCGTGGCAGGAGTACGGCTGCTGCGCGGTGCCGTTGCGGGAGTCGTACCCCTTGCCGTCGACACAGGTGCCGGTGGCCACGTTGCGCAGTTGCTTGAACTCCAGCAGCCCCGGGTAGAGCACGCCACCGCCGGTGCTGGCCGGGTCGACGCAGCTGGCCCGCGTCTGCCCGGAGTTCCAGAACTGGGTGATGCACTGGGCGAACATGCCGTGCCCGCGGGCGTTCGGGTGGAACGACTGTCGGGCGGCGTTCTCGTTCCAGATGCCGACCTCGATGAAGAGGCCGCGGACCGAGGTGTTGTCGGTGCACACCTCGTGCCCGTGGAAGAGCCGGCTGGCATCCAGGTAGCGGGTGCCGGTGTTCGCCGCGGCCGAGCGCAGCGCCGACTCGAACATCGGCACCGCCTTGTTCCGGGCGAACGCCGCGTCGGCCAGGTAGAGCAGACAACCGCCGGAGTACCAGCCGGGGAAGTTGGGGTTGTCCTCCACGTCGGGGCTGCCGGGGCTCGGGTACGACATCAGCACCAGCTCGTAGTCCGACCGCAGGTAGCCGGCGTTGGTCATGGTCTGCCGGATGTCGGTCAGCGCCGACTCCACGGCCTGCCGACTGCCGTCGGTGCGGATCGTCCACTGGTCGGTGTAGGTGGGGTAGCAGGCACCCTGGAAGAAGACGCGGCGGACGGCGCAGTCGGTGGCGACCGGACCGAACTGGATGGTGCCGTCACCGTTCGCGCCGACCACCACCCAGATCAGCTTCACGTGCGTGTTGCGCGCCTTGATGCCCAGGTAGTCGCCCTGGTTCAGCTCGTTGTGCTGGGTCGGGCCGCCGGCGATCAGGTTCCACGGGGTGGCACCGGAGCAGGCGATGTTGTACTGCGCGTCCGACGTGATGCCGGTGCGGAAGACCGCCTGGTCGTACGAGCGGTCGCACCAGTTGCCGTCCTGGTGGGTGCCGGGGACGTAGTTGCCGACCCCCTCACCGGATATCTCGCTGTCACCCATGGTGATCAACGCGGTACGCCGTTGTTCGATCGGGCGGATCGCCGGGCTGCCGTAGAGGGCGGTCGCCTCGGCGGCCCGGATGGCTTCGAGGTTGGCGGGGAGTGGTTGGACGGTCGGTCTGTCGGCGGCGGTGGCGGGGGTGGCCGGTCCGGCGAGCATCGGTAGGACGAGAGCGGCGACGGCGACGGCGACGGTGATGGCCCGTCGTCGGGTCGCGCGTTCGGGCCTGGCGGGGATTGCAGGCATCGACGCACTCCTTTCGGCTCAATCGCGGGACGTCGATTGAGTTACCAGACGGTAACGTGCGGATCCATAGATGTGAATGCGCTTCAGGTCCTTGCGCGCCGGATGCGGAACCGCCCGGATCGGACTATCCGGGCCCGCGCGCCAGCGCCACGGCAGCGCGGGTCGGCTTCTGGTTCAGCTGTCCGGCGGCGGTGCGGCCGGCTTCTGGTTCAGCGGCCTGGCGGCAGGGCGTAGCCCACGTAGCCGCGGAACTCCAGCCGCCAGCCGGCCGGGACGAGTTTGGCGCAGGCCGCCTTGTTGCCGGTGCAGACGATCGCGTCGACCGAGGAGGGGTTGGCCGGCGGCCGTTCCGGCAGTACCGACTGCAACGCCACCAGGTCCGGTGAGCCGCCGTCGGGCTGCCGCAGCAGCAGCCACCACGGGTACTCCCAGTTGTCGTTCTGCTGCACCAGCCCGATCCGCCGCGCACCGCTGTCCTGGACCGCGGTCGCCGCCCAGCGGAACTCGTCGGCCCACTGGGGGCGGCGCAGGAACCGGGTGTCCCAGTCCGAGGTGGTGAAGACCGAGCCGACGCCGACCAGCCGACGCGGGAAGCCGTACGACACTGCGAGTACCCCGGCCAGCGCCGAGGTGGCCAGCACGGTGACGGCCGCCACCGTGGCAACCGTTCGACGCCCACCGGCGCGGTTGCGCAGGAGAGCGTCCAGCCAGAGGCCGGCGAGGGGCACGGCGAGCACCACGGCGTAGAGCAGCAGCCGGTTCCCCCACGGCTGCCACTTGATCATCGCGGTGTGCAGCAGCACGGCGGTCAGCACCACCGCGGCGTACGCCCGCAGCGACCCGGCCCGCTCGGGAGCGATCCGCCGTGGTCGGGCGAGCGCCATCACCGCACCGATCACCGCCAACGCCCCGGCCAGCGGAAACGCGACCCGGTCCTCGTCCGGATACCAGGCCGGCTCCGGGAACAGTTCCCGCCCGAAGGTGATCGCACGGTCCTGCGGGTCGACCCCGATCGCCTCGGCGCCGCTGATGATCACCTCGGCCCCGGCCCGACGCAGCGGCGCCAGTGGCGTGTCGAACGCGGTGTGCCCGATCCGCAGCGCGTTGACCACTATCGACGCCGGGTCGTGCCGCTCCATCGGAATGGATTCGCGCAGCCGGGGCGGCCCCAGCGGGTGCCCGAACTCGGCGGTCACCCGAGCCAGGAAAGGGCCGACCACCACGGCAGCGACCACCAGGATCAGCACCGAACCGCCGACCGTGCGGGCCAGCCCACCGACCGGCCAGGACCGCCGACCACCGCCCGCGGCTGCCGGGTCGGTCGACGCGGCGTTCCTGCTCCGGGCCAGCCTCAACTGGGCCAGTCCCCAGAGCACCAGCAGCGGGCCGACCGCGATCAGGCCGCTGGTCTTGGTCACCGCGGTCAGCCCGGTGGCCGCGCCCAGCCCGAGCAGCGCGCCCCAGCCGGTCCGTCGACTCAGCCCGTCCAGCACCACTGTCGCCGCGCAGGCCACCCACGCCGCGCAGATCAGGTCGGTCTGCGTGCTGGTGGCCTGGAGCACCACCATCGGCGTGGTCGCCAGCACGAACGCGGTGAGCAACTGGGCCCGCCTGCCGCCGCCGAGCTGTGCGGTGATCCGGGCAGCCACCAGGAGACAGACCACCCCGGCCGCCCACTGCACCAGGTTGTGCAGGTGGTCCCCGCCGGTGAGCAGGCGCAGGTGCAGCAGCAGGTACTCGGCTCCAGGCGGGATGGTCACCTGCCGGTGGATGGCGGTGGGCCAGAAGTCCAGGTCGCCCTGGGCCACCCAGTGCTCCACCTTCGGCAGGTGGTACGTCTGCGAGTCGAAGTTGTTCGGCTCGGCCAGCAGCGCGACCAGCAGCTCCACCAGGACCAGCCCGCCGACCGTGCCGGCGAGGAGCCGCTCACCCGGTCGGGCCGTACGCCACCCGTCGACCGCTACGGCACGAAGGTCAGCGAACCTTCGACCAGCCCGGGTCGGCGCGGAGGTGGGCTCACCGAGCTCGGCGGCCGGGGTGGACACGTCGGGTCCGCCACCGGACACCACAGCGCCGACCGGCACCGGCCGCGATGCAGCGCTGACTGCCGGCGCAGCGCTGACCGGCACCGGTGCGGCGGCGGGCGGCTGCCCGAGGCGGGTCGCCCGTCGCCAGCGCAGACCGGTCGCCGCTGCCGCCGCGACCAGGAAGAGCAGCCAGGCGACGGTGAACGCGCCTCGGGTCAGCGCGTGCGACGCGCCGAGCACCTCGACGACGAGCACCGCGTACGCCCCGGTGAGCAGGACGGCGCGCACCACGGCGAGCCGCAGCGGTGCGACCGCGCCAGCCTCGCGTGGCATCGCCGCGACGATGAGCAGGAGCACCGCGGCGGCAGGAACCGCCGCGAGCAGGGAGCCGGCAGCCGACATGGCGGAAGTAAACACCATTGATCTGAAGCCGCCGCGCCGACTGCCCAGCGGTAGCGGTACGCGGTAAACAAACCAACCAGGCTAGGCTATGGCCGACGTGTTGCCGCCACCGTGGAGATCCCCGTGAAGCTCTCGATCCTCATGCCGGTCTACAACGAGGAAGAACGCATCGCGGATGCCCTCAAGCAGGCATTGGCGGTGGACTATCCCTGTGAGATCGAATTGGTCGTTGTTGACGACGGCAGCCGCGACGGCACCGGCGAGGTCCTCGGTCGCGCCGACGACGCGCGCCTGCGGGTCATCACCCACCAGCGCAACGCCGGCAAGGGTGCCGCCATCAAGACGGCGGTCGACAGCGCCGAGGGTGACTACATGGTCATCCTCGACGCCGATCTGGAGTACGACCCGCAGGACATCCCCAAGCTGCTCGACCCGGTGCTCGACGGTCGGGCCACGGTGGTCTACGGCAATCGCACCTTCGGCAGCCACAGCGCCTACAGCTTCTGGTACGTGATGGGCAACAAGGGCGTCACGATGGCGGCCAACGTGCTGTTCAACTCGTACATCGGCGACCTGGAGACCTGCTTCAAGCTGATGCCGGTGGCGCTCTACCGGTCGCTTGAGGTGCGCTCGCGCGGCTTCGGCATGGAGGCCGAGGTGACCGGCAAGCTGCTGCGTCGCCGGATCCGGCCGTACGAGGTGCCGATCAGCTACCGGGCGCGCGGCCGCGAAGAGGGCAAGAAGATCACCTGGAAGGACGGCGTCGAGGCGATCTGGATCCTCGGGCGCGAGCGCGCTCGCCGCCGCCCCGCCGTCTCAGCCGCCAACTGACCCCAGGAACCCGCTGATCGACCGCCGCAGGCCGTCGGCGTCCAGACCATGCCACCGGGCGTGGTCGGCCGGATCGCCGTACCGTCGCAGGTCGGTCTGACCCACCCCGAGGGCGAGCAGCCGGTGCGGTACGTCCGCCAGGGCCCGGCTGACGAGCGCGCTCGACGTTCCCGCCAGGTACGGCTCGACCAGCACCACGTCGGTGTTGGCGAGCGCCCGCAGCCCGGGCGTGTCGAGCGGCCGGGGCGTGTGGGTGTACGCCACAGTCACGTCCATTCCCTCGGTCGCCGCCACTGTGGGGTCGAGCATCGGTCCGACCGCCACCACGAGGGGCGCATTCGTCAGGCCTCGCCGGATCACCCGTAGCCCTGTGGCGTCCGGGTACGCCTCGGCGTTGCGCTGCTCGGAGAGCCGCAGGTAGATCGGATCGTCGCTGGTCGCGGCGTTGCGCAACAGCGGCGCCACCTCGTCCGGATGGCCGGGCACCCGGACCGTCCAGCCGTCACCGAGGGAGTCGAAGAGCGCCACGTCCCCGGGGGACTGGTGGGTGCGGCCCTCAGCCGACCCGTCGTACGACGCGCCGATGCTGACCAGGACGGCGCCCACGCCCTGGTGGTCCAGATCCAACTTGATCTGCTCGTACGCCCGGTCCACCAGGAACGTCGCGTACGAGTGTGCGATCGGACGCAGCCCGGTCAGGGCGAGCCCGCCGGCCACCCCGATCATCAGTTGCTCCCGGATCCCGACGTTGAGCACCCGGTCCGGGTGGCGGTGGCTGGCCGAGGCGAACTGGGCCACCGAGATGTCGGCCAGCACCAGTGCGGTACGCGGATTCTCGTCGAGGAGCGCGTTGGCGGTGTCGATGAAGGCGGTACGCATGTCGGTCATCCCTTGCTCTCGGTGCGGGCGACCACCAGGTGCGGGTGTCGTGGTCGGTGCCCGGTCAGCGCCGCGTACAGGGCTTCGTGGTTCCGGCCGTCGACGGTGTCGGCAGTCCAACCGTTGACGGTGAACCGGCTGGCGATGCCACCGGCCCACCCGTGGCTGGCCGACGAGTTGTCGACAACGACCGCGGTGAGGCTGTCGAGGCCTGTCGCTCCCGCGTACGCGATCGCCTCGTGGTTGGACCCCTCGTCCAGTTCGGCGTCGCCGAGCAGCACGTACACCCGGGGGTTGAGCAGCCCCTGGGCGCGCAGGCCGAGCGCGGTGCCGACGGCCAGCCCGAGCCCGTGCCCGAGGGAGCCGGAGCCGATCTCGACCCCGGGCACCAGGAGCCGGTCCGGGTGGTGGCCGAGCCGGCTCGCCGGTCCGGCCAGGTCGTCGAGCCAGGCGTCCGGGATGAAGCCGTGCGCGGCGAGCACCGCGTAGTAGGCGGCCGGTCCGTGACCCTTGGAGAGCAGGAACCGGTCCCGCTCCGGATCGTCGGCGGTGTCGGGGGTGACCCGCAGCACGCGGTCGTAGAGCACCTGGAGCACATCGGTGGTGGAGTGCGCGCTCGGCGCGTGCTTCTCGTCGCCGGTCAGTCGTCGGATCAGCCCGGGCAGTCGGGCGCTGCTGTCGGTGGGCAGTGTGGTGGTCATGCCACTACTGTGTGAGTTGAAGTGGACTTCAACTCAAGGACCTGGGGATGCCGGATCTACTGACGATCGGTGAGCTGTCCGCCCGCTCCGGGGTGGCACCGTCGGCGCTGCGCTACTACGAGCGACTCGGGCTGATCCGCGCCGACCGCACCGGCGGCAACCAGCGCCGGTACGCCCGCGCCGAGCTGCGGCGGGTCGCCTTCATCCGGATCTCCCAGCAGGTCGGCGTCTCGCTCGACGAGATCCGGGAGGCACTCGACTCGCTTCCCGAGGCCCGCACCCCGAGCCCGCAGGACTGGGCGCGGCTCTCGGCGAGCTGGCGCAGCCGACTGGACGAGCGGATCCGGTTGCTCACCAAGCTCCGTGACGACCTGGACGGCTGCATCGGCTGCGGCTGCCTGTCCTTGCAGCGCTGCACGCTCAACAACCCGGAGGACACGCTGGCCGGCGAGGGCCCGGGCGCCCGGCTGGTGCTGCCCCGACCGACGGACGACCCGACGCTGGCAGGCTCGCTCAACTGACGGCCACCCGGCAGGCTCGCTCAGCTGACGGCCGACCCGCCACCCGGCGGGCGGGTGAGCAGCACCTTGCCGAAGTGATCGCTCGACTCGACGAGCCGGTGCGCCTCCGCCGCCTCCGTCATCGGCAGCCGCCGGTCCACGATCGGCCGGATCCGACCCGCCTCGACCAACGGCCACACCTCGTCCCGTACGCCCTGGACGATCTCCGCCTTCTCAGCGAGCGGACGGGACCGTAGCGACGTCGCGGTGACGCTCGCCCGCTTGGTCAACAGCGCGCCGAGATCCAACTCCGCCTTGCGCCCACCCTGCATCCCGATCACCACGAGCCGACCGCCGGTGGCCAGCGCGGAAACGTTCCGCCCCAGGTAGGACCCACCCATGATGTCGAGGATGACGTCCACGCCGCGCCCGTCGGTGACCCGCCGGACCTCCTCGACGAAGTCCTGCTCCCGGTAGTCGATCAGGTGTGCCGCACCCAACTCGCGCAGCCGGGCGTGCTTGCCCTCCCGCGCGGTGGTCAGCACTGTGACGCCGAGGGCCGCCCCGAGCTGCACGGCGAAGGTGCCGATCCCGCTGCCCCCGCCGTGCACCAGCAGCGTGTCGCCCGTGCCGAGCCGCGCCACCTGAACCAGGTTCGACCAGACCGTGCAGGCCACCTCGGGCAGCGCCGCCGCGTCGACCGGGTCGCAGGGCACCGGCAGCAGTTGCCCGGCGGGGACCGCAACCCGCTCCGCGTACCCACCGCCGGCCAGCAGCGCGCAGACCTGCTGCCCGACCGCCCAACCGACGACCTCCGCGCCAACCTCCGTGATCACCCCAGAGCATTCCAACCCGGGGTACGCGGGCGCGCCCGGCGGCGGAGGGTAGTGCCCCTGCCGTTGCAGCAGGTCAGCGCGGTTGACCCCGCTGGCCCGCACATCCACGATCACCTCGTTGGGGCCCGGCTCCGGGTCGGGCACCTCGGCCCAGACCAGCGCGTCGGGTCCACCGGGCTGCGGAATCGTGATGGCTCGCATGGGCCCAGTCTTCCCGATCTCACCGGGTGCCGCAGGCGCACCCTCCAGCCCACAGTGGACGCGGCAGACCGCCTGGCCGGCGCACCGGGGAGGGACGCCGGGCCGCCCGGAGCGAGCCGTGGCAGACTATGCGTGGCCGTACGCCCACGGGTGACGGCCCAGGAGGGTTCGCCTAGTGGCCGATGGCGCTGGTCTTGAAAACCGGTAAGGCAGCGATGTCTTCGTGGGTTCGAATCCCACACCCTCCGCCACCTTGATCCACTCGACTTCCCGGAAGTCGGGGGGTTCGGCCCACGCGGATGCCGCGATTTCCTGAATGTCGAGTGGATCTGGCGCGGGTGGGGTGATGGCAGTCCGGTGCCCCCGTGTCCCGGTCACTCCGGCGGGTCGGTGGACCGCCGTTCCCGGCGGATCGTCTCCTCGGCCAGTCGCTCGACAGCGCGTCGGCGTTCGTCGGCGATGGCTCGCTCGTCCCGGCGGCGGAACGCGGTGACAACAGCTACCACGAAGTCCCGCCAGATGCCGGCCACGATGTCCCCCTGCGGAACGTTGCCCGAACTCAAACGTAGCTCCGCGAAACCATGGTCGGTCAGCGCGCGCTTCCGGTCGTCGGGAGGGCCGTGGCGGGGTAAGAAGGGGCTGGTATCTCCGCACATCGGAAGGACGCGTCCCCATGACCCTGGAACGACCGATCGCCCCGGACCCGTACGAGCTGCTGCCGACGGTGCCCTCGTTCACGCTGACGAGTGACGACGTGCAGAACGGCGAGCCGATGGACGCCCGGCACGCGCATGGCAGCACCGGGGGCGACAACGTCTCGCCGCAGCTGACCTGGTCGGATTTCCCCGCCGAGACGAAGAGCTTCACGGTGACCTGCTACGACCCGGACGCGCCGACCGGCAGCGGTTTCTGGCACTGGGTGCTGGTGAACGTGCCGGTCAACGTCACCCAGTTGCCCACCGGGGCTGGTGGCGCGGCGGGCACCGACCTCGGCGGGGCGTTCCCGGTCCGCAACGACTACGGCGAGCAGGGCTACGGCGGCGCGGCTCCGCCGCCCGGCGACCGCCCGCACCGCTACGTCTTCGCGGTGCACGCCCTGGACGTCGACCGCCTGGACCTGACTCCGGACGCCAGCCCCGCCTACGTCGGCTTCAACCTGACGTTCCACACCCTGGCCCGAGCGGTGATCCGCCCGACCTACCAGATCAAGGAATGATCCGTACCCCGCGATCTTGCACGTGACCGCGAGGTGCGGTGCAAGATCGCGGGGATGGGTGGGTCAGGCTGGGACGCGCGCCACGGCGAAGACGGACTGGCCGAACGGCGGGAGGACGAGCTGCTCGGCGGCCTTGGTGGCGGGCAGGACGAGGGTGTCGTACACCTTGACCATCGGGCCCTCCTTCGGCATCAGCCGGAAGACCTTGGTGGCCATGAAGTAGCCGATCAGCCCGAGCGCGTTGGCGTAGTGCATCTTCTCGATGGTCAGACCGGCGTCGGTCATCGCCGCCCCGAGCGTCTTCTTCGTGTAGCGGCGGACGTGCCCGGTGGCGATGTCGGCCGGGCCCATCGCGAACTGGAACGCCGGCACGATGATGATCACGGCGCCGCCGGGTCGGACCAGGTCGCGCATGCTCTCCAGCGCGCCCACGTGGTCCTCGATGTGCTCCAGGACGTTGTACGAGACGGCGGCGCTGTAGTCGCCCCGGTCGTTGTGCGGCAGCAGCATCTGCCGGACGTCGATGTTCGGACGGTCGGCGAGGCGCTCCTTGAGCTGCACGAGCCGGTCCGGGTCGGCCTCGGTTGCGGTGAACCGCGGCAGCCGCTCGGACCATTCCAGTGCGTAGTCACCGAGGCCGCTGCCGATCTCGATCGGGTCGTCGCCGAGATACGGCACGGCCAGTTCGATGAACCAGCGACGGTGGTTGACAGCGGTTGCCAGGCCTTCCAGCACCTCGGACTGCACGCGCTGATCCCCAGTGATTTCTGCCATGCGTCGATTCCTCACGATATGAACTCGACCCGTGCCTGGACCGACAGAGTGAATCATCCGCTGGGATGGCGAAAGAATCGGGGCATCGGGGTGGCCGAATTGTGGTCGGGGGGTGGGTTCGTGATCGGCGGTCGGCGAACCCGGCACATAGTACGGCAGTACCCCGAAACATGTCACGGCGGCGCCATACGCTGACTACCCTATGAATTGTCATGACTACTCCTGAACCGGACGTGCCCAGCGACAGCGGCGGCCCGGCCGCCGCGCCGTCGGCGGAGGGGGCCTCCGGTGCCGTTCGGCCTTCCCGTAGGGGGATGTGGGCCGATCTGGTCGCCGTGCTGAGCTTCGTGCTGCTTGGCTTCTGGGTCACCTGTCGACTCTGGCTGGACCCGGGCAGCGATGTGCGGGACAACCAGTCCGATCAGTCGCAGTTCGAATGGATGATGGCCCACGGTGCGCGAGTAGTCACGCACTTTGCGTATCCGTTCCATTCCAATCAGATGAACGTCCCCGACGGCGTCAATCTGATGGCCAATACGTCCGTATTATCCATTTCATTGCCAATGACGCCGATCACCCTGTTGTTCGGACCGCGAGCGTCATTTCTGATCTTTCTCACCGCCGGCATGATTGCCACCGCCGCGGCCTGGTATTTCGTGCTCTCTCGGGTTCTGATCGGCAGCCGGGGGCCGGCGTGGCTGGGTGCCGGCTTCTGCGCGTTCGCGCCGGCCATGGTGTCGCACGCCAATGGGCACCCGAACATCGTGTCGCAGTTCGTCGTCCCGTTGATCATTTGGCGCACGCTACGACTCGGTGAACCGGGCCGCTGGCTACGCAACGGGGTCCTCCTCGCGCTGGTCATCGTCTGGCAGGCGTTCCTCAACCTGGAGATCCTGCTGATGACCGCGATCGGGCTCGGCGTGACCGTCGGCGTGCTCGCCCTCGGCCGCCCGGATCTACGGTCGCGGGCCCGATCCTTCATCGCCGGGCTGGCCGTCGCCGCCGGGGTCGCCGCGCTCCTGCTCGCGTACCCCCTTTACGTCCAGTTCTTCGGACCGGACGCGTACTCCGGGCTGTCCCGCCTCATCCGCGGCTACTCCAGCGACGTGGCCTCGTTCGTCGCGTACTCCCGGGAATCACTCGCCGGTAGCGCACGCACCGCCGCGGGCCTGGCCAAGAACCCGACCGAGGAGAACAGCTTCTTCGGTTGGTCACTGGTGGTGCTGGTGATCGCCCTGGTCTGGTGGCTGCGCCGCTCGATCGTGGTGCTCGCGCTGGCCGCGCTCGGGTTGCTCTTCGCGGTGCTCTCGCTGGGTCGGGAGGTCCGCTTCGACAACCGGGGTACGGGTGTGCCGGGCCCCTGGGCGGCGCTGGAGAACCTGCCCATCCTGCACTCGGTGGTGCCGACACGCTGGGCGTTGGCGATCACCCCGATCATCGGGCTGCTGCTCGCCTACGGTGCCGAACGTGCCCGCGAGTTGGCCGAGGCGCACCCGGCCGCTCGGGGGCAGGTTCGCTTCGTCACCGCCACAGTGCTCACGATGGCCCTGTTGCCGATCGTCCCCACCCCGCTGCCCGTGGCCCGCCCCGACCCGGTCCCCAGCTTCGTGACCAGTGGGGCCTGGCGGCCGTACGTGACCGGTGGGCGCAGTGTGGTGACCCTGCCGTTGCCGGACACCACCTACGCCGAGCCGCTGCGCTGGTCCGCGGCGACCCGGTTGGACATGCCGCTGGCCCGTGGCTACTTCCTCGGCCCGGACACCCGCCCGAACGCCGATCCGCCGAAGGTCGCGTTGTTCGGTGCGACGCCCCGCCCCACCAGCAGCTTCTTCGCCACCATCCGGCGCACCGGGGCGGTGCCGCCGATTACACCGCAGAGTCGGGTCCGAGCGGTCGACGACCTGCGCTACTGGCGGGCCGGGGTGGTCATCCTCGGGCCACACGAGCACGAGGCCGCACTGCGCCGGGGCATGACCGAGCTGACCGGGATACAACCGGTCTTTACCGGCGGCGTGTGGGTGTGGGATGTCCGGTCACTGACCGACTGAGCAGTACGGCACCGACTGAGCGGCGCGGCCAGGCCGCCCTAGCGGACGCAGCAGCCCTGGCAGACCTTCGGGCGGGGCAGCGTGAAGGCGAGGCAGCAGGTGCGGCGCTGCACTGTCGGCTCACCGGTCGGCCCCGGCACCAGCTCGATCAGGTCGGCCAGGTCGAGCGCGCCGAGCACTGTGTCGATGCTCTGCACCGTGGAGCCGGGCAGGGCGTCGGCGGCCCGCAGGATGCCGTGCGCGATGCCGGAGGCGACAGAGCCGAGCAGCGTCCGGGTGCCCACCCGGACCTCGGACTGGATCGCCGTGATGAGCGGCGCCAGGTGAGCGTCGAGCAGGGATGCGCGCAACGCGGCCAGCAGCTCCGCCTCGTCGGCGACGACCCGCACCTCCGGCAGGCCGGCCAGTGCCAGCGGATCGTTCGGCAGCACCGCCACTGTGGTGCCCCGGCGCAGGCCCATGGTGAGCAGCTGCCGATGGTCCTCGAAGTGGATCAGCAGGTCGGCCGGATCGAGCAGTGGCACGCGCCGGGCGGAGGCCCAGCCGAGCACGACCGGGAGCGCGGCCCAGTAGCTGTAGGACTTCCAGGCCAGCGCCGCGCAGGCGTGCGGGGTGCCGCCCCAGCGGACGGCGGCGCCGTTCAGCAGCTCGGGCAGTCGGCTGCCGTCGATCAGGGTGGTGGCGGGCGCCCAGCCGAGCTCGTCGTCGACCAGCAGGCCCCGGGCGAGGCCGGGGAGGTCGTCGGTGCCGAACATGGCCCGGAGCGCCGCGGTGACGGGAGCGAGCGGCGTGGTGGCGGCCTCTCGCCGTGGCATCACCGCTGTCACCTGAGTCGTCCCCTGTCTGTGACCGAGGAGTGCGCCCCGGCGGACGAACCAGTGCCGTCCTGAGCTAAGGCTAGCCTAACCAAGCCCCTGGCCGTAAGGGAAGCCTCACCTTGGTCACATCCCTGACTCCCAGGTCACCCCGTATCCGACGGGTGTAGCGCTTCGCGTACTACCCGGAGTCAGTGCTGGGAAACGCCGCCGCACAATCGATGACCATCGGTGGATTGTCAAGCAGTGTGTCGAAAACATGCCACTTGCGTGTGTGCTTGCGCACGGAACGTGAAACTTATAGCCCCGGCCACGAGGAAGCTGATGACGACCTCACCCCTCGAACGGGCTGCCGACTCCTTCGCGGCCGAACTCGCCCGGCAACGGACCGGGCGCGGGTTGTCCAAGAAGCAACTGGCCGTCCTGATGGGGTTCGACCCGTCCTACGTGAGCCATGTCGAGGGGCGCCGGCACCGCCCAACCGAGGACTTCGCCCGCCGCGCGGAGGCCGTCCTGGAGGCAAGCGGCGCGATCTGGCAGCGCTTCCGGGAGTACGACGACCTACGCCACGCCCGGTCGGGTCAGCCGCACCGCGAGCCGTACCTGCCAGGCCAGTGGCTGCCACCCGGCACCGGCCTGGTCGTGGAACGGGAACTGGCCACCCTCACCCACGCCGACGACGGCTACCGGTGCGTCATCCACCGTGAGCTGTACAACGCCGGCACCGAGCCGGTCACCCGCTACCTGGTCCGGGTCGCCGTCGACCGCTACCCGAACGACCCCGGCCGCTCCAACCGGCACCATCGGGAGCACCCCCTCACCTTCGCCGAGCTGCAGATACAGGCCCGTCGAGACGACGGCGGCGGAGACCCGGAGCCGATGCACTGGCGAGCCAAGCACGATCGGGACGCGTTCAAGGAGATCTGGCTGCTCTTCGAGAACGGGGAGCGACGCTTCCCCCTCTACCCGGGCGACCGGGCCACCATCGAGTACGCGTACAGCGTCGGGCACGAGAAGTGGGGCCCCTGGTTCCAGCGAGCCGTCCGACTGCCCACCCGGCAGCTCGCCGTACGCCTGGACCTGCCCGCGGCCCTCGACCCGCAGGTCTGGGGCGTGGAGACCTCCCTCAGCGCGGAGGAGGGCCCGCTGCGGACGGCGCCGCAGCGTCACGACGAGGGCGACCGGGTGATCTACGACTGGCAGACCGACGATCCCCCGTTGAACGCCCGCTACCGGATGCAGTGGCGGTTCCGTGCCCGCCCGGACACCGAACCGGACATCGGCCCCGGCGGCGCACGGGTCCGACCCAGCGACCGGATGCGCGGCCTCGGCATCGTGCAACGCGGGGACGACCTGCTCCGCCAGCGGGCTCGCCCGTTCGACCTGCCCGGGGAGGAACACGTCGCCCGGGACGTGGTCGACCGGCTCACCATGGCCCTGGCCCGGCTCGACGAGCTGCACCCGTTCAACAAGGGGGTGGGCGTCGCCGCCCCGCAGTTCGGCATCGGCCGCGCGGCGGCCGTGGTGCGGCCCCCCGACCGGTCGGCGGAGCCGGTCGTACTGCTCAACCCACGTGTGGTCGACGCCGACCCGGAGACCGACGAGCAGTACGAGGGCTGCCTCTCGTTCTTCGACCACCGAGGTCTGGTGCCCCGGCCGCTGCGCCTGGACGTGGAACACGCCCAGTGGGACGGCAGCCGGATCATCACGTCGTTCGAATTCGGCATGGCCCGGCTGGTCGCACACGAGATCGACCACCTGGAGGGTCGGCTCTACGTCGACCGGATGGCACCCGGCGTGCCGTTGGTGCCGGTGGAGGAGTACCGCGAAACCGGGCGCCCCTGGCGCTACTGACCAGGAAGGGACCGGGGCGCGTGCCCCAGGGGGCAGGGGCACGCGCCCCGGTGTGGGGGGAGGAACGTCTAGAGGTCACCGAAGGTGTCGTAGCGGATGCGCGGTGGCGGCACGTTGTCCGCGGCCAGCACCCGCAGGGTGGACCGGACCATCCGGGCGGCCCCGGAGACGAAGCAGTCGTGCGTGGTCCACGGGCCGTACCGGGCCACGACCTCCGGGATCTCGCCCTGCTCGCCGTCGAAGTCCGGATCCTCACTGCACGCCGCGGTGACCGACAACCACGGGTGTACGGCCACCAACTCCTGCAACCCGTCCAGGCCGTACAGGTCGGCCGCCTGCCGTGCGCCGTAGAAGACGTGCACCCACCGGGTCCGGTTGAAGGTGGCCAACTCCTCCACCAGCGCCTTGATCGGCGCCAGCCCGACGCCGCCGGCCACGCAGAGGATGTCCCGTTCCGAGGCGCGGTCCACTGTCATCGACCCCATCGGCGCCGCCAGGCGGAGCAGGTCACCCGGCCGTACCCGCCGCACCAGGGCGCCGGACACCCAGCCGGCCCCCGGAGACCGCACGTGGAACTCCAGCACGTTGTCGTCGTTCGGGGCGTTCGCCACGGAGTAGTTACGCCACACCCGGGGGTGGTAGCGCGGCACCTCCAGGCTCACGTACTGCCCGGCCTGCCAACGCAGCGGATGCTGCAACGCCCGGCAGGTCAGGACGGCGGTGTCCGGGCCGTACCGCTCGTGGGTCAGCACCTCGGCGTGCCAGAACGGCGGGTCGTCGTCGGAGGCAGCGCCGGCCACCATCAGGGCGGCGATCGCCGCGTACGCCTCCCGCCACGCCTGGTCGTACTCCAGGTTCCAGCCGTCGCCGGCGGTGCTGCGCAGCGCGTCCAGAAGTGCGACGCCCATCGTGGCGTAGTGCCGCTCGTCGACGTGGTACTTGCGGTGGTCGCGGCCCAGCGCCCGGAGGAACTCGTCGAAGCTCTCCGGGTCGTCGACAGTGTGGATCGCCGTGATGATCGCTTCGAGTAGGCGGTCGCCCTGGCCGGTCATCTGCACCGGGAAGAGTTGCCGCAGGGCGGGGTCGAGCAGGAACAGCCGAGCGTAGAAGTGACCGCTCAACCGGACCCGGTCGTCCTCGACCAGGGTCCAGCTCTCCTTCAGCAACCGCGCGAGGTTGTCCACGGACGCTCCTTCTCCAGACGGCAACGGATCGGGCGCCCATAGAATCTCCACGGAGAGTGTCGACCGGTCGCACAGAATGTGCGATCGGCTCATGGTGGCCGGTCGGCCGTGTCCCGGGTGCCGTGCGTCGGGCAGAGTGGTGCGGTGACCGTTGAGCTGACCCGCCCGGTGTCCCGCCGACTGCTGGGCACCGAGACGCTGCTGGTCCTCGGCCTCTCCCTCGGCCAGTCCGCGATCTACGCGGTGGTCTCGATCATCGCGAAGTTGACCGCCGACGGTCCGCTCTCCAAGCAGACCGCCTCGTTGAACACCTCGGCGTCGGCCCGCCCCTGGCTGGACCTCACGTACCAGCTGCTCGGCATCGTGTTCGCGCTGCTGCCCGTGCTGCTCGCCGTACACCTGCTCACCCGTGACCCCGGCGACCCGGCGCGGACTCTCGGCCTGGACGCCCGGCGGCCCGGTCAGGACGTGGCGCGCGGCGCCGGCCTGGCGGCGCTGATCGGCCTACCCGGGCTGGCGTTGTTCTGGGTGGCGGCCCACCTGGGCCTCAACGCCACGCTGGTGCCGGCCGCGCTGCCGGACGTCTGGTGGACGGTTCCGGTGCTGATCCTCGCCGCCGTGCAGAACGCCGTGCTGGAAGAGGTGATCGTGGTCGGTTACCTGGTCACCCGGCTGCGTCAGCTCCAGTGGCGGCTGGCCGCGATCATCGCGGCCAGCGCGCTGCTGCGCGGCTCGTACCACCTCTACCAGGGCTTCGGCGCCTTCGTCGGCAACGCGATCATGGGCGTCGTGTTCAGCCTCTTCTACCTGCGCACCCGGCGGGTGCTGCCGCTGATCATCGCGCACACACTGCTCGACGTGTTCGCCTTCGTCGGCTACGCGCTGCTGCCCCGGGAGTGGTTCGACTGGCTCTGACCCGTCAGCGCTGGTCGGGTCGGTAGACGGCCACCGCTCGGGCCGCGAGCCGGTCGGCCGCCGCCGCGTCACCCAACGCCGCCGCGAGCACCGCCGCGCCCGGCAGCAACCGGGCCACCAGCCGCAACGCCACCCAACCACCGGCCTGCGCCGTGAGCGGCGCGGCCAACCGCCAAGCCGCCTCCGCCGCCCGCGGCCACGCCCCCTCGACCGGGTCGCCCGCCGACTCGGCGGCGGCCAGGGCCGCCGCCGCGCTCGCCCGATCCGGGTGCACCTGGGTCAGCACCAGCAGGTCGACGGCCCGGTCGGGATGCGTCGGATCCTTGCCGTACGCGGCGGCCAGGTGCAGCACCAGCTCCGAGTGCGTCCACAGCACCGCCGCCAACTCGGCCAGCGGCGCGAAGAAGCCGGCCAGCGCGGCGGTCGCCCCACCCGCACCCGCGGAGCGGACGAACCGCCGGGTCGCCAACCGGGCCAGGCCGTCCGCCGAGGCGTCCGGGTACCGGGCACGCAACCCAGCGGCCCACCCGGCCGCGCCGGGCCCGAACGCCCGCACCGCGGCCAGAGCCAGCAGCTCCGGTGCGAAGCCAGGGTGGTCGAGCACGCGCGCGGCGACCGCGCGCAGCTCCGATTCCGGGGTACGCCGCAGAGCCGGCTCAGCCTGCCGCACGGTGGGTGCTGCCGGTGCCGTCCGCGGCTCGGCGGGCGCCGTGTGCGGCCCGACCACGGGTTCGGGGGCGGGCTCTGTCGGCGTGGTGCTCTTTGCCGGCGTGGTGCTCTTTCGTGGGGTGGCCGCGCGCTTGGTGGTCTTTGCGGCTTTGGCCGGGGCCGTTGGCGTGATGGTGCTCGCCTCGCCGGTGGTGCTCGCGGCTGTGATGGTCTGCGCTTCGGTGGTGGTCTGCGCTTCGGTGGTGCTCGCGGCTTCGGTGATGCTCGCGGCCTTGGTGGGTTTTGCGGCGCGCTTGCGGGGTGCCGGCGTGGCCGGGGTCACCTCGGCGGGCGTGTCGGCCGCCTGCGGAGGGGCAGCCCTGCGAGCAGGGGCGGTCCGCGCCTTCGGCGGTGTCGACGCGAGGCCGGTTGCTGGACTTGGATGGTCGCCGGTCGGCTGCTCCGCGTGCTCCGTGTGCTCCGCGCTGGCCTCGGCGGTCAGCTCGGTCGGTGCGCGCCGGGGCTGTCGAGGCAGGGGGCGGTCCGGCTCCGGTGGCTGGAAGAGCACCGCCGGGGCAGCCTTGGCCCGTCGAGGGCGCTGGCCCGCCGGGGCGGCTGCCGGCGGTGCCGCCGCTTCAGGCTCCACCACCTCGGCGGGCTCGTCGGCCACGATCGGCGGCCGGAAGGTGGCCCGTGGGGAGCGCCGACGCGCTCGTTCAGCAGGCTCTCGACGGGTCGACTCGCTGGGCGGCTGCTCCTGCATATCGATGGAGCGTAGTCCCGATCACGCCGGCGCACAGCGTTGAAACACGGGCCCGGGCGAAGCCCGGGGGGCGTACCCCGGAAGTCGTTTTGCTCCCGGTGGGTGGCGACCTGTATCCTCGGGCGCGGTGGTCTGAGGATCACCAGGGAGACTTCGCCTAGTCTGGTCTATGGCGCCGCACTGCTAATGCGGTTGGGGTCTTAAAGCCCCTCCCGGGTTCGAATCCCGGAGTCTCCGCGCGAAAGCCGGGTGTGTACACTGGCTGAGCACAAGCGCCCGTAGCTCAATGGATAGAGCATCTGACTACGGATCAGAAGGTTAGGGGTTCGAGTCCCTTCGGGCGCACACATCTGAACAGGAAAAACGCACAGGGCCGGTCGCTTGCGACCGGCCCTGACAGCAACCGGTGACAGCAACGTCATTCCTCCACCCCGTCATCGAGCAGTCCACCCAGCTGATCCAGCGCCGCCCGCTTGTCGTCCAGGCTCACGTGACCGTAGACCGTCATGGTCATCTCCAACGTGCTGTGCCCCACGATGTCCATCACCGTCCGGGGCGGCACGCCCAGAGCAAGCAGCACCGAGACACAGCCGTGCCGCAGGTCATGCAGCCGGGTTCGCCAACAAGCCGGGAAAGCGCGCTCGCCTCCTGAGGGCGGGAGCGGACGCCATCAGCGAAGGTACGGACGGCATGGCCGAGCTGGCAAGAGCTCTACACCACGAACTGCCGAATTCCGCTCTATGAGATCAAGGCGGCCCGCAAGCGGGCCGCGCCGGCCCGGCCCCGGCCTGCTGGCGACCTCCGGCCGGCATCGGCCGGGCCGGCCGACCACATTGAGGGACGACAGGACCCGAAGACCTCGGGGCTCCGCCCCGAACCCCGGCCCTCCTCAGAGATGCCGCCGCAGATCACCTCGCCGGGCACCACAAGGGCTACCAGCCTTCCCGGACGGGGCCAAGGTCGTTCGGCTGGTGAGGCGCTCCACCTTGTCCCCGTCCGGGAAGGCTGGACGGTCTACGACTGCCCGACGAGGAGATCCGCTCACCGGAAGCCGGTCTGATCCCTCACTGGCGCCAAGCCGAGTCAGCCGGTCAGGACGGGCGCTAACAGGTCCAGCAGGGCGTCATGATGGCGTCCGGTGCTGAGCAGGGCAGTTCCGTCTCCGGCAAGTAGCGGGTTGCCGTGAAGGTCAGTCGCCCTTCCGCCAGCCTCTTCAAGAATCAGCGGTAGCGGTGCGAGGTCCTCGTATCCCATCTCAGGACCCGCGATCACCAACGCGTCTACCAGGCCGGTGAGCAAACCGCCGATGCCGCCCAGGTGACCGGTGATGCGCGTATGGCGATGCAGCGTGAGTAGCAGATCAGCGGGCCAGCCAGCCGGATTGACGAGCTCCACCCGGGCGGCGGCCAAGTCAGGGTTGTCCCGCAGCACCGGTACGAGATCCCTGCTGTCAGTGCGGACACGGCATCCGCAGCCGCGGCCTGCATAGACCAGTTGACGGGCCACTGGCTGGTTGATCACGGCAAGGGCTGGACCGTACTCGTCCTCAAGCGCAAGGTTGGTACCGAAGATGGGGATGCGATACGCGAAGTACTTGGTGCCATCGATCGGATCGATGACCCACCGCCGGCCGGAGATGCCTGCCGTCGCACCGGTTTCCTCGCCGTAGATCTCGTCAGCCGGAAAGCGTGCCGCCAGCTCGCCACGGATCAGCGTCTCGACGGCGAGATCAGCATCCGTGACCTCAGTACCGTCCGCCTTGATCGCGAGCGCAAAATCAGCCGCGAAAAACCTCTCGGCGGCGAGCGTGCCCGCGCGCTCTGAGAGCCCGATCGCAAACTCCAACGTCGTCCGATCGAGCCGGGGCGCATTCACGCGTCCACACTAGCCACAGCGCTCGTGCGGCTTGATCTGACTGGGCCCCACCTTGGGCCATCCACGGGCCAGTAACCGTGGCACCCAGCGGTCACGAGCGGGCAGCAGGTGCAACCACGCGGCCCGCCTGCGGCAGGCGTTTCGGGCATGACGACCGGTTGAGCACGCTCTTCCAAACTGGCGGTGCGGTAGGAGCGCGGCTACATCACGTCCGAAGACCCGCCACGTCTGCTATCACGTGGCCGATACCTGATGAGGCCGAGTGAGAGGAACACGACCGCCACGGCCGCCAGCGTCAACGCTGTTGCGGGGCCGAACGCGCCGCTGAGTAGGCCGAGGTATCCCGCTGCGAGTGACAAGAGGGAGAGCCCGCTGCAGAGGAACCACATCCCTGCATCGACCGGCCGCCTCCACCTCCTCTGGGCAAAAGGCGACATGCGGCGAGTCAGCAGGAGACGAACACCGTAGCCGGCCAGCACCAGGCCGCCGACGCCCGACAGCACCTGGACCAAGTCCTGGGGGTCCATAGATCTATCTCTACCCAGCAGACGTGGTCGGCAACCAGGTCGAGGCAAGGCCGGGCTGCCTTGACAGCAGCGATTGACAGCAACGGCCTCGGACAGTGACGCACGGGCATGGACGCCAGCAGGCTCTGTGGCCAGGGGCCAAGCGCCGGTCCGGACCGATTGGGACAGCACCGTCGAGGCTACGGATCAGAAGGTTAGGGGTTCGAGTCCCTTCGGGCGCACAGCAGTTGAGCAGAGAAAACGCCCCTTTGGCCGTCGACGGAAGTCGACCAGAGGGGCGTTTTTCGTGCACCCGCGGGTGCACGACCCGGCCGCTGACGCTGGCTGACCGTTACGGAGAGTTACCGAGAGCGACCTCTGGAGATGGTCCACCTACGTCGGCGTTCATAGCGATCCTCGGGGCTATTCGTGTTCCCCGCCTGGCCACGGGTCGTCGCAGGACCGGCCGGACCGGGTCCTGGCCGACAAGGCGTACGCGTCGAAGGCGAGCCGGGCCTACCTGCGCCGGCGTGGGATTGCCGCAAGCCGTTGTCAGTCGAGGACCGTCGCCGAGCGCCCTGCCGTGACCGCGTACGCGCCTGCGGAGATCGCGCCGAGGCTCGTGGGGTTGAGGGTCAGCGAGACGACGCCGCCGGGCAGTACGCGCGAGCTCTCTTCGCCGGTTGCGAACGTCGCGGGCGTCGATCCGTCCGGGAACAGGCGCTTTCCCGTGCCGACGATGACCGGGTATTGGAGTAGCCGGTAGACATCGACGAGTCCTGCCTGGTGCAGCGTCTGCACGAGTTCTCGAACGTCGGCGCCTCCCAGCTTTCGCCGCCGATGACGATCCTGCCCGATTCCGTCACTGGGAACGGCACGTACCCATCGACGATCGAGGCTGCAGGCTCACGTCGGTCTCGGTGTCGCGATGCTCGAACCGCAACGCCAGGGCCTCCTCCGTCTTCAACCTGCCGAGGTTCCTCCTGAGGCTGGCGACGTCGACAGTCAGGACCGACAACCTCCGGCCTGGTCGACCCCGGGCGAGGAATCGTGACGCCCGGTACGAGATGAGTACGCGTGCGGATGGCAGGCGCGGCTGCGGCGACCAGAATTCCCTCCATGCGAACGCGAATCATGATCGCCCTGGCCATGGTCGGTCTGGGTGGGCTGATGGCCACCACCGGTTGCTCGTTCCAGGAGAACATCTGCGCTGGCGGTGAGTATCCGGCGATCGCGGTGGGCGGGCAGGGCGGTAGCGCCTGCTTCCCGGATGGGGAGGAGCCGACCCCGCCGTACGTCCGCTACCCGGAGGGCAAGGTCCCGCAGCACGTCGACGACGAGTGGGACGTCTATTGGCGCAGCCACGGCATCGACGAGAACAACAACATCATCGATACCTGAACCGGCTACCCGGAGGATCGTCGCCCGGCAGAGGAGCGACGGTTCGAATCCCGGCGGTCGTTCCGCGGGGAGGGCGGGTCGATCGAAGGCGCTATACCTCAGAGGTATTTATATGACTCTCAGGTATACCGCTCGCCGAGAGCGGGGGCGGCAAGTCACCGCCACCGCCAGCGCCATCCTGGTGCCTCGCGGCCATCGCGCTGGTTCGGTGCGCGGAAACCGAGGTTGCTGGTGCTTGACGTGGGCCAGATCAGCGACAAGAATTTACAGGAATCGCTGTTAGCGTTAACAATCCGTCCCAGTGCTGCGACGGCATCGTCATGCCGATGTCGCGACGGCCGCGACGGCCTGACTCCTCGGTCAGCACTACCACTGCAGGGGAGAAACCTATGCGAACGAGGGCAAGATGGCTCGCGGCGACTGCCGCACTCGGTGTTGTCCTCGCCGGGGTGCTGACCTCGACCGGCCCGGCCAACGCGGAATCCAACGGCGGGGTGCGGGTGATGCCTCTCGGCGACTCCATCACCGAGGGCACCCAGGTGCCGGGCGGATACCGCATCGGGCTCTGGCAGCGGCTCGTCAACGGTCGATACACGGTGGACTTCGTCGGGTCGCAGTTCAACGGGCCAGCCAGCCTGGGTGACCACGACCACCAGGGACATCCCGGCTGGCGCATCGACCAGATCGACGCGAACATCGTCGGCTGGTTGAACACCCAACGACCGCAGACCGTTCTGCTGCACATCGGGACCAACGACATCCTGCAGAACTACAACGTGAGCACCGCGCCGAACCGGCTCTCCACCCTGATCGACCGGATCACCACCACGGCTCCCACCGCCGAGGTGTTCGTCGCGCAGATCATCCCGCTCTCCAACAGCAACCAGGAGGCGGCCGCACGTACCTTCAACGCGGCGATCCCCGGCATCGTGCAGAGCAAGGTGAACGCCGGCAAGCGGGTACGCCTTGTCGACATGCACAGCGCACTCACCACCGCCGACCTGATCGACGGCGTCCACCCCACGTCCGGCGGATACGACAAGATGGCTGCCCGCTGGTACAGCGCGCTGCAGTCGGTGCCCGGCAGCATCGGCAACCCGGGCAGCGGCACCGGGCAGACCACTGCGATCGTGGGTGCCCTGTCCGGTCGCTGCGTCGACGTCCCCGGCTCTTCCACCACCAACGGCACCCAGGTGCAGTTGTGGGACTGTCACGGCCGCACCAACCAGCAGTGGACCTACACGAGCAGCAAGACGCTGACCGTGTACGGCAACAAGTGTCTGGACGCCGCCGGCTACGGCACCTCGCCGGGCACCCTGGTCACCATCTACGACTGCCATGGCGGAACGAACCAGCAGTGGAACGTCAACGCCAACGGCACCATCACCGGGGTGCAGTCCGGCCTCTGCCTGGACCCGTACAACGTGGGCACCGGCAACGGCACGAAGCTCGTCCTCTGGACCTGCACCGGCCAGACCAACCAGCAGTGGAGCCGCCGATAGCTCGTACGGTCGCGGCGGGTGGCGTCGCCCCGGCCGGCGCCTGCACCGACGGCGCGACGGTGGCCGTGCCGTACGGCGCTGTCTATGTCTTCTGGGCCTCCAAGCGGTAAAGGTCTCGTCCCGGGCGGAAGCCGCCCCTGCCCGGCCAGACGGACAGGGGCGGCTTCAGTAGCGCCAGCCGTGACGAGGCGACAAGCTCCGGGTCGCGGCCGACTGGTGGACGGCATCGACGGGATTCGGTGGGCGGGCGATAGGCTGCGGCCGGCGTTGGAGTGACCTGGGGGGAACGGGTGATGGGCGGAACGGTTCGCGCGGTGGTCGCGGTCTGCGTGCACCCGGCGTGAGCAACGGGTTGCGTCCCGGTGACCCGGCACGCCTCGGTGGGTACGAGGTGCTCGACCGGCTCGGCGACGGGGGTATGGGCAGTGTCTTCCTGGCCCGTTCGCCGCAGGGGCGGCGGGTGGCCGTCAAGGTCGTCCGTGCGGAACTCTCGCACGACGAGGAGTTCCGGGGTCGGTTCCGTAGTGAGGTGAACCGCGCCCGCCAGGTTCCACCGTTCTGCACCGCCGAGGTCCTGGACGCCGACCCGGACCATGACCCGCCGTACCTGGTGGTGGAGTACGTCGAGGGCCCCAGTCTGGCCCAGGTGGTCCGGGAGCAGGGCCCGCTGGGAGCGGCGCGACTGCACAGCATCGCGGTTGGGGTGGCCACCGCGCTCACCGCCATCCACGGTGCCGGGGTGATCCACCGCGACCTGAAGCCGGCGAACGTCCTGGTCGCGCCGGGCGGGATCAAGGTCATTGACTTCGGCATCGCCCGAGCGTTCGAGGCGACGAGCCAGCACACCCGGACCAACCAGATGGTCGGGACCGTCTCGTACATGGCGCCGGAGCGGTTCGACACGGCTTCCGGCCGCCCGTCCGGCCCGGCCGCGGACATCTTCGCCTGGGGCGCCCTGGTCGCCTACGCCGCGACCGGCCGCAGCCCGTTCGGTGGCGACTCCGCTACCGCCACCGCGATGCGGATCCTCACTCAACCGCCGGACCTGACCGGGCTCGGTGGGCCGTTGCGGGAGTTGGTCTCCCGGGCGTTGGAGAAGGACCCAGCTGCCCGACCCACCGCCCGGGAGTTGCTCGACGGGTTGTTGACCGCAGCGTCTCCGGTGGGTGCCGGCGGGCCGGCTCAACTCCCGGGCGTGACGCCACCGAGTGTGACGCCCGCTGCCGGCGGTGATGATCAGGGCGCCACGGCCGGTCGCGAGGGTCCACGCGGACGTGGCTGGCTCACCGCGCTGGGGGCGACTGCTGCGGTGATCGCCGTGCTGGTGCCCGCTTTCCTGTTCGGCCCGCACCTGTTGAGTGGGCTGTCCAAACCGGACCGGACCGGCTCGACGCCGAGCGGTAGCCCGACGACGAGCGGGCCGGCGGCCACGACGTCCACGCCCGCATCGGGCAGGCCGTCCGCCTCACCGTCGGCCAGCGTGGACCCGACCCAGGCCATGCTGGCCGGTCAGCGGCGATTCCTGCTGCACGTAGTGGAGATCGACGGTGACCTGTCGCTGCCGTCGCACGGTGAAGTCGAGGTCGGGAACGGAACCGGCAAGGATGCGCTCTTCGTGCTCGAACCGGTCGGTGTCGACTACATGATCAAGTCCACCAACCCGGAGATCACCCACCGACCGTGCCTCGGGGTCAAGGTCGATTCAAAGGGGTACAAGTCGCTGGTGGGAGCCGACTGTCGGCCCACCAAGGCAACCCTGTTCACGATCTTCCGTGAGGGCCAGGACGACAAGGGGCGCGCCTCCTACTCCATCATCAACGAGGAGTACGGCCCGGTGCAGTGGAGCCCGACCAAGAAGGAGATCTTCGTCGAGTTTCTCGGCGACGCCCCGCTGGACACCACGTTCAGCCTGGTCGACCGAGGCGCGGTCTGACTCGGACGTACCCCGGCCCCTGCGGACCAGCCACCCGGTGGGCCTCGACGCGCACGGCGCTCGTTTCCTGACCGTCGCCGCGCCAGCGCTCCTGCCGGTCGACTTGTCAGGCTGAGTTCACCGGCGCCGCCAGCGAGCCGCCGGCGATGGGCAGTCGTCGATGTTAACGCGCTCGCAGGGGCCTCCTCAAGGGTTCGGTGGTGGTCCTCGCCTGGGATCTGGGGCGATGCCTGCGGGAATGCGGTTCGAGACGCTCCACCCCAAGATCCGCAGCCCGGCAGCGGCAGATGTTCCCAGCACATTACGTCTTGACGAACGGCATGTTATCGCTCACAGTCGATGCCTAAGGACGACGACACCTTGGCTTTCCGGGCAAGCCCTGCTTCGTCGATCTCGAATCAGGCGTGCGCCACTGCGCGCCGGCGTCTTGTTAACGCTAACTCTCTGACGCCTGCGCGCTCGGCCACGCGTCGCGGTACGCCCACCCTCGGGCAGGCCGTTCGGCTCTTGGTCACTGGAGGAGGATCATGTCTGCCCTCGATAGGTCTCCATCGATCGCAACGCCGTCGCGGCGGCGTTGGTGGTTGCCCCGCATCCTCGCCGCCAGCGCGGCGGCGTTGATGGTCGGTGGCGCTGCCGTAGCGGTGGTGTCGTCTCCCGCCGCTGCGGCGTCGGTCGACACGAACGCGTGGTACGTGCTGGTCAATCGCAACAGCGGCAAGGCCCTGGACGTCTACAACCTGGCCACGAATGACGGTGCCCGGATCACCCAGTGGGCCCGCAACAACGGCAACCAGCAGCAGTGGCAGTTCGTCGACTCCGGTGGTGGCTACTACCGGGTGAAGTCGCGGCTGTCCGGCAAGGTGCTGGACGTCTCCGGCTTCTCGACCGCCAACGGTGGCAGCATCGTGCAGTGGAGTGACCTCAACGGCACCAACCAGCAGTTCCGGCTGGCCGACTCGGACAGCGGCTACGTCCGGTTGATCAACCGGAACAGCAACAAGGTGATGGAGGTGCAGGGCGCCTCGACCGCCGACGGCGGAAACATCGTGCAGTACGACGACTGGAACGGCACCAACCAGCAGTGGCAGTTCGTCCGCGTCGACGGAACCACGCCGCCGACGACGACCCCGCCGCCGGGCGGCACGTGCGACCTTCCCTCGACGTACCGGTGGTCCTCCACCGGAGTGTTGGCGAACCCGAAGTCGGGTTGGGTGTCGCTGAAGGACTTCACCGTCGCCCCGTACAACGGCCAGCAGTTGGTCTACGCCACCACGCACGACTTCGGTAGCAGCTGGGGTTCGATGAACTTCAGCCTCTTCTCGAACTACTCGCAGATGGCCTCGGCCACCCAGAACACGATGAACTCCGGGACTGTCGCGCCGTCGCTCTTCTACTTCGCGCCGAAGAACATCTGGGTGCTCACCTACCAGTGGGGTGGCACGGCGTTCTCCTACCGGACCTCGACCAACCCCACCAACGCGAACGGCTGGTCCGCGGCGCAGCCGCTGTTCACCGGAAGCATCACCGGGTCCGGTACCGGTCCGATCGATCAGACGATCATCGGTGACGGTACGAACATGTACCTGTTCTTCGCCGGGGACAACGGCAAGATCTACCGGGCCAGCATGCCGATCGGGAACTTCCCGGGCAACTTCGGCAGTAGCTACACGACCATCATGAGCGACACCACGAACAACCTGTTCGAGGCCGTTCAGGTCTACAAGCTGCAGGGTCTGAACAAGTACCTCATGATCGTCGAGGCGATCGGTTCGACGGGCCGCTACTTCCGTTCGTTCACGGCGACCAGCCTGAACGGTTCGTGGACGCCGCAGGCCGCGTCCCAGAGCAACCCGTTCGCGGGCAAGGTCAACAGCGGCGCGACCTGGACCAACGACATCAGCCACGGTGAGCTGCTGCGCACCAACGCCGACCAGACGATGACAGTGGACGCCTGCAACCTGCAACTGCTCTACCAGGGGCGTTCCCCCAGCTCCGACGGCGTCGACTACGGCCTGCTGCCGTACCGGCCGGGTCTGCTGACCCTGCAGCGCTGACCCGATTTGATCAAGCTCGACTGACACGGAACGGGCGGGCTCGGCGTCACGCCGAGCCCGCCCGGCTCATGTCAACGCTGCGATCAGCCCAGACTCACCGGATCGGCGTGCCGGTGACACAGGTCAGCACCCGGCCCTGACCACGGGTGGCGCTCGATGTGGTCGTGGCGAAACCGTGGGTTTCGAGCAGTAGTTCGGTCGCTGTGAGGTTCGCGGTGGCGTGGGCTTCGGTGGGTCGCTCGCCGAAGACGTAGAGCCGCCCTCCCGGCGCCAGCAGGCTGCGCATCCGAGCGATCTGCTGCGCCGCGTCGCCCAACCAGAAGAGGCTGACGTTCACTGCGAAGATCTTGGTGAAGTGGCCGGTCGGAAGGTCGGCCGACTCGAACCCTGCTCGCCGGATCTCGGCTCTACCGGCGTCGATGTGGCTCAGGTTCCGTTCGGTCGCGAGCCGCACCATCGTCGTGGCACGGTCGATGGCGACGATCCGACCGGTGGTGAGTTGGCCGGCGACCAGGGAGACGGCAGCTCCCCGACCGCAGCCGATCTCCAGCACCTGGTCGTCGGGCGCGACAGCCATGATCTGCACCGCCCAGCGCTGCCGATGGGCGGGCGTCACGCGAACCGGTTCGTTCGCTGAGGGCGTCGTGCCAGCGCTGGACGAACCCGCATCGCGGCTCGAAAGAGTGGACCTCACGACGTCACTCGCCGGTGCCTTCTCTGCTCACACCCCTGATTCCACCCTCTCAGCGGAGTCGGTGCACCGTGTCCTCGGTCACCGCGCCGGATCGGCAGGCGCGACAGCGATCAGTGCACGGGCACCGGGGTGACGTCCCCGAGGGCGTCAGTCGGGGCCGGGACGTGCTTCGGGGCACCGGCGTTCACCATGACCACCGAGACCACTGCCGCCGCGACCACAAATCCGACGGCGACCCAGTACGCGACCGAGTAGCCGTGCATCAGGGCTTCGTTCCGCTCCTGGACTCGCGCCGCCGGGCCACCGTGCGAGAGCAGGTAGGTGGCGGCCGAGCTGGTCGCGATGGTGTTGAGCAGCGCGGTGCCGATCGACCCGCCGACCTGCTGCGACGAGCTGATCATCGCGGAGGCGACGCCGGCGTCCCTGGGCTCGACGCCATGGGTGGAGATGCTCATCGCGGGCATGAACGCGGTGCCGATGCCGAGCCCGATCACCGCTTCGCTGAACGCGATCTCCAGGAAGCCGCTGTCCGCGTCGAGCAGAGCCAGCAGCACCAGACCGACCGCTGTGACGAGGTACCCGCCGACCATGATCGGCCGGGGTGCGATCCGGTGCGCGAGTCGGGCGCCGATCTGCGTGGCGCCGATGGCCTGCGGCACGGCCATCGGCATGAACGCCAACCCGGCCATCACCGGCGACCATCCCTTGACCTGCTGGAAGTAGTAACTGAGCAGGAGGAACATCCCGAACATGCTGACGATCGCAAGGCCCACCGAGAGGTACGCGGCGGCCCGGTTGCGTTCAGTCAGGACGCGCAGTGGCAGCAAGGGGGACGTGACCCGCGCCTGCACCACGACGAAGGCCGCCAGCAGCAGCACCCCGGCGGTGAACGACCCGATGGTCACCCCCGCCGACCATCCGCGGCTCTCGGCGACACCGAACCCGTAGACGAGACCGACGAGTCCGGAGCTGGCCAGCAGTACGCCGGGCAGGTCGAGTCGGGCGCGGTGCCGCTCGCCGTCGTCGTGGACGGTGCGACTGGCGCCCAGGATCCCGATGACCGCGATCGGCACGAGGACGAACATCGCGAAGCGCCAGTTCAGGTACTGGGTGAGCAACCCGCCCACGATCAGACCGACAGCGCCGCCGGCGATCGAGACGGCGCTGAACACGCCGAACGCCTTCGCGCGTTCCCTCGGCTGGGTGAAGGACAGGGAGAGCAACGAGAGCGCGGCCGGCGCGAGCAGGGCCGCGAACACACCCTGGAGCGCCCGGGCGAGCAGCAGCATCGCGGCGTTGACGGCCAGGCCGCCGATGGCCGAGGCGATCGCGAAGCCACCCAGCGCGATCAGGAAGGTGCGCTTGCGCCCGACCATGTCACCGATCCGGCCGCCGACCAGCAGCAGACCGCCGAAGGCCAGACCGTACGCGGTCACCACCCACTGCCTGCTCCCGTCGGTGAAGTGCAGCGCCTGTTGCGCCGAGGGCAGCGCGATGTTCATGACCGCCCCGTCGAGCACCACCATCAGTTGAGCGATGGAGATGAACAGCAGGGCCTTCCACCGCTGGGACTCCGGAGCGGCGCGACCTGTGGGCATGATTGTTCCTTAAGAGTGGTTTGTGTGGATTCGGACGACTCGCCCAACGCTAACTAGTTTATGGAACGCTCACCAAAGAATGTGCCTGCGATTACAGCGTCGTTCTGAGTGATCGCCAGGTCTAAATCAGTGCACTTGTCCGCTGAAGACACCCAAGCAAGAGGCAGTCGCGGCTGCAGAGGCGCCGTCTGTGACTGTCGTTACTTTGTCGAACGTTCCAGAAAAGGTTAGCGTTCCGTCCCACGAAGAGCCCTGCGGGCCCCGTGGCGGCTCACCAGTCGAAGTGGATGTGAGACGAGATGTCTGGACGGTTGGAAGCAAAGGTGCTGGTCGTGACCGGCGGTACGCAGGGCATGGGCCTGGCGTTCGCCCAGCGGGCGGCCACGGAAGGGGCCCGCGTCGTCATCGGCGCCCGGGACAAGGACCGGGGCGAGGAGGTCGCCGCGCAGATCAGGAACGCGGGCGGCAGCGCCCTCTTCGTGCCCACCGACGTGACGGTCGAGGAGGACATGGCGCGGCTCGTCGACGCCGCCGTGACGGAGTACGGGCGACTGGACGGCGCGTTCAACAACGCCGGCGGTGGCCCAATGGCCAGCGTGCGCGAGACCGACAGCGACAACTGGCACCGGTCGCTCGCCCTCAACCTGACGAGCGTCTTCTACGGCCTCAAGTACGAGCTCCCGGCGATCATCGCCTCCGGCGGTGGTGCGATCGTCAACAACGCCTCGGTCTCCGGCGTGAAGGGCGACGGGACCCAGGCCGCCTACAACGCGGCGAAGCACGGGGTCATCGGTCTGACGCGCTCGGCGGCCCTCGACGTGGCGCGCTCCGGTGTGCGGGTCAATGCCCTGGTCACCGGCCTGATCGACACTCCGCTCTGGCAGGGCGTGGTCAGCCAGGCCCCGGAGATCGCGGAGCGCTACCTGTCGGCGCAGCCGACCGGACGAGCCGGCACCTCCGACGAGGTCGCCGCGCTCACCGCGTTCCTGCTCAGCGACGAGGCCACCTTCATCAGCGGCGCGTCCATCGCCATCGACGGCGCCCTCACCGCCTGAGGCACCGAGGCACTGAGGTCCGGTCCGGGGCGGCGGCTCCAGCGACCGCCCCGGACCGGGCAATGCGTCAGGCGATCCGGTAGGCCCGCTGGATCGTCTGCGTGACCGTGTTGCCGACGGTGTCGGTGGCGGTCAGTCGCAGCGAGACGAATCCGGCCCGTCGTGGATGACTGATCAGCGCGACGTTTCGGATCACCGGCAGGGCGACCCAGGTCCGGCCGTCGTCGAACGACGCGGACACGGCGAGCGTCCGGTTGGGCGCGGCCTTCGAGCCGGCCTGCCGGTCCAGCGCCACCGGGATCGTCATGATCCGGCCGGTCCGTGCCGTGTTGGTGTCGTCGAGCATGGGCGTCGGGCGAGCCGTGGTCAGAGGCAACCGCTCCGGCGACGTGGTGTGCGCCGAGGTGAAGGTCCAGGCCACCGAGGCCGACGTCGACAGGGTGTCCGGTGCGCCTCGGGTGGCGGTCGCCTCCAGCCGGTAGGTGGCCTTCCCGGCGGGCACCGCGAACTCGGCCCACGGGCTGTCCGAGGTGCCGATCTCCTTACCGTCGCGCAGCAGCCGGAACCGCACCGGCTGGTCGTCGCGGCTCGCGGGGCGACCGGTCGCGTCGCCGAACAGCGGCACCGACGCGATGGAGATGGTGTCGCCGTCGCGGCCCGCGTACCCCAGGGGTGACAGGGTCGGCGCCTGGGTCACTGTGGGTCCGAAGGGCGCCGCGTTCCAGGTCTGGGTGTACGTACGCCCCGACCTGAAGGTCGAGTCCTGCGTCGTGAGGTTGTCCCCCTCGACGAACGTGGACGTCCAGACGATGCCACCGTCGGTGTTGTAGTACTCGGTGCCCTTGAACGGCAGGTCGACAGGCGTGTTCGACCCGATCGGGCCCGCGCCTCCGGGCGCCGACGCGCGGTGGAAGCGGGTGGCCGTAGCCGTCGTGGACTGGCTGCGGTAGGTCGTCTTGACCGTGGCCAGGTTCTTCGACGACAGCTTCCTGGTCAGGCCGGTGAACATGTCGCCAGTGCTGACGTACGCCAGGTCGTAGGTGTAGGGGCTGTTCCGGAAGGTACTGTCCCTGCCCGGCCGGGCGAGCCCGACGCCCAGCGTCGCGGTGAACTCGGGTGCCGCGGCGGCGGGTCCGAGCCGGCCGAAGAAGACGTCCGTGAAGGACACTCCGCTGAGTTGGACGCCGGGGTAGCGCAGGCCGTCGTCCCAGTTGGCGCTCACGTTGATCGAGGTCGGCGCGGCGTCGTGCTGCGGCACCGTCAACGCGACCGGCTTGGCGGTGCGGGCGTCGACCGCCTCGGTGACCGGGCCGCGTACGTCCAGGACCGGCTGCGCGAGCAGGGTCGACACGGCACCCTCGTGGATGGTGCTGTACAGCGCGTACCGACCCTTGGGCAGCCGCAGGACGCCGCCGCCCGGTGTCGCGGGGAGGGTGCTGAACTCGCCGGTGGTCAGGTTCGCCGCCACTGTCGTGTACTCGGTGGCCGGCTTGCCGTCGCGTCCGGTGTGGTCGAGCCGTACGTCGTAGCTCTCGATCTCACGGTTCAACACGAAGGGCGTCCGTACCCGCAGGTCGCCGGCGCCGGTCGCGGTCAGCGCGCCCTGGTAGACGCCGTCCGGGGCGTCCACCCGGGTGTCCACAGTGATCGTCGCCTCGGCGCGGCCACCGGCCGGCACCACCAGCGTGGCCGGGCTGACGGTGAGCATGCCCGCCGGGGCCGGAGCGATGGCCAGCGTCAGGGTGACCGGCGCGGTGCCCGTGTTGCGGTAGCCGACGACCTGGGTGATCGGGCTGTCGTCGGCGTGCGGCCAGCGCTGCACCGGAAAGTCGATGGCGGCGATGTCGGTGGCGACTGGCTGGGCGACCGCGCGGGCGATGTCCACCCGGCCGGCCCCCTGCTCGTAGATGGTGTCCTCGCCGGTCGGCTTGGCCGAGTCCATCAGGGCGGCCTTGAGCTGCGGGCCGGTCCAGTCCGGGTGTTGCCCGGCGAGAATCGCGGCGGTGCCGGCCACGTGCGGGGTCGCCATCGACGTACCCGACATGGTGGCGTAGTCACCGCCGGGGGCGGCGGCCACGATGTCGACGCCCGGCGCGCTGATCTCGGGCTTGATGTGGTTGTCGCCGACGCGCGGGCCCCGGCTGGAGAAGTAGGCCCGCTGATCGTCGGCGTCCACGGCGGCGACGGCGAGAGCGTCGTCGGCGGAGGCCGGCGAGGAGACCGACTTCGGCTTCCCCTCGTTGCCGGCCGCGACCACGAAGAGGGTGCCGTACCGGTGGCTCAGCTCCTGGACCGCGGTCTCCAGCGGGTCGAGGCCGGGTGCGTCGTCGCCGCCCACGCTCAGGTTGACCACCCGGGCCTGCGGCGCGAGCCACTGCATGCCGGTGATGATGTCCGAGTCCTGGCATTCGGTGGTGGCGCAGACCTTGCCGACGAGCAGCTTCGCCCCCGGCGCGACCCCGCGGTACCTGCCGCCGGAGGCGGCGCCGCTGCCGACGATCGTCGACGCCACGTGGGTGCCGTGGCCGACCGCGTCGCCGGGGTCGTTGCCGCCGGTGAAGTCCCGGACCTCGGTGAGGTGGCCGGCGAAGTCGGGGTGGCTGGCGTCGATCCCGGTGTCCAGCACGCCGACGGTGACGCCGGTGCCGTCGAAACCGGCCTGCCAGGCCGCCGGGGCACCGATCTGCGGCACGCTGCGATCGAGGGAGACAGTGCGCTTGCCGTCCAGCCAGATGTGGCTGACGCCAGTGGTGAGGGTGCGCGCGGACGGTGCACCCCGGGTGAGCGACGTCCAGAGGGTCACCCTGTCGTCCCGGTCCGCCCGGACCGCGAGCGCGTGCGCGGCCGGGAGGTCGGCCCGCACCCGCCCGGCACCCCCGGTGGTCGCGGTCCGTGCCCGCGCCGCCATGTCTTCGGGGTACGCGACCAGCAGCGGCAACTCGGCGGCCCGGTCGTCGTAGCCGAACTCGCCGAGCGTGGTGAGGTCGAACAGGCGCCGGTCGAGCCGCCCGTCCCGCACCAGCGGCATCGCGTCCACCGGGATGACGTACTGGTGACCGTCCTCCCGGCTGCTCACGAACCGCATGGCGGCCCGACCCGGCCCGCGCTGGATCTGCGGGCGACCCGCCGCGTCCAGCGACACCCGGTCCCCGGTGATCAGGGTGAAGGTTCCGTGGGTGCCGGGGGCCGTGGCCGTCGGCTTTTCCTGCGCGTTCGCCGCTTGGGCGGTCAGGCTCGCCGCCACCAGCGCGGTCGCGAGTACGCCGGCTGTCAGGGCGCGTCGTTGCCGTCGTCGCACATCGTCCTCTCCGCCACGGGCGTCTCCCGGGTCGGCACGATGACGCCTGGCCAGGTCGTTAGGTTGATCACTGCGGTGTGACGGAGGCCACAATCGCGCCCCGCGCCGACGCGGCCGGTCCACCCGGGCGAGTTCCATGCGGCGGTGACCAGGGGACGAGGCATGGGAGGGCACCGGTCGGATGCGTGACGCCGAAGAGTTCGACGCCCTCTACGCGGCCTGTGCGGGACGGGTCGTGGGTCACGTGTACGCGCTCACCGGCAACCGCGCCGAGGCGGAGGACGCCGTCGCCGAGGCGTTCATGCGGGCCTGGCAGCGATGGGCGACGGTGCGGGAGACGGACAGTCCGGAGGCGTGGGTCCGCCGGGTGGCCTCCCGGATCGCGGTGAGCAGCTGGCGCAAGGCGTTCAACCGGGTCCGCGCGCACCGCCGGGCCGCGGTCGACCAGGGCGTGCCGGGACTGAACGAGGATCACGTCGCGCTGTTGCAGGCGCTGCAACGGTTGAGCGCCAACGAGCGGCGGGCGGTTGTGCTGCACCATCTCAACGACCTCAGCGTCGCGGAGGTGGCAGCCGAGATGCAGGCCCCCGTCGGAACCGTGAAGACGTACCTCGCCCGTGGTCGGAGAGCGATGGCCGGGTTGCTGACCGATGCGCACCAGGAGGAGACCTCCCATGGCTGATCCGCGCGACGATCTCACCGCGATCGTGGACGAGGTCCGGCGAGTCACCATCCTGCCGGGGGCAGAGACGTTGCGGCACCGCAGCGACCGGCGTCGGCGGCGTCGGACGGCCGTCGGCGCAGCGGGGCTGGCCGTGGTGGCCCTCGCCGCTGGCACCGCAGTGGTGCAGGTGCGGAACAACGTCGACACGCCCGGTGCCGGTCCGGCCACCCAGGTCGCACCGCCAGTGGTCCCGTCCGCGACCGCCTCGGCGGGACCGCAGGAGATCCTCGGCGGCCGCCGGCAGGTCCAGATCGTGCTGCCCGGCATGCGCGGGGCCACGTTGGCGATCGACCGTGACGGCGATCAGGTGCGGGCCACCACCGAACAGGGCATCGACGTTCGGGCGCTGTGGGTGCTGCGCCCCGAGGGCGACAGGTACCGGATCGTCCTGGCGTCCGGTGCCGACGCGATCTGCATGACCGTCGTGCACGACGCCGCTCCGGGCAGCGTACGCGGCCGGGCGTGTGATGCCGCCGCCTCGACGCAGCTCTTCCGGATCGATCAGGTGCCTGATGGCAGCTACTCGATCTTCCAGGGCAAGCGCTACGTCCAGGTGGTCGACGGCACCAACGCCCTGGTCCCCGACCTGCCCGAGGGCCTGACCACCACGTACGAGTTCCTGGACCGCGGGCCGAGGTGAGCAGCCGCGACAGCGGGCCACGATTGTGCCGGGGGTGCTCGGCGTGGACGTGATGCCGGCCGTCGAGCCGGACGCTGGCGTCGAAAGGTTTCGATAAGACGGGCCCGAAACTTTCGGAAAAACATTGACACTCTGCGATGGGCTGGCTCAGGCTTTACGTGGCTGGCAATCGTGATCATCGATCTCGCTTCGTCCCTTCCTGTAACCACCACCTCGGAAGGAGACCTCTAGTGACCATCCCCTCGGGCCGTTCCAGGACCCGGTTCCCGGTCGTCGTGCTGGCGCTGGCAGCGCTCACGGTCGCCGGATCGGTATCGGTAGTGACACGAACGACGAACGCTCAGGCCGCTGTGGGCACGCTGGCCGCGGCAGTGGAGGACGAGGGCGTCGACTGCGCCGTGCCCGGTCTGCCTGACCTGGGCTCGCTGCCCACCAACGCCAGGCTTCCCGATCCCTTCAAGAAGCTGAACGGGACGACCATCACCGCCAAGTCCGAATGGCGCTGCCGGCGGGCGGAGATCAAGGAGCTTGCCGAGAAGTTCGTCTTCGGCGAAAAGCCCGCCAAGCCCGCGACGGTCACGGGGACGGTGTCCAACAGCAGCATCACCGTCAACGTGGCACACAACGGCAGGAGCTCCACCTTCTCGGCGCGGGTCGAACTGCCGAGCGGCACCGGTCCCTTCCCGGCCGTCGTGGTCGTCGGCGGGTTCGGCGCGGACACGGCCACCATCAAGGCCGCCGGCGCTGCCGTGATCAGTTACGACCCACTGGCAGTCGGCCGCGAGGGCACTCCCCGGAACAACAAGCAGGGTGCGTTCTACAGCATCTACGGCTCATCGAGCAGCACCGGACTGCTCGCCGCCTGGGGGTGGGGCGTCAGCCGGATCATCGACGTCATCGAGCAGTCTAACGGCAGGATCCTCAAGGCGGACGCGATGGGCGTCACCGGTTGCTCCCGTTACGGCAAGGGCGCCTTCGCGATCGGTGTGTTCGACCAGCGCATCGCCCTGACCATGCCGATCGAGTCGGGCAGCGCGGGCGTCCCCATCTTCCGGGGCATCCCGGGTGAGGGCGCGCAGAGCCTCAGCAGCGCGTACGGGGAGCAACCCTGGCTGGGTGACGCGTTCGGGTCCTTCACCGGCAGCCCGAACCGGCTCCCGGTGGACACCCACGAGATGGTCGCCATGGTGGCACCGCGCGGACTGTTCATCATGGACAACCCGCACATCGCCAACCTCGGCCCCCGGTCGGCGAGCGTCGCGGCCCTGGGCGGTGCCGAGGTCTACAAGGCGCTCGGCGCTGGCGACAACATCACCTACTGGTCCGACGTCCAGGACGGCAGCCACTGCGCCAACCGCCCGGAGTGGCGTACCCCGTTGCAGAACAACATCCGCAAGTTCCTGCTGAAGACGGGCAACGAGCCGGGTGTGATCCGGATTTCCAGCAGGGCGCTCGGCCGGTTGGCCGACTGGCGGGACTGGCCGACCCCGGTCCTGGCTGACGGCCCGACCACCCCGCCGCCGACCACACCGCCCCCGACCACGCCGCCGCCGACCACGCCGCCCCCCACCACGCCGCCTCCGACCACCCCGCCCCCGACTGGTGGTGGCTGTGCGGCGACGGTGTCGGTCAACCAGTGGACGGGCGGTTTCGTCGCCACGGTGCGGGTGAGCGCTGGCACCGCGCCGATCAACGGTTGGACGGTCACCATGACTCTGCCGTCGGGTGCCAGCATCACCAGCATCTGGAGCGCCAACCGGAGCGGCAGCACCGGGACCGTTCAGTTCACCAACGTCGCCTACAACGGCGCCATCGCGGCCGGGCAGTCGACCGAGTTCGGTTACCAGGGCAGCGGCACCGGTGCGGGGATGACTCCCACCTGTTCGACCGGGTGACCCGCAGGCCCGGTGCGGAGGCGCACAGCCTCCGCGCCGGGTCGCGCGGCTGCGCGGCGGAGCCCGAGCGTCAGAGCCAGACCACGAGCCCGGTCAGGTCGTTGAGGACGGCGGCCACGCCCGCCCGGACGGCCGCCGCGCACCGGTCCGCGGTGAACGAGTTCGGGTCGTACGTCGAGGACATCCCGAGCCCCTCGCCACGGAACGACGCGCCCTCCCAGTCGACCGCTGTGACGTTGTGGGTGGGCTCGGCGAGTTCCGCGCCGACCACGAGGAATTTCTCGTCCAGGTGGTTCGGGGTGACCAGCGCGAGGCCGTCGATGAGGTCGTTGCCCGCACTGACGATGAGGTCCGGGCCCATCTCCATCGCCTTGGCGATGCTGGGAACGGTGTCGTGCGCGTTGCCGACGACGATGGTCCTCAGGTCGACGTGCTCGTCGTCGGCCCACTCCTTCACCGCCGTCACGAGGGCCTTCGTCGGGTTGTCCGCACCGCTGGTCAACAGGACGACCCGGTAGTCCTTCGGCGGGTGGACGTCGGCCCACGAGCCGGGCTGCGGGGTGATGGTCGCCTCCGGCGCGGGCTTCGTGGAGGGGTCGACGAACCCCGGGCCGAGAGTGCCGATGGCGCTGGGCGCCGGACGTGGCTCGGACCAGTCGTCGCTGGAGTTGCACGCGGTGACCAGCGCGGCGGTCGCGGCCAGCATGGCAACGGCCCGAAGCGGGGGGCGCAAGGTGATCGTCCTCCGGGTGGTGGCGGAAAGTGCGCGTACTTCTTCGTATTCCTATCTCAATTCCGGTCACCGGTAATCGGTGGGCGGCCGTTCGGGGAAGTTGTTCTCCGGCGGTTCGTCGGTGCGCGGGTTGGTGTTCACCCACGGCATGCAACGTGCACTGGCCAACCGAGGGAGTCGAATGTCAGGCCGCATCCGCCGTACCGTTATCGTCGCCGCTGTCGGTTTCGCCGCAGCGGTGGTTCCGTTTCTGGGAGCCAAGCCGGCGTCCGCGCACGGCTTCTCGTCGACTGTGTACGCGAAAATTGCGGCGGGAGATGAGGGTCACATTCGAACCGAGGTGGAGCTCGAATACGACCTCCTCGTCGTGTCCGCGGCGGATGCCGGCGACGACGACCCGCTCTTCCAGGCGGGAACCGCCGCGTTCGAGGCGGGCGACACCGCCGCCCAGGCCGCTGCCCTGAAGGGTCACGCGTCGGCGGTTCTCGGGTACGTCTCCGACCGATTCTCGGTGAGTTCCCGGGGCGCGGCCTGCCGACCGACCCAGGTGGGTGACGCGACGATCGGCGAGCGCGAGGGTGTGCCGTACGCGGACCTGCTGCTCGACTGGACCTGCCCGGAGCCTGTCGACGAGCACGTGGTGCGCAGCGGCCTCTTCCCGGATGGCGAGGGCTACGTCAAGGGTACGAAGACGATCGTCACCTACGAGATCGACGGCCGTTCGGGCAGCGCGGCGCTCGACGCCGCCAACTCGTCCTTCTCGACCGCGCAGGCCTGGTACCAGCGGTTCGGCGAGTTCTTCCTCCTGGGCGCCGAGCATCTGTTGACTGGGATCGACCACATCCTGTTCCTGCTGGCGCTCATCGCCGGGTCTCGGCGGCTTCGGGAGATCGTGCTCGCAGCCACCAGCTTCACCCTCGCGCACTCGGTGACGTTCATGCTCGCCGCGCTCGGCCTGGTCGAGGTGCCGGGGGTGATCGTGGAGCCGATCATCGCGTTGTCGATCGCCGTCGTCGCTGGTTGGCACCTGTGGGGGATCTGGCGGCGTGGTGAGCACGCGGCCGACCTGGAGACGGCCGGGCGCGGCCACTTCAGCCTGGATCGGGCCGGCTGGATCCGCCTCGGTGTGGTGTTCTGCTTCGGCCTCGTGCACGGCCTCGGCTTCGCGGGCGCGCTGGGTATCGACGAGGCGTGGTCGTGGACCCTGCTGTGGTCGCTGCTGGTGTTCAACGTCGGCATCGAGGCCGTTCAGTTGACGATTATCGCTGCCGTCTTTCCGCTGCTGTTCGTGCTGCGCCGCCGTGCGCCGAAAGCCGGCCTCTGGGCGACCGGGGCTGTTTCCGCAGCCGTGTCCATTATGGGGTTGATCTGGTTTGTGCAGCGCATTTCTGGATCATGAGTAGGGCTAAGTAGTTCGTGAAGTGCAGTCTTTCGCAAGATCACGTTCATGGTCGGTTCATCGGGCGGCGAAAGCGTGGAATTGCTTCCCCAGCGTCGGGTGAAGGCACAATCCATTTCTCTATTTGAAAAGGGAACAATGTCGATGACATTGAGCACCTCGACACGGGCCTCCGCGCTCGTGCGGCGGCGCCTGGTCGCCGGGGTCGCAGCCGGGTTCCTCGGTATGGGCGCGGCCCTCGGCAGTGGCCTGATGGCCACCGCGAGCGCGGCCGAGTCCACCACGATCACCGGCGTGGTCCTCGGCGTCGGCGCCAACGAGACCCAGCGCATCGTGAGCTGGTACTCCTCCGCCGACACCGCGCAGAAGATCCAGCTCGCCCCGACCGCCGAGATCGTCAACGGCGAGTTCCCGGCCGGCGCGGTCAGCTTCGACGCCGTCGGTGCGGCGAACACCTCCACCACCGGCTTCAACCGGCACGCCACGATCAGCAACCTGCGTGAGAAGACGGCGTACTCGTACCGGGTCGGCGCCGAGGGCAGCTGGTCCCCGGCGTACGCCTTCAAGACGCAGGACTTCGAGGGCGACTACGACTTCCTGTTCTTCGGCGACCCGCAGATCGGCTCCTCCGGTGACCGGCTGAAGGACCAGGCCGGCTGGGAGGACACCCTGAAGGTCGCCACCGCGGCCAACCCGAACGCCGAGCTGCTGGTCTCCGCCGGCGACCACGTCGAGAGCGCCAACGACGAGGGTCAGTGGACCTCGTTCCTGGCCCCCGAGCAGCTGCGTCAGATCCCCCTCGTCGCCACCATCGGTAACCACGACGTCGGCGGCAAGTCCTACGAGCAGCACCACTTCACCCCGAACACCGACCGCTCGTCCGCGTACTACAACGGGGACCAGGCGACCCGGTCCGGCGGCGACTACTGGTTCATCCACAAGGATGTGCTGTTCATCGACCTGAACAGCAACAGCTACGCCAACCCGGCGGACGGCTCCGCCGGCGGCGACGCGGCGCACGTCGCGTACGTCACCGACGTCATCAACAAGCACGGCTCCGAGGCCAAGTGGAAGGTGCTGGTCTACCACCACTCCATCTACTCGCCGGCCAGCCACGCGACCGACACCGACAACAAGCAGCGGCGGGAAGACTTCACCACCGCGTTCTCCAACCTCGGCGTCGACATGGTCCTGCAGGGCCACGACCACAGCTACTCGCGCAGCTACTCCATCAAGAACGGCCAGAAGGAGAACCCGGCTGAGAAGCCGGGCGCTGCCGACGTGTTCCCCGGCCCGGGTGGCGTCATCTACGTGACGGCCAACTCGGCCTCCGGCTCGAAGTACTACGACATCAAGAAGCCGGACGCCACCGGCACCGGCATCCGTGGCAACGGCCCGGACCCGCTGGACGCGAACAAGTACTGGTACAACTCCGTGCAGAACCAGGAGCACGTGCGCAGCTACGTCAAGGTGCAGGTTCGCGGCGACAAGTTGGTTCTCGCGAACGTTCGCAGCGGCACCTGCGCGGCGCCGAACGCGGCCGTCGAGAAGGGCCTGTCCTGCGTCAACACTCCGGACGGTCAGCCGGTCGGCTCGATCGTCGACAACGTGACGGTGCACCCGTTCCACGGTGACGGCCAGGCCATCCAGGTCAACGTGCCGAACCCGGCTCCGGGCGAGTTCGGCTGGACGATCGACGGCTACAACGGTCTGGTCGACCTGGGTACCGCGCAGGAGCGCAACGGCACCTACTTCCAGGCCAACGGCAAGATCAACCCGATCCTCGTGTCGGACAGCCGCCGGTCGCTCGCCCCGTGGTCGATCTCGGCCAACGTCGGCGACTTCCAGGACGCCGACAAGACGTTCTCCGGCTCCTACCTCGGTTGGAACCCGTACGTGCTCGACGCCGGCGCGGGTGCCGAGGCCGGTGCCCCGGTCCTGTCGTCCCTCGACGACCAGGGCAAGGGCCTCTCGGTCTCCAGCGCGCTCGCCGCGGCCGCGCAGGGTCACCCGCGTGGCGGCGCCAAGCTCGGCGCTGACCTGGATCTGAAGATCCCGGACAGCATCGCGAAGGGCAGCTACCGCACCACCCTCACGATCACCGCACTGAGCAGCTGACCGGACTGTTCCATTCGGCGGGGTAGGCACCTTCGGGGCCTACCCCGCCACCGGTTCACCCACTACCAAGATCACCACAAGGACTTGAGATGCGACCGTCCGTAACTCGCTGGAAGACCACGACCGCCGCAAGCCTCCGTACGACGGCACTGTCCCTGCTCGCAGTCGTCGCGGCCGTCGGTGTCGGCGCCGGTCCCGCCCTCGCGGCGGACGGCAACGTCGCCTGGACGGTCCGGACGGCCTCCAACGGCTACGGCGAGGCCCGGTCCAGCTACAGCTACAACGTCAATCCGGGTGGTGCCGTCGAGGACGCCATGGTCGTGGCCAATCGCGGCCCGGCGGCGCTCACCCTCTCCGTGTACGCGGCCGACGGCTTCACCACCGACGCCGGCCAGCTCGACCTGCTCACCAGGGACAAGAAGTCCATCGCGATCGGCGCCTGGGTGAAGCCGAACGCCGGCAGCGTCATCATCCAACCCGGAAAGACCGCCCAGGTCCCCTTCACTGTCAACGTTCCGGAGAACGCCACGCCCGGCGACTACGTCGGTGGCATCCTCACCACGCTGACCCAGGCCGACCAGGCTGAGGGGATCAACGTCGACCGGCGCCTCGGCATCCGGATCAAGTTGCGGGTGGGCGGCGAGCTGAAGCCGAACCTCGCGATCGAGAACCTCCACGTCACGTACGCCGGGCCGACCAACCCGTTCAGCAAGGGTGACGCCACCATCACCTACAAGGTCCACAACGTCGGCAACGCGGCCCTGTCGGGTAAGCAGGCGGTGACCGTGTCGGGCCCGTTCGGCCTGCTGCGGGTGCGGGCCGAGGATGTCGCCGCGCCGCCGGAGCTGCTTCCGGGTGAGAGCTGGGACGTGACGGTCCCCGTGCACGGGGTGGCTCCCGCCATCTCGCTGGCCGCGACCGCGACAGTGACACCCCTGCTCACCGACGCCTCGGGCTCCACCACCTCGCTCAAGCCGGTCCAGGTCACCGCGCACGGCTGGGCCCTGCCCTGGATGCTGGTGCTGGTGCTCGTCGTGCTGATCGCCGTGCTCGTCGGTGCGTACCTCTACCGACGCCGCAACCGGGCGCAGGGCAAGGCGCGCGAGGACGCCCGCGTCCGCGACGCCGTCGAGCAGGCGCTTCGTGGCCCGGAGCCGCAGACCTCCTGATCGCGGCTCCGGTCAACTCGGCTGGCTTCGGCCGGCGGCGGTTCTCGCCCGCTGGGTCAGGCCGATCGCGAACGCGATCACGGCGATCACCAGCACCGCCGCCGGCACGGATGCCCAGGTCGGGGCCGTACGCAGCACCAACGTGCCGAGCACGGCGCCGACCACCAGCCCCGCCAGCCGGCCGGCGCCACCCACGTCGGCGAACCGGTGCGGGTCGACGACGCGACGCCGGACCAACTCGGTCAGCGAGCCGGTCAGGTAGGTGGTCGACGCGCCCCGTACACCGGCGGCCACCGTGATCACGCTCTGGATGCCGCTCGACACGGCCGCCATCGCCAGCAGCACGAGCCCGAAGCCGTATCCCGGACGCGCTGAGCAGGCCACCCAGCCCACAGTGAAGCCGAGCAGCAGCACCGCCTCGACCGACGTCACCACAGCGGTACGGCGGTTCCAACCCGGCGGGGTGTGCCGCAACGGCACAGTGGCGCCGGCCACGCCCACCGCGTACCCGCCAACCGCCACCACCGCCCCGGCGAGCGAGCGGGTGTCGGCAGTGGCGATCGCGTGGCCGAAGTGCACCAGGTTGCCGGTGACCACACTGGCGAAGTAGCCGTTGAGCTTGGTCAGACAGATCACGTCGATGCAGCCGGAGGCCGCGGCCAGTGCCACCAGGAGCCAGGCCGCGGCCCGCGTCGACGGAGCGTGCACGATGCCCCTTCCGTCGGTCCCGCGGCCAGCGCGACGCGCCCGGTCCTCCACGTCGAACGCACCCGCGCGTGCCCGGCGCTGCCCGCGGACATTCCCCAGCCCGCCCTGGCTACGCCCGGCGAGGCCCACCGAGCGCGGACGTTCGTCCTTGTGGGTGAACGACGCTCGGCCCCGGGCCACGCCCGTTCCCGAACCGGCATGCTGCGACGGTGACGCCGGCACGGAGAGGGAATCCACATGGTTGACGGGGATGTGCCAGAGCGGATGCAGGCCGCGGCCTTCGACGAGTTCGGCGGGCCGGAGGTGATCACCCTGCGGAAGCTGCCGATCCCGCAGGTCGCCGACGACGAGGTGCTGATCAAGGTCCTGAGCGCCGGTGTCGGGGTGTGGGACGCGTACGAGCGCGAGGGTGTGCTGGTGCCGGAGGGCTCCGCGCTCCCGATCGTGCCCGGCTCCGACGGTGCCGGAACCGTCATCGCGGCCGGCAGCAAGGTGACCAGCCTGGCGGTGGGCGACCTGGTCTATGTCTCCGCCACCATGCGGCCGAAGGGCGGCTTCTACGCCGAGTACGCGTCGGTAAAGGCGGAGTACGCGGCGACGGTCCCCGACGGCGTGCCTCCCGAACACGCCGGGGCCATGCCCACCGATGCGCTGACCGCGCTGGCCGGGCTCGACGCGATCAGCCTGTCGGCCGGTGCCTGGCTGCTGATCTTCGGTGCGAGCGGTGGTCAGGGCCACCTGGCCGTGCAGTTGGCGAAGCGGCAGGGGCTGAACGTGATCGCCGTGGCATCCGGGGCGGACGGCGTCGCGCTGGTGACCCGGCTCGGCGCCGACGTGTCCCTCGAGGGCCACGGCGACATGACCGACGTGCTGGCCCGGATCCGGGACGCGGCGCCGGGCGGGGTGAACGCCATCCTGGCGATGGCCGGCGGCGCGACGCTGGACCGGCTCACCGAGGCGCTGGCCGACGGCGGAGTTGTCGCGTTCCCCCACGGGGTGCGGCCGGAGCCGCAGGAGCGGCCGGGCGTCATGGTCCGCGCGTACGACGGCGAATCGAACCCTCGACAGTTGCAGCGCCTCAACGAACTCATCGAGGCCGGGCCGTTCGTGGTGCACGTCGCGGAGAAGTTCCCGCTGGGCAAGGTGCGGGACGCGCACCAGCGCCTACAGACGTCCTACTCCGGCAAGCTCCTGCTGACGGTCGCCTGAGACGTCAGGGCGTGCGCTGCTGCGGCACGCGTACCGAAGCCATGCCGGCCGCCGTCGCGGCCTGGATGCCCAGGTCGGTGTCCTCGAAGACCAGGCAGGACTCCGGGGGTACGCCGAGCTGCTCCGCCGCGAGCAGGAACGCCTCCGGGTCGGGCTTGGCCCGGGTGTAGTCGTCGGCGCAGACCAGCACGTCGAACCGGTCCAACAGGCCGAGCGCCTCCAGGGAGGCGGTGACCGACGCGCGGGTGCTGCCGGAGACGACGGCGAACGGGACCCGCCGGTGCGCGTCGTGGATGTGCGCCAGCACCTCGGGCACGGCGGCGAGCTGCGGTAGCAACTCCTGGTAGTAGCTCTCCCGGCGCTCGACGACGGCCGCCACCGGCATGGCAAGACCCTGCTGCTCGTTCAGCGCGACGATGATGTCGGCGGTCGGCCGCCCACCCCAGGCGTAGAAAAGGTCCTCGGGGAACTCGCAGCCCCACTCCTCAAGGGCCCGCTGCCAGGCCAGATAGTGCAGCGGCATCGAGTCGACGATGGTGCCGTCGCAGTCGAACAGGTACGCGGCGAACGGCCCGGGAGGCAGAGGCAGACTCACCCGGGAAGGGTACAGCTCACTCGGTCGTGACGGCTCTCAGCTGGCTGAGCAGGTACGCGCGCTCCGGTTCGGTGCCGACCAGCGTCAACGCGCTGCGGTACGCGGCGGCGGCCTCGTCGTACCGGCCGAGCCGGCGCAGCAGGTCGGCCCGCGCCGCCGGATAGGGGTGGTGGCCGCGCAGCCGAGGCTCGTCGGCCAACTCGTCGAGCAGCGCGAGCCCCGCCGCCGGCCCGTCCCGCATGGCGACCGCGGCGGCCCGGTTCAGCGCGACGATCGGTGAGGGCACCAGGCCGAGCAGCACGTCGTAGAGGGCCACCACCTGCGGCCAGTCGGTGCTGGCCACGTCGGCGGCCTCGTCGTGCAGCGCGGCGATGGCGGCCTGCACGCCGTACGGGCCGGGCGCTCGGCCGGTCAGCGCGACCACCACCAGGCTCCGCCCCTCCTCGATCATCTGACGGTCCCAGCGTCCACGGTCCTGGTCGTCGAGAAGGATCATGGCGCCGTCCGGCCCGGTACGCGCGTCCCGTCGGGCGTGGACCAGCAGCATCAGGCCGAGCAGCCCGGCGACCTCCCGCTCGGCCGGCAGCAGCCGACGCAGGATCCGGCCCAGCCGGATGGCCTCCTCGGCCAGGTCGATCCGTTGCAGATCCGGGCCGGAGCTGGCCGCGTACCCCTCGGTGAAGACCGAGTAGACGGCCTGGAGCACAGAGGGCAGACGGCCGGGCAGCTCGTCGGGGCCGGGCACCCGGAACGGGATGCGTGCGTCGCGGATCTTGCGTTTGGCGCGGACGAGTCGTTGGGCCATGGTGGCGGGCGGCACCAGGAAGGCCCGCGCGACCTCGGTGGTCGTGAGGCCGGCCAGGAACCGCAGGGTGAGCGCGCCGCGATCCTGCGCGGCCAGCGCCGGGTGCGCGCAGGTGAAGAAGAGCGCCAACCGGTCGTCGGGCAGGTCGCGGTCCGCGTCGGCGGGCGGCGCGTGATCGGCCCGCTCGGCCTCCGCCTGCAGTACGGCGAGTCGGGTCGCCAGCACCCGGTCCCGGCGCAGCCGGTCCACGGCCCGACGCCGAGCCGTGGTGAGCAGCCAGGCGCCCGGCCGGCTCGGGACGCCGTCGGTCGGCCAGTGCGTCAGCGCCGCCTCGATGGCCTCGGAGGTGACCTCCTCGGCCAGGTCGAGGTCGCCGAAGCGGCGCACGAGCGAGGCGAGCAGCCGGCCGCGTTCCTCCCGGAACACCGCCTCCACCGACGACCCGACGGTTGCCCCCTCGCCCTGCATGGTCACTCCTGCATGTCGATCTCGAAGATCGGACGGACCTGGACCGATCCGGTGCCGATGGCCCCGGGACTGCGGGCCGCCCACTCCAGCGCGGCGTCGAGGTCCGGCACGTCGATGATGTCGTACCCGCCGAGCAGCTCGCGGGTCTCGGCGAACGGCCCGTCGGTGATCGTGCGCTCGCCGTCCGGGCCGACCTGCACGGTGGTGCAGGTGGTCAGGTCCTGCAAGGGGTGCCCGGAGACCCAGACCCCGGCGTCCTTCATCTCCCGGTCGTAGCGGATCCAGTCCTCGAAGCTGCACCCGTTGTCGACGACCTCCCCGTCAACCATGGGGCTCATGAACAGCAGCATGTACTTCACGTTTCGGCTCCTCTCGGTGCGGCGGGTCGCCGTACAGCATGACGACGAACGCGGGCCGGGGATATCGACACGGCGCGGGCAGATCTTTTCGGCCGGGCCACACCGAAGCCGCGGCGCTGCTCAGGACAGGTCCGGCTGTGCCGACCCGGGTCGTTCGTCGCGTCGGTCCACCCGTCGCTCGAACCAGGTCACCCCGATCAGGAGAGCGGTCAGCACTGTGAGCGCGGCCAGCGGCGGCAGGGATCGGCCGATCGGCAGCAGGGCCAGCGGCAGCAGCGCGGCGACGACCTGCGTCGGGTACGCCGCGCCAACTGTCAGCCGGCGGAAGACCAACCTGCTGAGCAGGTAGAGGGCGGCGCCGCCGTACAGAGCGGTGGCGGCCTCCCAGCCCAGTCGGTCGGGGTGCGCCGACTCCTCGGTGAGCTGGGCGATCACCTCCTCGATGCCGAGCGCGACGTAGATGGCACCGATGATCAGCGGGGAGTGCCCGATGCCGTACGCGTCGCCGGCCACGCTGGCCCGTCGCTCAACCGGCACAGTGCTGACGGCCTTCCGCGCGGCGGGGGCCAGCCGATCGAAGTAGAGCCACCACAGGCAGACCGTGCTGGTGAGGCCGAGCAGCGCGGCCAGCACGGCCGCACCGACCGGTGCCATCGTCCGTGGCCCTTCGCCGGCCGAGATCAACGACTCGCCCAGCGCGATGATGAGCACCAGGCCGAACCGCTCGGTGAAGTGGTCCACGCTGCCCAGTTGCCACGGCCGCAAGGCGGACGCGATCCGCGCGCCGCCGATGTCCACCAGCAACGCGGCGGTCCAGAGCGCCGTCTGGGCCGCGCCGCCGAGCAGGGCGCCGACGATCAACGGGAGCCACGCCAGGATCACCGGCAGGCTGAAGAAGCGCAGCGTCGAGCGCAGTGCCGGGTTCGTCGCGCTCACCCAGAACAAGATCGCCAGCTGCACCGCCCGGCCGACCACGTAGGCCAGGGCGAGGGTGAGCGGCGCGTCGAGCAACCCCGGGCTCTGTTTCCAGGCGTCCGGCAGCACCAGCGCGGCCACGAAGATCGCCGCCATCGCGACCAGGGTGGCCGCGCGGACCAGGCCGACGTCGGGCCGGACCAGGTTCCCCACCCAGGTGTACGGACCCCAGGAGTAGAGCAGCAGGAGCAGGAGGAGCAAGCCCTGGGCCAGGGTGAGCGCGCTCGGCGACCCCGCCATGAACGTGATGACCCGGGTGAGCGCGAAGACGAAGACCAGGTCGAAGAAGATCTCGAACATCGTGGTCCGGTGCGTCACCCCCGCCGGCACCGGACGAATGTCGAGAACCCTCCTCATCCTCGCATTCTGCGCCATAGGGGTCGACTGTTCATCCGGTCTACTCGCCTGGCGTCGCTCCGAACAGCAGGAAGAACCGCTGGGCCGCTGCGATGTCGCCGTGCACGTCGATTTGGCCCGCCGAGACCGCCGATCGCAGCGGCGTGCCGCCGAACATCAGGCCCCGCATTGCTCTGACCGTGCCGGTGACCGTGACGTCGACCTCGCCTGACCGGCCACGGACCACGCTGATCCCACTCGGAGACACCCCCACCTCGAAGGCGTCGGTGCCCACCTGCAACTGGAGTCGAGCGGTCACCGGCGCGCTGGTCGGTGGTCGATAGAGAGCCTTGAGCAACAGCATGAACGCGTCAGTGCTCATTTCGACGTCCGGCTCCGCGGGCAGGCCGGCGCCCCACCGGGACAGCTCGATCAGTGTCGGCTCCAGTTGCTGACCGCGTTCGGTCAGCTCGTACGCGTGCACGCTGGCCGGCGGCCCGAGCTGCACCCGCCGGACGATGCCGGACTGCTCCAGCTCCCGCAGTCGCTGGCTGAGCACGTTCTGGCTGGCCTTCGGCAGGCCGGCCCGCAGATCGCCGAAACGCTTCGGGCCGAACACCAGCTCTCGGACGATCAACAGAGCCCAGCGCTCGCCGACGATGTCCATCGTGCGCGCCGCCCCGCAGGCGTCCTGGTAAGTCCGCTGAGTCACATCGCCATCGTAGTCGGCGCCCACCGACCAGTGCTAATGTCGGACCTCCTAGTCCTAACTTAGGAGTAAGTCATGGATGCACTGCTCGCCAAGGTGATCGAGCGGCACGGCGGCCTCGATCGCTGGAACACCGCGTCGACCCTCACCACCCGGCTCACCTACAGCGGCCCGTTCTGGGCGTTCAAGGGTCGCCCCGACTTCGACAGCACCGAACTGGTCGAGGCCGACCTGCACCGGGAACGGATCCGCCACGTCCAGGAGGGCACCGGCCAGGTCACCGAGTACGACAGCGACACCGACCGGGTCACCGTCACCGCGGCGGACGGCAGCCTGATCGACGAGCTGGCGAACCCCCGGGCCAGCTTCGCCGGCTACACCCGGGAGAGCCAGTGGACGCTCGCCCAGGCTGCCTACTTCCGTGGCTACGCCACCTGGCACTACCTCGTCGAGCCGTTCCTGTTCACCTGGCCGGGCGTCGAGGCGCACGAGGTCGAGCCGTGGACGCAGGAGAACGGCGAGTCGTGGCGCGTACTGCGCGTCACGTTCCCCGAGAGCCTGCACACCCACACCGACACCCAGCTGTACTACTTCGACGACGGCGGGCTGCTACGGCGCATGGACTACCAGCCGGTGGTCAACGGCTCCTCCCCGACCGCGCACTACGTCAGCGGAGCCACCGAGGTCGACGGGCTGGTCGTGCCCACGCGACGCCGGATCCACATCCGCCAGGAGGACCGCACTCCGGATCTCTCCTGGACGCCGATCACCCTGGACCTGGCTGACGTCCGGATCCGCTGACACCCCGGCGGTGTCGCAGCGGACCCGGCGTCACGCCGCCGACCGGACGCCCCGGCCTTCAGGTCGAGGCGTCCGTCCGGCGTCGGCTCCGCTCAGCCCGCCGCCGCACCTGCTGGTACGCGCCGGTCAGCCCCATCGCCCGGCGTACCTCGAGCACCGTCTGGCGTACCTCCTGGCGGGTCCGCTCCGTGCCCTCGACGATCAGCCGGTCGACCAGGCCCCGGTCGGCTTCGATCTCGGCCCGGCGCTGCCGGATCGGCGACAGGAACTCCTCCAGCGCGACGATCAGTCGTTCCTTGACCTCCACGTCACCCACCCGCCCGGCCCGGTACCGCCGGGCCAGGTCGGCCACCTCGTCGCGGTCCGGATTGAAGACCTCGTGGTACGCGAAGACCGGGTTGCCCTCCACAGTGCCCGGCACGTCGGCCCGCACCCGGTTCGGGTCGGTGTACATGCCGAGCACCTTGCGACGCACCGTCGCCGCGTCGTCGGAGAGCGCGATCGCGTTGCCCCGGCTCTTGCTCATCTTGGTGGCGCCGTCGGTGCCCACCAGGCTCGGGGTGTCCGCCGGGATCAACTCGGGCACCGGGAAAACGGGCCCGTACAGGTGGTTGAACCGCCGGGCGATCTCCCTGGTCACCTCGACGTGTGCGGCGTTGTCCCGGCCGACCGGAACCACCTCCCCCTTCACACAGAGGATGTCCGCGGCCTGGAGCACCGGATAACCCAGCAGCCCGTACGGCATCTCCTCCTTGCCGGCGTCGCGGGCCATGTCCTTGAGCGAGGGCACGCGTTCCAGCCGGGGGACGGTCACCAGGTTCTGGAGGAGAGTGTTGAGGTCGCCGACCTCGGGGATGGCCGACTGGAGGTAGAAGGTGGCCCGGTCCGGGTCGACGCCGGCGGCGAGGATGTCGGTCACCATCTCGCGGGCGTTGCCGGAAACCTGATCGATGTCCTCCCGGCGGTTGCGGGTGGTGAGCATGTGCAGGTCGGCGATGATGAAGAAGCTCTCGTAGCGCCGGTGCAGCCGTACCCGGTTGGCGATGCTGCCGACGTAGTGGCCGAGGTGCAGGCGGCCGGTAGGCCGGTCGCCGGTGAGCATTCGTGCGACGGACATGGTGGTGCCTCTCGTATCCGAAGGTGGGTCACGCGTGGGCGCGCGCCGAGCAGGGCTGGCTCAGCCCTGCTCGGTCAGCGAGATCGACTCAGCGAGTCGCCCGCCATCGCGCGCCGGCGCGAAACCGCAGACCACCGGCACGGAGGACGTTCAGAAGTTGCTCACGGCCATCGCCGGAGCTGGTCGGGATCTCGGGCACGGCAGCGAGGAAGCGGTCGTCGACCAGGTCGACCGCCTCGGATGCGCAGTTGCCCGTCCGGACCACGGCCTCAGATTACCCGCGGGATGGCGCCGGGAGGGGGAAGGTAGCTGTCGGCGTAGTAGGCGCCGACGCGTTCCCGGTACTCCTGGTCGGCCGAGTCCGGATCGAACGGTGGCGCGTCCTTGATCTGCTGGCGGGTCCGGTCGACGTACACGACGCGTTCCTGGTGATCCACCCGGTCGACCGTTCCGGCCGGCAGCAACACCTTCTGGCCGAAGATCCACGGCCCGGTGTCCACCACCAGGTGCCCGGCGTCCACCTCGTCGCTCGTCTCGTCGATGCTGCCGACGCGCCCATCGCTCGCCTGCACCTGATAACCCACCAGGTCGACGAGGGTGCCCGGGCCGGGGGCATCCGGGCCGTCGTGCCCACCCTCCTGACCCTCCGGAGGGGTGACCGAGGGGGTGGTCTGGGTATACCCGCCGGCCAAGGCGGATGGATCACGCCAGGCCCAGGGGTTGAAGATCGAGGGTTGCATGGGGCACCTCCAGGGGACGGTCCTCAGCTGTCCCCCTTCGCAGTGCCCATCCCGCTGACGCCGGAAACAGCCTGCGCTCCGCACGGCGGCGCTCCTGCTCAGGTGTGGCAGGGCGTCCGCGTCCGCGTCGCCCGCCCGCTGAACAGGTGCGCTGGCATACTCGGCTGCCATGGTGCTGTCGCGAGGGTGGAGTCTCTTCCTGGTCGGGGTCGGCGTCTGGACCTGGGTGATCTGGCCGAGGTTCGCGGTGGCCATCTGGCAGGACCCGCGGTCCTGGGCGTCCGGCACGGTGGCCGACGGCGCACCCACCAGCTTCCTGTGGGTGCACGCGCTGCTGATCGCCGCGTCGCTGGCAATCGGCACCACCGCCGGCGTTCTCGGCGTCCGGGCCTGGCTCGCCGCCCGGCGTCGGCAGCCGTCCTGATCGGCACCCGCTCCTAGAGATCAGACCGGTCGGCGCCCCGCTGTTGGCCGCCGGATCCCGTTGCTGCCGGGTGGGGCGGACCGAGCTCGGTTGCTGCCGGATGGGCCTGACCTGGGAAAACCGGTCGGGCGCGAGAATGTGACGCGCGCCGCTACCCGTGGATTTGACGATCAAACCCGCAGACGCGTAACTTTCTCTCTGCCAGCGCGGAACGGGGCAAACGGGACGAAGGTCCTAGAGCACCGAAACGGGGTGGCAACCGGGTCAAGCAGGGGTTCGCTCCTGTGCGACGCGGTCCGGGCGGGGCTTGCCGGATCGGCCGCGAGGCGGATTTGGTGCGGCGAAGCCGACCGGGTAAGGTTCACGACCGGCAGGGAACCGGGCGAGACTGCGGGAGATCGCAGCGGCCGGCCTGCTGAATCCGACGACCTGACGCAGCGGTTCGCTGCTGCGTGAGTGCGCCGGCGCTGACCCGTACGAAGCATGACAGACCGGGACACACGGTTTGACACGGCGAAGACGGTGAGGTAACGTAGTAAAAGTGCCCGGCGCGAGAGCGGCGGGGACGCGGTACGAAAAGCCCCGGTTGGGGTTCCACTTGGTGGGGCTTCTGGTCGGTGTGTGGTTGTTCTTTGAGAACTCAACAGGGTGCTTGTAAAGCCAGTGCCAATTATGATTTATACCCCGGACTGGTCAGGCTTTGTGTCTGGCTGGTTGGGATTCCTTTGGG
>NZ_PYAC01000021.1:0-95634 GCF_003264475.1 Micromonospora noduli | reverse complement strand
GCGGGCGGTGCGTGCGTGTGGGGGAGGTGTGTGGAGGTGGGAGGGTGTCTTTGTGTTTGTAGGAGGCGGCGCTCCCCGGGGTCTACACACTTTCCCTAACCGGCGATCGTCCGGTCGGCGCGACGGCGGCGGCCCTCAGGGGCCGCCGCCGTCGATGAACAGATCCCAGGGGTACGCGTCTCAGCCGCCGATCGGCGCGGTCTCCTTGCCGCCCTGCGGCTGCTCGGGCTTGACCGAGCGGAGCAGCACGCTGGCCACGTCGATCACCTCGACCTGTTCGCCGGCACCCTTGCCGTTGACCCCGTCGCTGAGCATGGTCGAGCAGAACGGGCAGCCGACCGCGACCGTCTTCGCCCCGGTGGCCATGGCCTCCTCGACGCGGTCCACGTTGATCCGCTTGCCGATCTTCTCTTCCATCCACATCCGGGCGCCGCCAGCACCGCAGCAGAAGGAGCGTTCGCTGTTCCGCGGCATCTCGGTCAGGTCGCCCGCGATGGCGTCGCCGAGGACCTCCCGGGGGGCCGCGAAGACGCGGTTGTGCCGACCCAGGTAGCAGGGGTCGTGGTAGGTGACGCCGCCGTCGACCGGCTGCACCGGCGTGAGCTTGCCGGTGGCGACCAGGTGCGCGAGCAGTTGGGTGTGGTGGACCACCTCGAACTCCCCGCCGAGCTGCCCGTACTCGTTGCCAAGGGTGTTGAAGCAGTGCGGGCAGGTCGCGACGATCTTGCGCTTGGCCTTGTCCCGGCCCTCGAACGCCTCGTTCAGCGTCTCCACGTTCTGCTGGGCGAGCATCTGGAAGACGAACTCGTTGCCGATCCGTCGCGCCGGGTCGCCGGAGCAGGTTTCGCCCTCGCCCAGGATCGCGAACTTCACGCCCGCCTCGTTGAGCAGCGTGGCCACCGCGCGGGTGGTCTTCTTGGCCCGGTCCTCGAACGCGCCGGCGCAGCCGACCCAGAACAGGTACTCGAAGTCGTCCACCTCGCCGACCCGGGGCACCTCGAAGTCCAGACCCTTGGTCCAGTCCTCGCGGGTGTTCTGCGGGGCGCCCCACGGGTTGCCCTTGTTCTCCAGGTTGCGCAGCATCACCCCGGCCTCGGAGGGGAAGCTCGACTCGATCAGCACCTGGTAGCGGCGCATGTCGACGATGTGGTCGACGTGTTCGATGTCCACCGGGCACTGCTCGACGCAGGCACCGCAGGTGGTGCAGGACCAGAGCACGTCCGGGTCGATGACACCGCCCTCCTCGGCGGTGCCGATCAACGGCTTGTCCGCCTCGGCGAGGGCCAGCACGTCCAGGTGGGCGAGCTGCGCCTGGGTGGCCTTCTCCTCGCCGGTCAGGTCCTTGCCGCCGCCGGCCAGCAGATAGGGCGCCTTCGCGTACGCGTGGTCACGCAGGCTCAGGATGAGCAGCTTCGGCGACAGGGGCTTGCCGGTGTTCCAGGCCGGGCACTGCGACTGGCAGCGACCGCACTCGGTGCAGGTGCTGAAGTCCAGGAGGCCCTTCCAGCTGAACTGCTCGACGTGGGCAACGCCGAACTGGTCCTTCTCCGGGTCCGCCTCCTCGAAGTCGAGCGGCTTGCCCTGGCTCGTCATCGGGCGCAGCGCGCCGAGACCGGAGCCGGCCGGCTTGGTCGGCTCCCGCTTGAAGAAGATGTTGGGAAACGCCAGGAAGCGGTGCCAGGCGACACCCATCGTGACGTTCAGGGAGATGACGATCAGCCACGTCATCGAGATAATGATCTTGATGGCGGCGGCGACGCTCACGCCGTCCGCCCAGTCGGGCAGCACCGCACCGACCGCGTGGCTGACCGGGGTGGCCCAGAGCGGGAACTCGAAGTGGTCGGTGGCGACCTTGAAGCCCCGGATCACGAAGCCGAAGATCAGGACCAGCAGCACGATCCACTCGACGAAGTAGCCCTGCCACATGGTCGAGCCGGTGAACCGGGACCGCCCGCCCGGACGGGTCGGCCGGTTGCGCAGCCGGATCGCCATCAGCACCAGGATGCCGATCAGACCCAGCACCCCGATGATCTCGGTGACCAGGCCGAAGATCGTCCAGTGCCCGATGATCGGCAGACCGCCGTCGGTGGTGACCACCTCGAAGTACGCCTCGAGCACCAGCAGCGACAGCACGACGAAGCCGACCATCACGAACCAGTGCGCGGCGCCCACCACGCCCCACTTGAGCATCCGGGTGTGGCCGGCCGTCTCCACCAGCATCGTCCTGGCGCGGGCGACCTTGTCGGTGAACCGCTCCGGCGCGGGTTGCCCGAGCCGGATGACTGCCACCAACTTCAGGACCGCACGCACCGCAAGCCACACCGCCACGGCGGTGATGGCGGCCGCGAGGATCGTGGTGACGATCTGGACGCTGCCCATCGAGTTGGCCTCCCCGGTCTGCTGCCTGATGACCTCGCTCTGCTCGGTCATGCAATGCAGCCTACGCGAAGGTTACCCAGCGGTAACGTGAGTCATCTCGCAGTAGGCCGCGCTGCCTGCGCACACCATAGGGGGCCCCACCCGATCCTGCCGGGCAGGGGCTCGACGGGGTGACGTGTGACCGCCGACGCGGCGGTCTGCTCTGATCAGCGCCAGCGGGAGAGCAACGCCAGCGAGGCGACCATCGCACCGAAGCCGACGGCGAGGTTCCAGTAACCCCACGCCATGACCGGGTACTCCTGCTCGGACAGGTAGTAGAGCACCAGCCAGCCGATGCCGACGACGATCAAGGCGACCGCGGTGATCGGCAACCACACCGGGCTAGGCTTGCGCGACGACGACGACGTCGTCGGACGGACGTCCGTCGGCGGGGTGTACACCTTCTTCTTACGGACCTGAGACTTGGGCACGGCGCTCTCCAGAGGGGTGACGACCTCGTCCGGCCTGACAACCGGGCGCGGGGGCGACGGTCCATGGCCAATAATGTTCGAGAGCTAGCGTAGTCCCGATTGGCCGCCTGGACCACGAATGGGGTCAGGCCGGTGCACGGAGTGACCGAAAGAGGCGGGACTGTTCGCATCGCCGGCCCAGCCGGCACGAACCGATCCCCGACACGCGGAAGGAACGCTCGGTGGAGTACACATCCGGCGCAACCTCCTGGCAGAAGGTCCTCCGACGGGCCGCCGCCGGGCTGCTGCCCCGGCGACCGCGCCAACGCCGTCCGGGCTGGTCGATCGGGGTCCCCCTGATCGCTGCGGCGGCCGGGTTGCTCTTCACCACCACTGCGACCACCGCGGGCGGCACCGCTCTCCGGGAGGACCGGCGCCCCCAGCTCAACCAGCTCATCGAGGACCGCCGCGAACAGGTCGCCGCCAGCGAGCGTCGCGCCGCCACGCTACGCGGCGAGGTCGAGCAACGGACCAACACCCTGGCCGGCTCGGACGCCCCGATCAAGGCTCAGCAGAATCGCGCCCAGGGCAGCCTCCAGGACGCCGGGTTCACCGCACTCAGCGGGCCCGGGGTAACCGTCGAGCTGAACGACGCGCCCCAGCTGGACCAGACGCAGTCGGACGCCAGCAACGACGACCTGGTGGTGCATCAGGGGGACGTACAGGCGGTGGTCAACGCGCTCTGGGCCGGCGGAGCCGAGGCGATGTCAATCATGAATGTCCGCGTGCTCACCACCAGCGCGGTACGCTGCGTCGGTAACACCCTGCTACTTCACGGCCGGGTGTACTCCCCACCGTTCAAGATCGTAGCAATCGGCGATCCCGCTGCCCTCCAGCAGGCCCTCGCCAGCTCTCAGGGAGTCCGGTTGTTCAAGGACGCGGTCGACGACTACCAGCTTGGCTACAAGGAGACGGCCTCCACGGTGCGAGTTCCCGCATTCGAGGATTCCACCGCCCTGCGCTCGGCTACGGTGCCCAAGTGAGCGGGCCGGACGAGCGACGCGACGGGCGACACCGGGACCAGACCGACGAGCCGACCGCCTTCCTGCCCAAGTTCGACCGGCCCGAGTCGGCACCGGTCCGACCCACCCCGGCCGGCAACTGGCCCGAGCCGGTGCTGCAGCCGCCGCGAGCCGAGCAGCCGCAGCGAGCCGAGCAGCCGCCGCCGAGCGCCACTCGGCCCGAGCCGACCGGGACCCCGGGCCGCCCGGGTGCCGAAGCGCCTCCGCCCTGGCCGGGCAGCGCAACTGCCGGGCCGGGCTCACACGGCGGCGCCGGGCTTCCCCCCGCGACCACCCCCGGTCGACCGACCGCCAGCAACCAGGGCCCGGTTCGGCCCGCTGCCCCCGGCAACGCCCCGACCCGCCCCCCCGCGCCCAGCGCCGCGTCCACCCGACCGACCGCGCCCAGCGCCGCACCGACCCGACCGCCGGGCACCGGCAACCCACCGGGTGCCACACCGACCCGACCGCCGGGTGCCGCGCCGACCCGCCCGGCCACACCCGGCGGGATGCCGATGCCGACCCGGCCGGCGGTCTCCGGCACGCCGAGCCGGCCTGTCTCCTCCGGGCCCTCGACGCCGCCGCTGGCCGACTCGCCGACCGCATACATTCCCCAGGTCACCGACCGGTCCGCCCGATCCACCGGCTCCCCGGCCACCCCGGTCTCCCCGGTCGCCCCCGACCGCGTCGCAGCGGCCGGGTCGGAAGGCTTCCCGCCGACCGGGCCGGGCCGGGTCCCGCCGAGCGCTGGCGGGGATCGCGGCGCGGACCCGGCAGCCACCGCGTTGATTCCGGCCGTGCCCGCCACTCCGGCCACCAGGCCGCCGACCATGGACTCGACCGCGTTGATGGGTGCCGTCCCCCGCACCGCCGTCCCGGATGAGCCGGCCAGCGCCAACCCCGCCGACCCTCCCCAACCCCGACGCGGCGAGCGGGTGGTGCAACTCCGGCCACACCAGACCGGCGAGGGCTACAAGAGCGTCTACTCCGAGCTGACCCGCCCGTCGTTCGGCTCGCGACTGCGCACCGGCGTCCGCGTCACCGGCGAAATCCTGATCACCTTCGGCCTGGTGGTCCTGCTCTTCGCCGGCTACGAGGTCTGGGGCAAGTCGGCCATCGTCGACGCCCACCAGAACGACCTCAACAACGAGTTGGCCCAGGCGTGGGGCCCGACCGACGACCCCACTGTCGCCCCGTCGGTGGGCCCGAGCGTCAAACCCTCCCCACCGGTACGCGGTAAGCCGCTCGCGGGCCTCTACATCCCCAAGCTCGACAAGAACTGGGTCGTCGTCGAGGGAGTCACCCAACAGGACATCCGTTTCGCCCCCGGCCACTACCCGACCAGCGCGCTCCCCGGTCAGGTGGGCAACTTCTCCGTCGCCGGCCACCGCAACCGGGCCACCTTCTGGCGGTTGGACGAGCTGGACGAGGGCGACCCAATCGTGGTCGAGAGCAAGACCGACTGGTACGTCTACCGGGTGTCGCAGTCCCGGATCGTCCGGCCGACCCAGGTCGAGGTGGTGGCGCCGGTGCCCGGCGAGCCGGACAAGAAGGCGACCAAACGGATGCTCACCCTCACCACGTGCAACCCGAAGTTCGACAACTACCAGCGCCTGATCATCCATGCCGAACTGGACCGCACCCAACCCAAGTCCGCGGGCCGGCCGGCGGAGCTGGGAGGCTGACCCGATGTACGCGTTCATCTGGCGCAAGCTGCCGTTCGGCGTGGTCGGGAAGTTGACCGGCTCGGTGCTGCTGGTGGCCGCCACGGTGGCCCTGCTGTGGTACGTCGCCTTCCCGTGGGCCGAGCCCCTGCTGCCCTTCGACGACGTGCAGGTCGAGTCCGGCGTACCCGCCGAGACGGGTGGCGGCGGCGACCCGGTGACCGGGGAGACGCCGGCCGGCGACGAGCACGAACTGCCGTACGACACCGACCAGAACAACTCCGCGCCTCCCTCCCCGAGCAGGTGACCATGCGCGTCCTGGTGATCGACAACTATGACTCCTTCGTCTTCAACCTCGTGCAGTATCTGGGCCAGCTCGGCGTGGACTGCGAGGTCCGCCGCAACGACGAGATCGACGTCGCCGAGGTGGGCACGGTTGGCGCCGACGGCATCCTGCTGTCGCCCGGGCCGGGCAGCCCGGACCGGGCCGGCATCTGCCTGGACGTCATCCGGGAGTACGCAGGCAAGCTGCCGATCTTCGGCGTCTGCCTCGGCCATCAGGCGATCGGCGAAGCCTTCGGGGCGACCGTGACACGCGCCCCCGAGCTGCTGCACGGCAAGACCTCCGAGGTGCGACACCACTCGGTCGGCGTACTCGCCGGTCTGCCCGACCCGTTCACCGCCACCCGGTACCACTCGCTCGCAGTGCTGCCCGAGACGCTCCCCGACGAGCTGGAGGTCACCGGCTGGACCGGCTCCGGCGTGGTGATGGCGATGCGGCACCGGACGCTGCCCATCGAGGGCGTCCAATTCCACCCGGAGTCGGTGCTCACCGAGGGCGGTCACCTGATGCTGGCCAACTGGCTGGCCAGTTGCGGTCACCCCGAGGCGCTGGAGCGGGCACCCGCGCTGGCCGCCGAGGTCGACGCCCGTCGTCGGGCGGCCTTCGCCACCGCCTGAGGCAGACGCCGATCCTTCAGAGCCCGTCGTCATCACGGCGAGAATGGGCCTGTGAGGCCAAAGCGCGACGTCAATACGACGCCCGGCCTGTCTGATTGCCACTTCCCGAGTAGGTATGTGGTCGAAAAGGTCGGATGGTGGCGATCAGGTTCACCAGCAAGTCAGACCTCGTCGAGGGGCGCGCTCGACCATCCGCAGGCCCAAGGCGGGTTTCGTAGCGAACCCGACGCGGGCTGCGATGCCGGCTTCCTTGCGGCCGGCGAGGTCGTCGCACCGGCCACGGGCAACTAAAATCGATCACCGTCCACTATGCTTGGTCGGGCCTGCGGTATAGCGCTCACGCGAGTGGGCCGAAGTTGCTGCGAGCCCAATTCGGGGCATGGCAGAAAAGCAAGGAGACGGGGGAATCATGATCAATTCCAGAAGAGTCGGTCTGACGCTCACGGCGCTGCTGACAGCGCTAATGCCTGCGGTCATCGTCGCCGGGGCGGGGCCTGCCCAAGCCGCCGGCAGCTGCGTGCAGCAGGGAGATGACAGGGGCTGCATTGCGCCTGTCGACGGCCTGCACCAGGTGTCGGCGTGCGACAACGAGGCCGACGGGCATGGCGTGTACGTGGAGGTCGACTGGACCGACGCTGCGCAGAACGAGACGGTCGGGGACGGGAACGGCTCGGCCGCCGGGTGCGGCACCGTGCGCTACCTCGATGCGCCATACCGCTATCGGGTCTGCGAATCGGTCACTGGCCCCGACTACTGTTCAAGCTGGGTCAACTACTACGGATGACACCTGCGAGAATGGGCCATCCCCTCGCCGTAGCTTTGTTGCAACCGACTACAGCCTGTGTTGAAGTCGGCAGCAGTATCTAAACTGATGTGACTTGTCAGTGTCGAAGATCGAGGTGTAGCGAGGTCTCCGGTAGACGGTTCAGCAACAGTGTTGAATCCCAACCAGGAGGCCTCGCGCACACCCTCAGGCCGTGTCCTCAAAGGTCCACAACCATTGCAGTAGCGGGGCAATGGCGACGGCAGCCTTGCACGAGGTCGCGGTCTTGTCGTAGCAGGTTCCGCAAGCATCCGGTCGAATGTGCCATTAAAAGCCCACCTGCGGAAACGGGTAAGACCGTTCAGCCACGCAACGCGTTCTGGACCGCAGGATTCGCAGGCGAGCGCACCGCAGGCGGTCGGTCGCGCACCGCGTCCCAGGCCGCCTTGCCACTGGCGAAGTAGTCCCGAACCGACTTTTCGGCGAGCAGAGCGGCACCACAGCCGTCGCAGCGGGCGGCCACCCCGTCGACGTCGAGCCCCAGCTGCCGGCACAGCGTCACCGCCCGGGACAGGTGGTACGACTGGGTGACAATCAGCGCCCGCTCGACGCCGTACACCTCGCGCGCTCTCGCGCAGCTGTCGTAGGTGTCCAGGCCGAACGGGTCGGCCACCACACGACGCCTGTCGACACCGCGCTCGGCGAGGTACGTCGTCATCACCGCCGGCTCGTCGCCGGACGCGCCGCCGCCGTCGCCCGACACCAGGACGACAGTGGCCCGCCCGCTGGTCACCAGTTCGGCGGCGGTGTCCAGGCGGCCGGCGAGACGGTCACCCGGCCGCTGACGGTCGGCTGCCACCTCGGTGCCGAGCACGATCACCACGTCGGCGGCGGGCGCGTCGGCGGCGGCGTACAGGTGGCCGCGTGCGGCGAGCGTCGTCCACAGCCACGGGGAACTGGCGAGCACCAGCACGACGAGGCCCGCGACGGCCAGCCGGCGCAGGCGTCGAGGCCACCGCCGTACCGCCCCGACCGGGGACGATTCGGTCTCGGTCATGCCGATGCCCGCGGGTGGCCTAGTCCTGGGGCCGGCTCGGCGGGGGCGGGAACGGCAGACCGATGCCGCCCCCGTTGCCGGGAGTTGTCGGCGTGCCCGTCGGCGTGCCCGTCGGCGTCACGGTGGGCGTCGGGTCGGTCTCCGGCTCGGGAATGCCGATCTCGATGGTGACCGTCTTGTTCCTGGCCAGTTCGGTGCCCCCCACCGGGTTCTGCTTCTGGACCCGCCCGGCCTGATCGGCCGGCACTTCCTCTCCGTCCTTGAACGAGACCTTGTAGCCCGCCTCGCGGAGCTCCTCGGCGGCCTCGTCCCGAGTGGAGTTGACCACGTTGGGCACCTTGTTGACGTTGCCCCGGGAGACCTCGACGACAACCTTGCTGTCCGGCGCCACAGTCGTCCCCGACGGCGGAGACACCTTGATGACAATCCCCTCCTGAGCGGGGTTGTCAACCGGCTTCTCCTCGACCCGCAACCCGAGGTCATCGAGTTGGCGCTTCACGTTCTCGATCTGGGAGTTGACCAGGCCAGGGGGGATCTTCACGTCCGGCTTGCCGTCGCAGATCTGGATGGTCACCGTGTCTGCCGGCTTCAGCTGGGTGCCCGCGGCAGGACTCTGCTTGGCGACGGTGCCCTTGGTGCAGTCGTTTGCCAAGACCGCCTCGCCGACCTGCGGCTTGAATCCGAGGTTGTTGATCTCGGTGACCGCGATGGCCTGGGTCTTGCCGGTGAGGGTGGGCACCGACTTCAGGTCCTTGTCCTGCTGCATGTTCCAGAGCAGGGCGGCGACCAGGGCGATCACCGCGAGTACGCCGACCGCGCTGAACATCGCGATCAGCCAGGAGGACGCCTTGCGCTGACGGGGGTCGCCCACCCGGGCCGGGATCTGCCCGGTCTGCGGCCCACGGCCCGAAGCCGGATAGCCGCCCCCGCCACCGGCCGGGGCCATCGCCACCGTCTCCGCCTCGCGCAGCACCGGGGTGGCCAGCACGGGCCGGCCGGCGGCGGCGCGGAGCAGGTCGGCCCGCATCTCGCCAGCGCTCTGGTAGCGGTTGAGCGGGTTCTTCGACAGCGCCTTCAGCACGATCGCGTCGACGGCCGGGGTGACGTCCGGGTTGATGTCGCTCGGCGTAGGCGGCGTCTCCCGTACGTGCTGGTACGCGACGCTGACCGGGCTGTCCCCGACGAACGGCGGGTGCCCGCAGACCAGCTCGAAGAGCACGCAGCCGGCTGCGTACACGTCGGAGCGCGCGTCGACGGCCTCGCCGCGTGCCTGCTCCGGGGAGAGATATTGCGCCGTGCCGATGACCGCACTGGTCTGGGTCATGGTGGTCGCACCGCTGGCCAGCGCCCGGGCGATGCCGAAGTCCATCACCTTGACCTGGCCGGTCTGGGTGAGCATCACGTTGCCGGGCTTGATGTCCCGGTGGATAATGCCGTGCCGGTGGCTGAACTCCAGTGCGGCGCACATGTCGGCGCAGATCTCCAGCGCGCGGCGCGGTTGCAGTCGCCCCTCGGCGCCGAGGACCTCCTTCAAGGTCCGTCCGTTGACGAACTCCATGACGATGAACGGCAGCGTCTCACCGGTCGGCGCGGTCTCCTCGCCGGTGTCGTAGACCGCCACGATGGCCGGGTGGTTGAGTGACGCGGCGTTCTGCGCCTCCCGACGGAACCGCATCTGGAACGTCGCGTCCCGGGCGAGGTCGGTGCGGAGCATCTTGATCGCGACGTCCCGACCGAGCCGGAGATCGCGACCACGGTGCACCTCGGCCATGCCGCCATAGCCGAGCAGCTCGCCGACCTGGTACCTGCCACCGAGCAGGCGGGCCTGCGCTGTCATCGCGTCTGTCGTCCTTCGCTCGTCGTCGTCCCGCCGTCGTCCGGCTGGAGTCGTACCTCTCGACGGTACGACGTCCGGGTCGGATCGTCGCGCCCGTCGAGTCGTAGCGCGCCGGACGCCACGGTGCGCGGCGCCAGCCCGGCGGATACACCGGCCTGCGACTGCTTCCGGAGGTTGTAGGAAATCACGCCAGAGCAGAGCAGGACCAGCACGGCCAGCAGGATGGCGAGAAGCACCATTCCAGGCCGGGACCGCTGGGGCTGGGGTGACGGCGTCGCCGGGCCGGCCTGCCGGACGTACGCCGGCGGGTGTTCCTGCCGGGGTGGCCCGGACGGCACCGCTGCCGCACCGCGTGGGTAGCCGTTCGGTGCGCCCTGCGGCCGAGCGGGCTGAACGGCCGGCGCGACGGCGGTGGGGCGTGGCTGTTGGGCGGGTGCGATCGCTGTCGGCCTCGCTCCGGCCACCGGCGGGCGGGCAGTCGGCGGTCGCATCTGGTGCGCCTGCGGCACCTGGGCCCGGCCGGGCGCGGCGGGTGAGGCGGGCGCCGCGGAGACCGGCCCGGAGTTGCCGGCGGCCCGGGCCTGCTGGGAGAGCGCGGCCTTGAGCTGACGGGCGACCCCGGCGAGTGCGGCGGCGCTCGGCCAGCGGGCGGCCGGGTCCTTTGCCAACGCCCGTTCGACAAGGGCGCGCACCTGCGGAGGAATGTCGGCCGGCAGTGGCCGGGGCGTCTCCCGGACGTGCCGCATCGCGATGTCGAGGGGGTTGTCGCCCTCGAACGGCCGCCGACCGGCCAGGCACTGGTAGGCGACCACGCCGAGGGCGTACACGTCGGACGCCGGGGTGGCCACGCCGCCGGTGGCCTGCTCCGGTGAGATGTACGAGGCGGTGCCGAGCACCGAACCGGCGGCGGTGAGCTGGCCGACCATGTCGGAGCGGGCGATGCCGAAGTCGGTGAGCACCAGCGTGCCGTTCGGCCGGACCAGTAGGTTGCCCGGCTTCACGTCGCGGTGCACGATGCCCTTCTCGTGGGCGGCGTGCAGCGCGTCGGCGGCCTGCGCGACGAGGGCCATCGTCCGCGCCGGGGTGAGCCGGCCGACCCGGCTCAACGTGGACGACAGGGCGTCACCCTCGACGTACTCCATGACCAGGAAGGCGATCTGCTGGTCGTTGCCGAAGTCGTAGACGTCCACCACGCCGGGATGGTTGATGGTGGCCATGGTGCGAGCCTCGCCGCGGAACCGCTCACCGAAGTCCGGGTCGTCGAGCAGGGCGGGGAGCAGGCTCTTCACCGCCACCGTCCGGCCGAGCACCTGGTCGGTGCCGCGCCAGACGTCGCCCATGCCGCCGCTGGCGATCCGCTCGTCGAGACGGTAGCGGTTGCCGAGCCGCACACCGGGGCTGAGCATGTCAGCGACCCCCTGGGTCGGCGATGGCGGCCTTCATGATCTGGCCGGCGATCCGAGCGGCCTCGCCGCTACCGCCGGGGCCGGCCTGCTCCAGGACGACGCAGACAGCGGAGACCGGGTTGCCGTTCTTGTCCAGGGCGAAGCCGATGAACCAGCCGTGGTCGGGCCGATCCGGGGCGGACTGGGCGGTGCCGGTCTTGCCGCCGACCGTGTAGCCGTTGATCGCGGCCTTCCGCCCGGTGCCCTTCTGCACCACGCTGACCATCATCTCGCGCAGGTCGGTGGCGACCTGCGGCTCGACGGGCTGGCGCAGCTTCCGCGCATCGGCAGTGTAGTAGCTGGTGGTCCGGTCGGGAGCGAGCAGCTGCCGCACCAGGTACGGCCGCATCTGGCTGCCGTTGTTGGCGATCGAACCGGCGATCATGGCGCCTTCGAGGGGCGTCATCCGAACGTTGTTCTGGCCGATCGAGGACTGGGCCAGTGCGGCCGGGTCGGTGCTGCCGTCCTGGTTCTGCATGGTCCCGGTCCGACTGGCAGCCGTGGGCAGGCCGCCCTCGCCGAGCTGGCCAACGGTCAGGTCCTCCTGCTCGAAACCGAACTGCCGGGCCTTCTCCTTGACAGTCTCGGCGCCGAGCCGCACACCGAGCTGGGCGAAGCCGGTGTTGCACGACTCGGTGACCGCCTCCAGCAGGGTGACCTGCCGAGTCGGGCAGATCGACGGATCGGCGTTGCGGATCGGGGTGCCCGAGGTCGGCGGGGTCCAACTGGAACTGGCCGGGATCTCGGTCGTCTTGGTCACGCCGTTCTCCAGTGCCGCCGCCGCCACCACGATCTTGAAGGTGGAGCCCGGCGGCAGCGTCTCGGCCAGCGCGCGGTTCTTCAGCGGTTCGGCCGGGTCCTTCTCCAGCTTGTTGTACGCCGCCGCTGCCTCGTTGGTGTCGTGGCTGGCCAGCGGGTTCGGGTCGAAGCTCGGCATGGAGACCAGCGCCTGGATGGCACCGCTGCGCGGGTCGATGGCGATCGCCGCGCCCCGCTTCGCACCCACCTCGTTGTTGCGCAGCTGGTCGTACGCCACGTCCTGGGCCCGCTTGGAGAGTGTGAGCAGCACGTTGCCGCCGCCGGTGTCGTCGCCGGTGAACATGTCCTTCAACCGGTCGCCGATCAGCTGGTCGCTGGTGCCGGCCAGGAAGTCGTTCTCCACCTGCTCGATGCCCTGGTCGGCCAGGTTGACCGGCTTGTAGCCGAGCACGTGGGCGTACTTGGCGCCGCTGGGATAGGTGCGCCGGAACTTCAGGTTGCCGGTGGTCTCCTTGCTCGTGGCCACGGCCGTGCCGCCAGCCTCGATGTTGCCGCGCTTGCGGTCGTACTCGGCGACCTGGACCCGACCGTTGTAGTCGCTGGTCCGGTATTCGTCCGCCTTGTAGGCCTGGATCCAGTTGAGGTTGGCGAAGAGCAGACCGAACAGGACCATGACGACGACGCCAACGCGGCGCAGGGGTGCGTTCACGGCTTGATCACCTCCGTGGGAGCACCGTGCAGCTGCTCGGGCGGGCCGCCGCTGGGACGAGCCGCCTTGCCGCCGCCTCCTCCGGTCACCGGTCGGCGGGCGCCGTCGGAGACCCGCAGCAGCACCGCGATGAGCAGCCAGTTGGCCATCAGCGACGACCCGCCGGCGGACAGGAACGGGGTGGTCTGACCGGTCAACGGGATGAGCTTGCTGATCCCGCCGACGATCACGAAGACCTGGAGGCCGAGGGTGAACGCGAGACCGCCGGCGAGCAGCTTGCCGAACGAGTCCCGTACCGCGAGCGCGGCACGCAGCCCGCGCTCCACGATGAGCAGGTAGACGACCAGCAGCGCGGACAGGCCGAAGAGGCCGATTTCCTCACCGATGCCGGCGAAGATGAAGTCGTTCTGCACCTCGGGCAGGATCTCCGGCTGACCGCCGCCCGGCCCCGCACCGAAGAGCCCGCCAGTGCCCAGGGCCAGCAGGCCCTGCACGAGTTGGTAGCCCTTGTTGGTCGGGTCGGCGAACGGGTCGAGCCAGATCTCCGCCCGCACGTAGAAGTTGGCGAACGGCCCGCCGACCGTCGAGCCGAGGACGTAGGCGAGGTACGCGCCGCCGAAGAAGAGGACCAGGCCGATCAGCAGCCAGCTGACCCGTTCGGTGGCGATGTAGAGCGTCACCACGAACATGCCGAAGTAGAGCAGCGAGGTGCCCAGGTCCTTCTCGAAGACCAGCACCAGGACGCTGATCAGCCAGACGCCGACCACCGGACCGAGGTCGCGGCCACGCGGGAAGTCGATGCCGAGGAAGCGCCGGCTGGCCAGCGACAGCACCTCACGCTTGCGCACCAGGTAGTAGGCGAAGAAGACCAGCAGCGCCAGCTTGGCGAACTCACCCGGCTGGATGGAGAAGCTGCCGACCCGGACCCACAGCTTCGCGCCGTTGATCTCGGAGATGCTCGACGGCAGCACCGCCGGGATCATCACCAGCACGATGCCGGCCAACCCCAGGGTGTACGCGTACCGCGAGATCGACCGGTGGTCGCGCATGATCGCGAGCAGGGCGGCGGCGAGGATCACCGCACCGAGCGTCCAGGCCAGCTGACGCCCGCCCTGCCCCGCGAAGACGGCCAGGCTCTCCCGCTCGGCCACCGGGGCGTCGCCCAGGTCGATCCGGCGCAGGAAGCCCACCCCGAGCCCGTTGAGCAGGGCCACCGCCGGCAGCAGCGCCGGGTCGGCGAACGGGGCGAGGAACCGGATGACCAGGTGCAGGCCGAGGAAGACCGCGCCGAGCGCGGCGGCCGGCATCCAGAAGTCCGGGGTGACCGTGTCCAGCAGGTTCGCCTCGACGGTCGCCCCGTACGCGGCCACCAGCGCCATCGCGAGCAACAGCAGGTACAGCTCGGCGTTGCGGCGCGACCGCGCCAGGCGTACGCCGGATTGCTCGCCCGCGGTGGCGGGCGAGGGTGCCGGTGTGGCCGCTACGGTCACGGGTGGGGTCCTCAGGATCTCAGCCGACGCTCACTCAGGAGACCGGCAGCCGGCCGGGTCGAGCGCCGGCGTGGCCGAGTCGGAGGGCGTGACGTCGGGTGTGGTGGTCGCGCCGGCCCCACCGAGAGCGGTGGTGGCACCGGCGGTCGGGCTTGCGCTGACGACCCCGTTGGGGGTCGGCGACGCGTTGGCGCTCGGGCTGCCGTTCGGGGTCGGCGTCGAACCGACCGGGGTCGGCGTCGGCGTCGGCGTGTTGACCCCGGCGGCGGTCGGGTCGAGCGGGCAGAGCGGCTTCAGGTTGGGGTTGCTCGGCGTGTCACTGGTCAGCTCGGCGAGCTGACGCTCGGCGTCCGGCTCACTCTTGGCCCTGATGCCGACCTTGACGGTGTCCTGTGCGGCGACCGTGAGGTCGTCCAGCCGGGTGCCGCTGCGGCGGTGCACGCTGGACAGGTCCATCCCGGCGATCTGACCCTGGACACCGCGGAAGACGGCAACCTGGCCCTCTTCGGTGGCTCCCACGTAGTACTGCCGCTGGGTGTAGGTCCAACCACCGAACGCCGCACCGCCGACGATCACCAGCAGGGCCAGCGCCATGGCGGCGGTCCGGACCGGGCGTCGCTTGGGCCGGTCGGCGTCATCGTCGGAGGCCGCCGGCTCCTCGGGCGCGGCCGGACGCGGCGCGGAGAGCGCCGAGGCTCGGGCGGCCGGAGTCGAGTCGTCGGCGGAGGTCGCCATGCCCCGGTCCCGGGCGGCGGCGCCGCCCACGATCGGGGTCGCCTCGACGATGTCCTGGTCCGTGGCGTCGGCGATGATCACCGTGATGTTGTCCGGCCCACCGCCGCGCAGCGCGAGCTGCACCAGCCGTTCGACGCACTGCTGCGGGTCGGTGTACTCCCGCAGGGTCTCGCCGATGGTTTCGGCGCTGACCACGCCCGAGAGGCCGTCGCTGCAGATCAGGTACCGGTCGCCGGGCATGACCTGGCGGACCGAGTATTCCGGGTCGATGTCCCGACCGTCGAGGGCGCGGGTGAGCAGCGACCGCTGCGGGTGACTGCTCGCCTCCTCGGCGCTGATCCGGCCTTCGTCGACCAGCATCTGGACGTAGGTGTCGTCCTTGGTGATCTGCGCGAACTCGCCATTGCGCAGCAGGTAGGCCCGCGAGTCGCCAATGTGGACCATCCCCAGCTTGCTGCCGGTGAAGAGGGTCGCCGTCAGCGTGGTGCCCATCCCCTCCAGCTGTGGGTTGGCGTCCACCGTGTCGCGGAGTTGTTGGTTGGCGGTGCCCACGGCCGAACGCAACGCATCGACGAGAGCGTCCCCCGGGACGTCCTCGTCGAGCGGCGCCATGGCACCGATGACGATGTTGCTGGCGACGTCACCGGCGGCCATACCGCCCATGCCGTCGGCAACGGCGAGTAACCGCGGCCCGGCGTAGACGGAGTCTTGATTGCCGTCTCGGATCAGACCGCGGTCGCTGTGGGCCGCATAGCGCAGGGTCAGAGTCATGGCCGTAATTCGAGGGAAGTGCGGCCGATCCGGATCGGCACGCCGAGGGGGACGGGGGTTGGTCCGGAGACCTTAGCGCGATCGAGGTACGTGCCGTTAGTCGAGCCGAGGTCCTCGACGTACCACTGCCCTTCACGCGGCACGAGCCGGGCGTGTCGCGCGGAGGCGTAGTCGTCGGTGATGACCAGGGTGGAGTCCTCAGCCCGACCGATGGTGATCTGCGCTTCACCGAGAGTGATTTTGGTGCCGGCCAACTGACCGGCCGTCACCACCAGTTGATGCGCCGCTCTGCCCCGTTTCACCTTCGCTGGCTTGGCCGCCTGCCCCGTCGAGGCGCCCACGGCGCGCGGCGCGGCCACCAGACGACCGGACCGGGCGCCCGCGAAGAGGTCCCTGCGGATCACACCGACCACCGTGAACACGAAGATCCACAGCAGGATCAGGAACCCGAACCGGGCAACGGTGATGACCAGTTCCGGCAAGGCGGGTCAGCCGTCCACGCGGAAGGTCAGCGTCGTCGTCCCGAGCTGGACCATGTCACCGGGGTTGAGCGCGACGGCGGAGACCCGCTGCCCGTTCACCATGGTGCCGTTGGTCGAACCCAGGTCGGTCAACACGACCTGGCCGCCGTCGAAATCCAGCCGGGCGTGTCGCCGGGAGATGCCGACGTCGGGCAGACGCAGGTTGGCCTGGTCGCCGCGACCGATCACCGTCGACCCCATCTGGAGGGGGTAGGTACGCCCGTCGCCGGAGACCAGCCGCACGTTGCGACCGCCACCGTGCCCGGGCGGCGGGCCGTAGCCACCGCCCTGGTCGTACGCGGGGTAGGCGGGCGGGCCGGCGTCGTAGCCGGGCGCCGACACCGGGGCGACCTCGCCACCGGTGTAGACCTCGGCCGTGACACGGAACATGCCCGTGTCCAGACCCTCGCCTCGCTCGATCTCGACGATCACGTCGCCGTAGACCGTCCACGCCTGCTCGCCGATGAACTCCGCCTGCGACTGGGCCAACTCCTGGGCCAGCGCGGCGGCGTACGGCGCCAGCCGACTGTGGTCGAACGGCGAGAGATCGATCACGTAGCGGTTGGGCACCAACGTGCGCCCACCGGCCAGGATCGCCTTGTGCGCCTCGGCCTCCCGCTGCATGGCGTTGAGGATCTCCACGGGGTGGACCACCCCTTTGAAGACCTTGGCAAAGGCCCCTTCGACCAGGCCTTCCAGACGCTTCTCGAAGCGTTGCAGCACGCTCACCGGCTCCTCCTCGGGTCCCGAGGACATGATGGTATCCGGCCGGCGCGCGCGCAGCTCACACGCCGCTCGGCCGGCTGCTCTCGACCCGTTCGGAAGGGCCGCGACTGTCGTGCTAATCTTTCGTCCGCCACGAACGGTAATGGCTCGTGGCGAGCGCCAGGGACAGCGTAGTATTCCCGAGGCCCGTTGGAGACAGCGGGGCCGGGCGGCTAGAGTGTTCCGGGTTGTGCCACGGGGATGTGGCGGAATGGCAGACGCGCACGGTTCAGGTCCGTGTGCCCGAAAGGGCGTGGGGGTTCAACTCCCCCCATCCCCACCACCGACGAGGGCTCCGCTTTATGCGGGGCCCTTCCGTCATATCGGGGCGTGCTGGACGTCACGCTATGCTCCGATGGATTCTGCCTCCGATGGACCAGGAGTGGCGTGTGAGTGTCGCGTTGGTGACAGGGTCGGGTGGTCTGATCGGCTCCGAGGCGGTCCGGCATTTCGCCGGCCTCGGTCTGGATGTCGTCGGCATCGACAACGACATGCGCCGGTACTTCTTCGGCGAGGACGGCTCCACCTCGTGGAGCCTGGAACGGCTCGGCCGTGACCTGGGTAACGCGTACACCCACTTCGCGGTGGACATCCGGGACCGGGACGGCCTGGAGCAGGTGTTCAAGAAGTACGGCTCGGACATCGCCGTGGTGATCCACAGCGCTGCCCAGCCGAGCCATGACTGGGCAGCCAAAGAGCCGTACACGGACTTCGACGTGAACGCCGGCGGCACGCTCAACATCCTGGAGAACACCCGCCGGCACGCGATCGACGCGCCGTTCATCCACTGCTCGACCAACAAGGTGTACGGCGACCGGCCCAACAGCCTGCCGCTCATCGAGCTGGAGACCCGGTACGAGCTGCCCGAGGACCACCGCTGGTACCAGGGCATCACCGAAGAGATGTCGATCGACCACTCGCTGCACTCGGTCTTCGGCGCCTCCAAGGTCGCCGCGGACGTGATGGTCCAGGAGTACGGGCGCTACTTCGACATGAAGACCGCCTGCTTCCGGGGCGGCACGCTCACCGGCCCGGCGCACTCCGCAGCCGAGCTGCACGGGTTCCTGGCCTATCTGATGCGCTGCGTCATGGAGGGCCGGACGTACAACCTCTTCGGCTACAAGGGCAAGATGGTCCGGGACGCGATCCACTCGCACGACGTGCTGACCGCGTTCGAGGCGTTCTTCCGCTCCCCGCGATCCGCGGAGGTCTACAACCTCGGTGGCGGCCGGCACTCCAACACCTCGCACATCGAGGCGTTCCGGATCGCCGAGGAGATCACCGGCCAGGAGGCGCGGATCAACTACGTCGAGCAGAACCGCACCGGCGACCACCAGTGGTACGTGAGCAGCATGGCCCGGTTCGAGGCGCAGTATCCGGACTGGGAGATCACTTACGACGTGCCGATGATCCTGCGGGAAATCTACGAGGCCAACGTGGACAAGTGGGTGGCCCAGCCATGAGCGCCCGGACGAAGCGCAACGTGCTCGGCGTCCTGGTCGACGCCACCGACTACGCCACAGCGACCGACGCGGTGGTGACCGCGGCACACGAGCGGCGTCCCCTCGCGCTGACCGCGTTGGCCGTGCACGGTGTGATGACCGGGGTGCTCGACCCGGCGCACAACGCGCGGCTCAACTCCTTCGACGTGGTCACGCCGGACGGGCAGCCGGTGCGGTGGGCGCTCAACCTGCTGCACCACACCGGGCTCAGCGACCGGGTGTACGGGCCGACCCTGACCCTGCACGTGCTGTCGCGCTTCGCTGACGAGGGGCTACCGGTCTACCTGTACGGCTCGACCGAGGAGACCCTCGCCCGGTTGATCCCGGCCCTGGAGCGGATGTTCCCGGCGCTGAAGATAGCCGGGGTGGAGCCGTCCAAGTTCCGTGCCGTCCAGCCCGGTGAGGACGCCGAGATCGCCGACCGGATCCGGTCCAGTGGTGCCCGGTTGGTGCTGGTCGGGCTCGGCTGCCCGCGCCAGGAGGTCTTCGCGTACGCCATGCGGCCGCTGCTCGACATGCCGCTGATGGCGGTCGGCGCGGCCTTCGACTACCACGCCGGCCTGCTGCGCCAGCCCCCGCCGTGGATGCAGCGTGCCGGCCTTGAGTGGTTCTGGCGCCTCGGTCTGGAGCCGAAGCGGCTCTGGCGCCGCTACGTCATCCTCAACCCGGCCTACCTGAGCCGGCTCGCCGCGCAGAAGATCGGCCTGTGGAAGGCCCGCCCGCCGGCGCCGGCCACCGAGCGGCCGGCCACCTTCTCGGTCTGACCGAAGGCGTCCGGTGGCACCACCAGGGTGACCACCGGACGCCTTTACAGGCTCGACCCCGCCCACCAGGCGGCCGTGGTGCCGGGCAACAACGGCATCCCTTACTCAGACAGACCAGTAGCTTCGCGAGTCGACATTAATCCCACCCGAGCGGTCCACCGCCACCGCCCGGCTCGTTCAGATCAAGCCCCTGCTCGCACCTGTCCAATAACTCAGAGATGAGCAACCCCAATTTCTGGCAGGCATTAATATGCGCAGTTTGGCGCGTCTTTAATGTCCATGGCGTAGACCGTTTCCCCAGTTACCCGGTAATACTGGTTGGGAAACAGGCAGAAGGTCCGTGAGCCGCCGCCGTCAATAGCCGCGTAGAGCAGCACGCCATCGTCATTACGACTGTTGTAAACGTAGTTGGGGTCATAGGCCGACGAACTGAGCCGCTGATAGTACGTGTCCACGTAGCGTGCGTCTGGGTCGTGGCCAACCCATGACTCGTGGTACTGGTAGTAGCAGATGCCTGGATAGGCGCAGCCGTAGGCGGTAGTAGCCTGCGCTGGCGTCACCATGAACATGCCAGATAGAGCCACCAGCGCCGAAACAATTCCTGCGCGTTTGGCAGACAATCTAAATCTCAACCGAAACACACTCCTTGCTACCTCAAAGGAACAGTGGCTGTTGCCTTGATCGAGGCTAACAAAAGGTCCGGTTGTCCCGCAACATTTGATCCTGCGCAGACATTCCCCACCAATGACGCACAAATCCACTTCAGCTAAGACGGCATCAAGCATTGTCGGGGGCGGATCCTGTCGGGCATGGTTAATCGGCGTCCGCCAGTCCGCGGTCAGTGGAAACCGGATCGTTGTTGGCGCACCGATCCCGACCCGGGAGGATCGGCTGGCCACACCGAGCAGGAACTACCGCTACAGCACGAAAGGTTCGGGAAAGCAGCGAGGCAGTGTGGTTCTCACCCACGGCACGAGGCCCCTTCCCAAGGAGGGCGGGGGCCTCGGTCGTAGGAGACTGGTCAGACGGTCAGGGTCCAGGTGTTGATGTAGCCGGTGTCGACCGAGTAGGTGTCCCGCACCTGGAGTCGCCAGATGCCGTCGGCGGCCTCACCGGAAACGTTGGCCGTGTACGTGGCATTCACGTTGTCGGCGCTGTCCGAGGTGCTGCTGTTCTTCAGCCGGTACGAGCTGCCGTCCGGGGCGAGCAGGTCGATGACCAGGTCACCGCGGTAGGTGTGCACGATGTTCACCGCCACGGTGGAGGCCGAGGAGGCGTTGCGACCGCAGCCGGAGATGGTGATCGAGCTGGTCACCGCCGAGCCGGCGTCCGGGATCGACACGTCGGTGCCGTTGGTGCCGGTGCAGCCGGTGGGCGGCGGCGGGGTGCTGCCGGTGCCCACGTAGAGCAACAGGTTCGGCGAGCCCGAGCCGGGGTTGCTCACCACGTTGGGGGTGGCGTTGGCCACCAGTTGGTTGCGGACCTGAGCCGGGGTCCAGCTCGGGTTGGCGCTGGCCACCAGGGCCGCCGCTCCGACCACGTGCGGGGTGGCCATCGAGGTGCCGCTGATGGTGTTGGTAGCGGTGTTGCTGTTGTACCAGGCCGAGGTGATCGACGAGCCGGGCGCGAAGATGTCCAGGCAGGTGCCGACGTTGGAGAACGACGACCGGGCGTCCGTGTTGGTCGTCGAGCCCACCGTGATGGCTTCCGTGGTACGCGCCGGCGAGGTGTTGCAGGCGTTCGCGCCGTTGTCGTTGCCGGCCGCCAGGCCGTACGTGACACCCGAGGCGATCGAGTTGCGGACGGCGTTGTCCAGTGAGCTGTTCGCGCCGCCGCCGAGGCTCATGTTCGCCACCGCCGGCTTGATCGCGTTCGCGGTGACCCAGTCGACGCCGCCGATCACACCCGCGTTGGTGCCACTGCCGGAGCAGTTCAGCGCCCGTACGCCGACGAGTTGGACGCCCTTGGCCACCCCGTACGCGGACCCGCCGACTGTGCCGGCCACGTGCGTGCCGTGCCCGTTGCAGTCGTCGGCCGACCCGCCGTCCACCGCGTCGTAGCCGGACGTGGCCCGGCCGCCGAAGTCGTTGTGGGAGAACCGGATGCCGGTGTCGATGATGTAGGCGTGCACGTTGCTCGCCGTGTTCGGGTAGGTGTAGGAGCTGTCCAACGGTCGGTTGCGCTGGTCGATCCGGTCGAGGCCCCAGGAGGGCGGGTTGGCCTGCGTGCCGGAGATCGAGACGGTGTGGTTCTGCTCGACGTACGCCACCGCCGGGTCGGCCGCGATCCGCGCCGCCGCGCTCGCGTTCACAGTGACCTCGAAGCCGCGCAGCGCCGCACCGTAGGTGCGGGCCACCGTGCCGCCGTGGCGGCCGGAGAGCCGCTTCGCGGTGTCGCCGACCCGGTCCCGGGCCACGGCGCTGTCCTTGAGTACGACGATGTAGCTGTCCGGCACGGCGGTGGCTCCGCCGGCGGCCCGAACCACACCCACGGGTTCCGCGGCCAGGGCTGGGGTACCGACGGCGAGCACGGTCGCCGCGGCCACCCCGATCAGTACGGACCTTCGTGGAAGACCCATTTCCTACCTCCCTCTGACCGGCAGTGGAACGTGACCACCGGTCCCAACATCAATCGACACTCGCCGATCTAGCTGAGGGTAAGTCAGGCGTCGGGCAGTTGAACATGTCGAAACGGCCATACCTTCGAGTGATGACCCCCCTACGGGCCCGGCGTCCGGGGCGAACGGGGGACACGCCCGGATTCGCCTCGCCAGGATTCGGGAAAGACTCTCGAACATGGAGAGTCAGCTCACCATCCTGCTCCCGGTCGCCGCCGTCTGGCTGGCCGCCGGCGTCGTTGCCGACGGCCTTCCCCGGCTGCGCAACACCCGCATGCTGCGTCGGCGTACCGGATGGTTGCTGGTGCTGGCCCTCACCGGCGTGGCGCTCACCGCGGCCGTACTCGGCGGCGGGCTGCTCAGCGTCGGCACCGCGCCGGTCGACCGGGCCGCCGCCGGGCTCACAGTGGCCGCAGGCCCGGCGCTCGTGGCGACGGTCTGGTCGGTACGACGGATCCGCCGGCTGTGGGCCGGTGCGGGCGCGTTCGCCAGTGCCCCCGCCACCCCCGCGCCGCACGGGCTGCGCGCCGCCGCGGCCCACCCGCTCGTCGGGCTGCCACTCCAGGTCACCGCCCTGGCCACGGTGCCGGCGTTGATCGCCGCTGCCGGCGCCGACCTCGGAGCCGACCCCGGCGTCACCGGGCCGGCGATCACCGTGGGCGCGCTCGCGGTGATCGCCATCGGGGTCCGGCACGCGCTGCGCCACAACCGCTTCGCGGAGCGGGCCCAGCCCACCGTCGCAGGATCAGCGCGGGCGGCCGGCGCTCTGCACGTATAGCAATTCCAGGATCGACCTGGTCGCCTCGAACCAGCGGTCCAGCCAGTCCTGCGAGGGCACTGTGCCCTTCGGCGGCAACTCCATCAGCAGACCACGCAGCAATGGGTGGTCAGCCAGGGACTGGGGCGGCTCGATCGGCCAGCCCGTCGGCGGGAACGACGGCTCGATCAGCGGGTTCGGGTCCAGTGAGGGCAGCGAGAGCGGAGGATCCGTCGTCTCGGAAGCACCCTCCCGCCCGCTCAACTCCTGGTCGGTCGAGACCACCTCGGTCAGAACCGTGTCCCGACGAGCGCCGCGGTACTTGCCACCGAACCGCTCCGGCTTGGCCGGACCGGTGGTGAGGTTGTCTGAACCGATCGTCGTCATCCGTCTCGCCTACTCGCTCGGTTGCGGGTCGGTGCGGCGGGTCGTCGACCAGCGCCGTACCGACCGGTTCAACGAGACGGGGACGCTCTGGCGACGGGAATCCCGACGGAACCTCGCCGCCCCGCCGCGGCGGGGCCGTCAGCCGCGCCTACCGCGGACACGACAGAGTCCCCGTCCGGCGAACCGGACGGGGACTCCATTGACCAGTCGGTCAGACCGCGCCGAACACACCACCCCGGGTGCCGGCAACGAAGGAGTGCCAGTCACCGGGCGCGAAGACCAGGGCGGGGCCCGCCTTGTCCTTCGAGTCCCGCACTCCGACCGCCCCCGTCACGTACGCCACCTCCACGCAGTTGTCACAGTTCGGCCCGCTCTTCGAGCTCTTGAACCATGCTGCCTGCGTCAGGTCCACGGGGAACCCTTTGGTCGCCATTTCCACAACGGCTCCTCTGCCAGTTTTGCGATGTGTGCGACGGACTCCTCCGGACGTATGGCCGCAGCGCGGATGTGATCGAAGATGAAGCTGTACTTCTGTAGTTCGTCGCTCTTCTCGAGGAAGAGCCCACCCGTGGCGTTCTCCGCGTACACAACATCCGGATCACCGGGCTCAGGGAAGCTGAGGATCGTGAACGTGCCGTCCATGCCGGCATGCGCACCCACCTCGAAGGGCAGGATCTGCAGCGTCACGTTCGGCAACTCGGCCACCTCAACCAACCGCTTGAGTTGACCGCGCATCACCTCGTCCCCGCCCACCGGCCGACTTACCACCGCCTCATCGAGCACCACCCACAGATCGACCGGATCGTCCTGGGTCAATAACGACTGACGGCCCAAACGGACACGCACTCTTTGATGCACCTGATCGGCGGTGAAGTCCGGCCGAGCGGCACGGATCATGGCCCCGGCGTACTCCTCGGTCTCCAGAAGACCCGGAACGACCTGCTGTTCGTACGCCCGGATCGAACTGGCCGCCGCCTCCAGCCCGACGTACGCGCCGACGAGCACCGTGCTGTAGGGGTGCCACCAGCCCTTCTGGCGGGCCTCCCGGGCGATCTGCACGAGCTCGTCGCTCTCGGCGCCGACCACCCCGTAGATCCGCAGCATGTCCCGCACGTCGCGTGGTGTGGCAGTGGTGTGCCCGGTCTCGATCCGGGAGACCTTCGACGCCGAGCACTCCAACTGTTCGGCGACCACCTCGATGGTGATCCCGGCGGACTCCCGCTGGCGGCGCAGCTCGGCTCCGAGCCGCCGCCGTCTGATGGTGGGACTGCGCCGCTCACTCATCGCGCAACCCGTGAGTCACTGGTCCCCGCCGCTGGCTGCTCGACCCCACTCGGGCTACCTCCGGTAACGCGCCACTGGGTGACACCCGCCGGGGGCGCGACCGTCGACCGGCGAGCGTTCGCGACGAAGGGGATGGTGCCGGTCCTCGGCCGGCCGCGACGGGCGAAACCGGCCCCCAGTCTGCCGCCCGGACGCGGATGGCTTCAATAGGCCTTTCGCGCGACACGCTCACGTATCGGCAAAAGTCGACGTGCAACTTGCATCAAGCACGTCCCTGATGCAGTCTGTCCGTATGGCACGGATCACTCAGCGTCTCCGTTCGGTCCCTCGGAGTGGTGACCCCACCGCTCTGCGGAAACCGGGCACGGCGCGGGCCCGGCCGACGACAACGCGACCTGCTCCGGGGTAAGGACCCCGCCGCTGCAAGCCGGCAAGCTGCGGCGGCGGGCGCGTTCCCGGAAGCAACCGGGTGGTGGTCGGGTGGCGGCACGTCACCAGCGAGGTACGGCCCGACCACCGCCATCCGCACCACCGGTTCACGAGGCACGACCCCGTCACCGGCCGAGACGTCCCCCGTTCAGGCACCGCCGGCGCAACCGCCGGCCGATCCTCCCCAGGAGCCCATGTGCTTCCCCGCACCGGTGACGTACTGCACGTGACACGCGCGGCGAGTGTCCAGTTCCTCAGGCCGATCAAGTTCCGGGTGATCCGGGTGCTCGACTGGCCGACCTATGACGGCTGGCTCTGGCTCGACGGCTACGAGTTGAACGCCGCGGGCGACGCGGTCACCCGACGGTCGATCTTCGTCCAGCGGGAAGGGCTGCAGCAACTGCAGGCCGCCCCCGAACCCCGCCCACACACCGTGCGGGCCCGCCGCCCGGTCGCGCGTACCCCGCTCCGGGTGGGCTGACCGGCCCGAACCGCCGCCGGTGGGCGTGCCGTCGCCATAGAATCGGTACGCCCACCCCGGCACCGTTCCACCCGCTCGTCCAGGACCCTGACCCTGGGATGGTCATGGTCAATCAGCCCGCCCTGCGGCGGCACCACCGCTCCCGTATCGCCTATGCCTTCGGACTCCTCGCCCTCCTCGGGGCGATGGCGACACTCCTGGTCCTCGTCCGCGACCCGGCGATGTCGTCGACCCGGCTGACCGCACCGGTGCCCGCACCGGAGATCACCGTGCTCGACTCCGACCCGCCGACGGGCGACGGTCAGTCGGTCTACGAGGAACCCGGCTGGATCGACACCGACTCCCCGGCCGACCACGCTGGTGGCGCCGACCCGACCGGGCCGGTGTCCGGCCTTGGTGCCGGCGGCCAGTCCGACGGCCGTCAGGAACTCACCGAAGCCGCTCCGGCCGGGCACAGCGCCACGGACATCCGCCGCTCCCTCTTCTGGTCCGGCATCTTCGGCCTCGCCATCTCGCTGGCCGGCATCGGCCTTGTCGGCACCCGCCGCCGGATGTGGTGACCAGCGGTCACGGCGTGCTCGTCACAGTGGGGCTCGGCGTGGTCGGGCTCGCCCCGGTCGGCGCCTCGGCCTGCGAGATGATCAACAACACCTCGTCGTCGGTAGACACCGACGTGCCGGCCTCCGGCTCGGTTCCCACCACCGTCCCCGGTGGCAGCTCCGACGGGCGGTACACCACCCGGTAGGCCAGGCCGAGCCGAGCCAACAGCCCCTCGGCGGTGGCCTGCGGCAGGCCGGCGAGCGGTGGCACCGGCAGCTCGTCCGGCGCGTCCGTCGTCGGCGAACTGCTCGGCGACTCGCTGGTGGGCGCCGCCGACGTGGGGGCTGCGCTGGTCGGCGGGGTGCTGGGGGCACTGGTCGGCGGAAGGGACGGGGTGGACCCCGGATCGTCCGGGTCGTCATCCTGCTGGGAGCGCACCAACCAGAGCGCGCCCCCGAGCAGGGCAGCGAGCAACAGCGCCAGTACGCCCCACAGGATCGGCAACCACCACCGCCGACCACCCTGCTCCTCGACGTACCACTCACCGCCGGCGTCATCCGGTCGGGGCGAGCGCACCTCGGCCCGACCGGACCACGCCGGCGGTATCGGCGCCGTGCGGTCGGCCGGCGGACCCGGCCGGGTGCCGGCGGACCGGTCGATCGGCATGGTCTGTTCGGGCGACTGGTCGGGACGAGCCGGAACAGTCCGGTCGATCGGTGCCGTCTCGTCGGCGGCGGCTGGCGTCGGCTGCGTCGGCTCCGGGCCGTCGGCGGCGGGCCCGGTCGGGGCCGGGCGGTCGACGGCGGGCCCGGTCGGGGCCGGGCGATCAGCGGCGGAGGGCAGGGGCCGGGTCCGGTCGTCGTCGTGCTCGCCGGCGGGCGGCTCCTGGCGGTCGTCGCTCATCGCACGTCCCTTCCCGAACCCGGACGGGCGTCATGGCCCTCGACCGCCAACCTAGTCGCCCACACCGCTATCAGTGGGGATCAGCGTGCCGAGCCGCGCCGGCTGCTGTCGAGGCAGAGCGGCGGGTACCCGCCGGGAGACCCGACCCGCCGGCCCGGAATCAGGGCGTGGGTCTTGTGGTCGGCTGGTCGCCGGAATCCGCCCCACACCAGATGCTGACCTGGTCGTTCCACCGGGCCGGGCCGTCCTCGGCGGGCTCCTGCCGGTTGACCTTCCCAGTGCGTCCGCTGACGTAGCGCGGGTAGAGGCCCTCGTCGACCAACTCGTCGGCGGCATCGGCGCAACTCTTGCCGACCACGTCCGGCACCTCGGCGGCCGGCGCCGGCCCGGCGACCTGTAGCTGCACAGTCGTCCCCCGGGCGACCTCGGTGCCCACGTCCGGTGTGGTGCCCTCGACCGTACGGCCGACGCCGCCACCGAAGACCAGCCGCCAACCCAGCCGCTGCTTGCGCAGCGTCTCCCGGGCCTGCTCGAAGTCGGTGCCGATCACCGGCGGCACGGTCAGGCCGGCCCCCTTGGTCGAGGTGGCGGAGGTCTGGACCGCCGACGGTGCCGGTCGGCCGCTGCTCGGTCGGGGTGCGGCGCTCCGGCTGGTCGGCGTGCCAGCCGTGGTCGCGACGGCCAGTGGATCACCAGAGGGTGCGTCGTCCTCGCCGGCCAGCAACCAGCCGCCGGTCGCGCCCACCGCGGCGAGCAGCACCGCCGCCAACCCACCACCGAGCACGACGCTGGCCCGGCCCGCACCGCCACCGGCGGCACCCTGCTGGCCCGTGTTCGTATCCGTCATAACGCCCACCGCCTCATCACCGGCGACCGTACCGCCCGCCGCCCAATCCGCCGCACCGGCGGTCCATACCGGCGGGTCGTTGCGACTCGCCGCGCCGACGACGGGACGTTACGCTGCCCGGCATGGCCAGACAGGGCTGGGGAGTGTCGATCGCGACGGCGATCGGGGTCGCTGCCGGCGCGGGTGCCGCACAGCTGGGCTTCGGCTACGGGCTCGGCGTCATCACCTGGACGCCCACCGATGCCGGTGCGACCGACACAGCCTGGGCGGACGGCCTCGCCTGGGCCACGTGGCTCGCCGCCAGCTCGACGGTCCTCGGCGCGGTCTGCGCGCAGCGGCTGCACCAACGGAACGTCCCGGCGAAGAGCGTGATCTCTCCGGAAACGTCGCCCGTCGGTGTTGCCCGCCACGAGGGCCCGCAGCTCGACGATCAGGCGCCGGAGCACGAGAGCCCGGTCGACGGGCCTCCACCGGCCGTCGACACCGCCCGGCCAGAGGCGGTGGACACGCCACCACCGGTGGCCGAGCCGCCGGTCCACGACCGAGGTGGCCTGCTGCGCCGGGTGGCCCTGGCGCTTGGCGCCGGGCTGGGCGGGCTGGTCACGGTGCTGTTGATCGCGGTACCGGCGCGGGTCGCGACCGGCGCGGACACCGGCGCCCCGCAACGGACGGCCGCCGTACAGGCGACGCTGGGCATCCTGATCGGCGTCCTCGTCGCGATCTGGGCGCTTCGCTCCCGAGCCGCCGCTGTCAACGTGACCGCGACGGCCGCCTGGCTCTGGCTGCTCGCGGTGATCTCCGTGATCGACGGGGTACGCGTCGGACGAGGGCTGACCGGCGCGCAACTCGGCACCTGGCAGTTCGACCCGGACCACGCCCGGTACTGGATCGGGGGCCAGCTCTACTGGCCCGGTGCGCTGCTGGCACTGGTGCCCGCGCTGCTGATCGGCGTACTGGCCGCCCGGCGGTCCGCCCGCTCGGGCGGGCACCGCGTGGGTGCGGCGGCTTCCGGCGCGGCGGGCCCGGTGCTCGTCGCGCTCGCCTACCTGACCACCCTGCCGCACTGGTCGACGCTGGGCCCCGCGCAGCTGTCCACCCAGCTGATCGCCCCGTACGCGGTGATCGCCGGTATCGGCGGCTCGGTGCTGGCCGCCCGCCTCGGCGAGCGAAGCGAACGGAACCGCCCGGCCGGACAGAGCCGCTCGGCCGAGCTGAGTGCGGTCGCTCGGGACACGGTGGCCGACCCGGCCCCGATTGCCGAGAGCGAGCCCGCGCCGCCGGTCTCCGGCTCGACGGCCGAAACCGCAGCCTCGACGGCCGGAACCTCAGCGCGTCGCAGAAGGGCCGACGCCCCACCGCAGACACCTCGGACGGGCTCGCTGCCGGGCGACGCCACCGCCGCACCGCAGATTCCCGCCCCGCGTACGGACCCGGACCTCGCGGATCCCGCCGGCCGTCCCACCGAAGCAACGGCGGCAGAGGACCTGACCCCCACCAGCCGGCGCACCCGAGCAGCCCGCCGCACCACCCGCCCCACCACCGACTAACCCCCGCCCCACCCTGCACCCCCGACCCACCCTGGGCCCCCGACCCACCCTGGGCCCCCGACCCACCCTGTTGATCATGCAGTTATTGCCACCGCTCTCGGCGTGTCATGGCAATAACTTCATGATCAACGCGTTCGAGGCGGGGGGTCAGGTGGTTGGCCAGGTGTGGACGGGTTGGTTGGTGCGCTGGAGTTCGGCGTAGCGCTGGACCATGTGGTGTAGCGCGGCCGTCCGGTCCATGCCGTGGTGCCGCTCCGCCGCCCACACCGCCTCGGTCTGCCAGGCGGCGCCGTTGCGGCCGGTACGGCAACGCTGCTCGATGATGCCGAGCAGCCGGTCCCGCTGCGTTGGGGCGACACCGAACCCGTCCAGCCCGGTGGCGGCGGTGGGCAGCAGTTGGTCCAGGACCAACTTGGTGACCGGCACGTCGCCGAGCCCGGGCCAGTGCAGCACGGCGTCGAGGCCACGTCGGGCGGCGGCGTGGAAGTTCTCCTCGGCGGAGCTGAAGGTGAGTTGACTCCAGATCGGGCGGTCGGCCTCGGCCAGACCGCGTACCAGCCCGAAGTAGAAGGCCGCGTTGGCCAGCATGTCCACCACCGTCGGGCCAGCCGGCAGCACCCGGTTCTCCACCCGCAGGTGGGGGCGGCCGTTCATGATGTCGTACACCGGACGGTTCCACCGGTAGACGGTGCCGTTGTGCAGCCGCAGCTCCCCGAGCTGTGGCACACCGCCGGCGTGCAGGACCTCCACCGGGTCCTCGTCCTCGCAGATCGGCAGCAGCGGCGGGAAGTACCGCACGTTCTCCTCGAACAGGTCGAAGATCGAGGTGATCCACCGTTCGCCGAACCACACCCGCGGCCGTACGCCCTGGGCCTTCAGCTCGTCCGGGCGGGTGTCGGTGGCCTGCTGAAACAGAGCGATCCGCGTTTCGGCCCACAGTTGGCGGCCGTACAGGAAGGGGCTGTTCGCCCCGACCGCCACCTGCACTCCGGCGATGGCCTGGGACGCGTTCCAGTAGTCGGCGAAGCTGTCCGGGGCGACCTGGAGGTGGAACTGGAGGCTCGTGCAGGCGGCCTCCGGGGCGATCGAGTCGGTGTGCGTGCGCAACTGCTCGACGCCGCGAATGTCCAGCTCGATGTCCTCGCCTCGGGCGCCGACGATCTGGTCGTTGAGCACCCGGTAACGCTCGTTGGTGGAGAGGTTGTCCTCGACCAGGTGCCCCTCGGTGAGGGTGGGCAGGATACCGACCAGGACGATCTTCGCGTCGGACCTGGCGGCACGCTCGTCGGCCCGGGAGAGGCTGCCCCGCAGGTCGTGCTCGTAGTCGGCGAAGCCGGTGCCCTCGATCAGTCGGGGCTCGGCGTTGAGTTCCAGGTTGAACTGCCCCAACTCGGTCTGAAAGAGGGGGTCCGCGATGTCGGCGAGGATCTCCTCGTTGCGCATCGCCGGCTCGGCCGCCGAGTCGACCAGGTTGAGTTCTATCTCCAGGCCGGTCATCGGCCGGTCGGCGTCGAAGCCGAAGTCGTCCAGCATCAGGGCGAAGACGTCCAGGCACCGCCGCACCTTCTGCCGATATCGGACGCGATCATCCCGGGTGAAGGCGCCCTCTGAGACGTCCCTGCCCATGTGTCCTCCCGACAGCCGGCGCGGTCGGGATCCTGCCGTCCCGGAAGCGCTTTGTGAAGCATCCACGGTAAGAGCGCCCACCTGACCGGGGCCAGAGGCCGACGGCGGTGATCCGACGTCGACCGGGGCGGACGCGCTCGTGGCGCCATCTGTACCCCGTCGTCGACCGGCTGGACCCGATTGCGGTGCGAACAACCCGTGACAATTACCACCAGTGGGAACGACGCAGGGCCCGCGCCGACGTGCGGCGCGGGCCCTGCGTACCGGATCGCCGGGAGGATTCCCCCTGCCCTCCGGCGATCCTCGGGGATCAGGCCTGACGGACGGCCTCGCCCTCGATCTCGATCTTGATCTTGCGGCTGACCAGCACGCCCCCGGTCTCCAGGGCGACGTTCCAGGTCAGGCCGAACTCCTCGCGGTCGATCTCGGTGCTCGCGGAGAAGCCGAAGATGTCCTGGCCGAACGGGCTGCGGCCGACACCCTCGAACTCCACCTCCAGCTCGACCGGGCGGGTGACGTCCTTGATGGTCAGCTCACCGGTGAGCACGAACTCGCTGCCGCGGCGGGACTTGACCCCGGTGCTGCGGAACTCCAGCGTCGGGAACTTCTCGGCGTCCAGGAACTCGGGGCTGCGCAGGTGCGCGTCCCGGTCGGCCTGGGTGGTGTCGACGCTGGCGGCCTGAATGGTGGCGACGACCGACGACTGCAGCGGGTCCTCGGCGACGGTGATGGTGGCGGTCGCCTCGTTGAACTCACCGCGAACCTTGCTCACCATCATGTGCCGGGCAACGAAGCCGACCCGCTTGTGCGCCACGTCGAGCGCGTAGGTGCCGGCCGCCGGGATCGTGAGGCCGTCCCAGTCGCGGGTAACCGCATCGATGCTGCTGGTCATGCTGCTGTCCTCCAGGAGATTGTTTAGTAGCCCAACGACTGCTTGAGCAAATATAACCGCAACAACATTCCCCGTGTCAAGCACTGGTATGATGAACGGGTGACCAACGTCTTCGACGATCCCCGGATCACCGCCGTCGGCCTGCTCTTCGAGGCACACGCCGGGCTGTCAGCCCGGTTCAACGCCCAACTCGAGGAGCACGGCCTCTCCGCGGTCGAGTTCGAGGTCATCACCCGACTGGCCCGCTCGCCGGGCAACCAACTACGCATGACCGACCTCGCCGCACAGACCTCCCTGTCGACCAGCGGAGTGACCCGTGTGGTGGACCGAATGGAGCGCGACGGGTTGCTCACCCGCCGGGCCTGCCCGAATGACCGACGCAGCTCGTACGCGGTGGTCACCGCCGCCGGGATGCAACGCCTGAACGAGACGCTGCCCGGGCATCTGCAGATGATTGAGCAGTGGTTCACCGGGCAGCTCGACCCCGAGGCGCTGGCGGCCCTCCTCGACGGGTTGCGGCGGGTCCGCGACGCCGCGCATCCGTGCGCCACCGCCGGCAGTGACGACGTCAGTCCGGAGCAGGTCGCCGCCACCGACAACGCCGCCCGACGGCACTGATCAGCACCCGCCGTCGGGCGGCGGCAGCGGCAGAAAGACCGGCAGAAATGACCCAGCCAAGCTGGAGAATTCGGTCCAAGCCGACTTTCTGCCACCGCGCCGGTGGCAGGCTTCCCGCACCGGGGATCACCGGGGGGTGACGGCGCGGGCGATCAGCGAGGGGTAGCACCAAAGGGGGCTCTTCGCCCGCGCCACTCTCCCGTCGCGATCCGCTCGGGGAGAGCGCAGGCTACTGAGCCGGTCCGCCTCGGGCGGCGATCAGCGCGTAGAGCAGGCCCGACTCCTGCGGCAACAGCCGGATGCCGCCCTCCGCACAGACCCGGTCCAGTCGATCGAGCACTGACGGGTCCGCAGTGCTCGCAGCCAGCCCAACCAAAGCCTCCACCACGTCGCGGCGATCCTGCCCCGCATGGTCAGCGGCGGCCGCGAACCACTCGGCAGCCAACTCCCGGTCGCCCCGGTGCAGCGCCAGGTTCCCCTCGATCAGCGCACAGAGCCCGGCCTCCGGCCCACCCCAGGCCAGCGCCGCGTCGTCCGGGCGCTGGCGCGGCACGGTCGGTCGCGCCGGCAGCGCCTCCACGCCCCCGGCGCGCAGCTCGGTCAGCACCTCGGTCGCCTCCGCGGCTCGCCCGTCCTGGGCGAGCGCCAGCCCGACGGTCCCGAGCACCCGACGGCGACGCCCGGGATCACCCAACTCGGACAGGGCCGCGATCGCTCGCCGGCCACGATCGATGGCGTCCGCGTACCAGCCCTCCAGTCGGGCGACCTCGGCTCGATTGGCCCAGCCCAGCACCCGCAGTCGCTGCTCCCCACTCTCGGCGGCGAGTCGGTCCACCGCGGCGAGCCGGCGGCGGGCGGCGGCCAGATCGCCCACGCGGATCTCGTGCCAGGCGAGGCTGTTCTGGGCCACCGCCAGGTCCCGGGTCCGCCCGTTGCGGGCGGCCAACCGCAGCAGCGCCTCGGCCTGCTCGCGCGCCTCGTCCTGCAGCCCGACGGAGATCAGCAGGGTGCCGAGCACGTTTCGCGCCTCCAACTCTCCGGTGACGTCGCCGGCCTGCCGGAAGGTGTCCAACGCCGCACGGGCCGTCGACAACTCCTCGGCGCCCGCGCCGTGCTCCGCCGCGAGCCGGGCGACCCCGAGGGCGGCCCAGGCACGCAGAAGAGGATCGGCGTCGGCGGTCCGCGGGTCCGCCAGCAGCCGCCGTAACCACTGCCGCCCGACGACGTCGCGTCCGCGGAACCGCCACCACCGGGTCAGGCAGGCCGCCAGCCGCAGCGCGGTCAACGGGTCGTCGGTAGCCGCGTGGGCCAACGACGAGCTGATGTCGCTGCTCATCTCGTCCAGCCGGTGCACCGCGTCGGGTAACCGTGGGCCGATCAGGTCGGTGGCGGTACGGGCCACCAGGCGCGCGATGACTTCCGCGTGTCGACGGCGGATGCAGGTCAGCTCACCTGCACCGGCCGCCTGCTCGACGGCGTAGTCACGGACCGCGTCGAGCAGCCGGAACCGGAACGACCCGGTTCCGCGTACGCTCAGCAGCCCCAACTCGACGAAGCGGTCCAACAGTGGAACCGGGTCGATCGCCACAGTGCCGTCCCGGTCGGCCTCGTCGGCGAGCATCTCCTCGGCCAACTCGACCGACCACCGGTTGCCGAAGACGGCCAGTTGCCGCAGCGCGGCCTGTTCGTCCGACGCCAACAGGCGGTAGCTGAACGCCACCGCATCCCGCAGGGTGACGGCGACCGAGACCGCCGCACGGGTGTCGGGTCCGCTCGTCCGGCTGCTGAGCGGCTCCGGTGCGTCCCAGGCCGGGTGGGCGGACGCGTCGGCGGGAGTGGCCAGGTCGAGCACCCGGTCGCCGTACCGGTCGAGCAGTTCGGTGAGGTCGAGGAGACGGCCCCGGGCGGCCATCAGCTCGATGGCCAACGGCAGCCCACCCAACCGGCGCACCAACGCGGCGAGCGCAGGCAGCTCAGCGGGGGTGGGTGGCTCGCGGCGGACCTGAGCGAGCCGGGCGGTGAACAACGCGACCGCCGGCCACGATTCGAGCCCGGAGTGCTCGGCCTCCGCTGGTGGCACGTCGAGCGGTGCGACCGGCCAGACCCGCTCACCGGGCAACCCGACCGGGTGCCGCCCGGTGACCAGCACCCGCAGCGAGGGCAGTGCGCCGAGCAACCGGTGCACTGTCGCGGCCACCGGGCCCGGGGCGCGCTCCACCGCGTCCATCACCAGCAGCGTCGGCCGCCCGGCGAGCAGCGCCACGAGTTCGGACAGGCGTGCCACGCCGAGCATGGACATCGAGGCGGCGAGCACGTCCGGACCGTCTGCGCCTTCGCCCACCAGCACCCCGGCGACACCGGCCGGGTGAGCGGCGGCCACCCGGTGCGCCACCGACGTCGCCAGGGCGGTCTTGCCGACGCCGGCCAACCCGACGAGGCTGACCAACCGGGGTCCTCGCTCCGCGTTCAGCATCCCGGCCAGCTCGGTGAGGTCGCGCTCCCGGCCGATCAACGCGACCGGCGGCGGGAGCGCGACCGACGGGTCGGCGGGTGCGGCCGCCGACGTGGCGTTGCCGCCGACCGCGAACGTCGTCGAGGTGGCGTCCGGCGAGGCCGGTTCGGCACCGGCGCCGCGGGCCGCGGCCAGGAACGCCGCCCGACTGGTGCCGGTCAGCGCCAGCGCACCGGCGAGCAGCTCGACAGTGGTGCGTTGTGGCCGGATCGACCGGCCACGCTCCAGATCACGCACTGTCCGCACACCCACCCCGGCCCGGGACGCCAGCTCGGCCTGGGTGAGGCCGGCGGCGCGTCGATGCCCGCGGAGCAGCTCCGGCAGAGTGGTACGTCCAGCCGGGCTCCGCGACCAGTCATGATCCGGAGTCATGGGCACGAAGAGTACGGATGGACTCCGACCGTCGGCAGTCGAACGTCGGGCTACTGACGCCCGCTCGCCGAAACCCGACAGCCGTACGGACAGTCCGTCCGGGACGACCGGCCGATCAGTTCGGCTGGGCCACTCAGAGGCCCAGATCCCGGGCGATGATCATGCGTTGCACCTCACTGGTGCCCTCGCCGATCTCCAGGATCTTGGAGTCACGCCAGAACCGGGCCACCGGGTACTCGTTCATGAAGCCGTACCCGCCGTGGATCTGGGTGGCCTCCCGGGCGTTGTCCACAGCGATCGTGCTGGCGTGCAGTTTGGCGATGGCGGCCTGCCGCTTGAACGGCTCGCCGGCCAGCATCCGCGCGGCGGCGTCGTAGTACGCCAGGCGAGCGGTGTGTGCCTTCAGCTCCATGTCGGCGATCTTGAACTGGATGGCCTGGTTGGCGCCGATCGGCTGACCGAAGGCGTGCCGCTCCTTCGCGTACTTGATCGACTCGTCGACACAGCCCTGCGCGAGGCCGACGGCGAGCGCGGCGATGGCGATCCGGCCCTCGTCGAGGATCCGCAGAAACTGCGCGAAACCCCGACCCCGCGCGCCGAGCAGGTTGGCGGCCGGCACCCGGCAGTCGTCGAAGGTCAGCTCGTGGGTGTCCGAGGCGGTCCAGCCCACTTTGGAGTAGCCGGGCGCGACGGTGAACCCGGGCGTGCCGGTCGGCACGATGATCGTCGACAACTCCTTGGAGCCGTCCGGGTTCATGCCGGTCACCGCGGTGACCGTGACCATGGCCGTGATGTCGGTGCCCGAGTTGGTGATGAACGCCTTCGACCCGTTGATCACCCACTCGTCGCCGTCCAGCACCGCCCGGGTCTGCGTGCCGGCGGCGTCCGAGCCGGTGCCCGGCTCGGTGAGACCGAAGCCGGCCAGCGCCTCGCCGCTGAGCAGCCGGGGCAGCCAGGTCGCCTTCTGCTCCTCGGTGCCGAAGCGGTAGATCGGCATCGCGCCCAGCGAGACCGCCGCCTCCAACGTGATGGCCACGCTGGAGTCGACCCGGGCCAACTCCTCCAGGGCCAGGCAGAGCGCGAAGTAGTCGCCGCCCATGCCGCCGTGCTCCTCGGCGAAGGGCAGGCCGAACAGACCCATCTTGCCCATCTGCCGGATCACCTCGTACGGGAAGGTGTGCTGCTCGTAGTGCTCGGCGATGACCGGGGCGATCACCTCGCGGGCGAACTCCCGCACGCTCTCGCGCAGCGCCGCTTGTTCGTCGGTGAGCCGGAAGTCCATCTCATCCTCCTGTAAGGACGGTCCGCCTCGGCGCTCGTGACGCCGGCGGGCGGGTCGCTGTGCGGGCCCGAGTCGATGATCAGACCGGGGTGACGCCGTGCCGACGGCGGGAGAAGTGCCGATCCTTGGTACGCGCCGCCGCGAATCGACGGACCAGCTCGGTGCGCAGGTCGTGCGGCTCGACGATGGCGTCCACCACCAGCTCACTGGCCAGCCGGACGACGTCGATGTCCTGCTCGTACTCGGCCCGCTTGGCGGCGACGAAGGCCGCCCGCTCGTCCTCGTCCGCAATCGCGGCGATCTTGTTGGCGTAGACCGCGTTCACTGCGGCCTCGGCGCCCATCACGGCGATCTTCGCGCTCGGCAGCGCGATCGTGGCGTCCGGCTCGAACCCGGGGCCGGCCATCGCGTAGAGACCGGCGCCGTACGCCTTGCGGACCACCACGCAGATCTTCGGCACGGTCGCCTCGGAGATCGCGGTGATCATCTTGGCGCCGTGCCGGATGATGCCCTGTTTCTCCACCACGCTGCCGACCATGAAGCCGGGCACGTCGCTGAGGAACAGCAGCGGCACGTTGAACGCGTCGCAGAGCTGCACGAACCGGGTCGCCTTGTCGGCCGAGTCGACGAAGAGCACGCCGCCCTTGAACATCGAGTTGTTGCCGACCACGCCGACGACCTGACCGTCGAGACGGCCGAAGCCGATGGTCAACTCCTTGGCCCAGAGCGCCTGGATCTCGAAGAACGAACCCTCGTCGAGCAGGCCCTTGACGTACCGCCGCATGTCGAACGCCTGCCGCTCGCTGGCCGGCACCAACGCGGCCAGGTCGACCTTCGCGGACGCGGCGACCGCCGGTGCGGTCGGCGGCGCCTGCGTCCAGTTCGCCGGCAGGTACGACAGGTAGGTCTTCACGACATCGAGCGCGTCGGCCTCGGTTTTGCAGAGGAAGTGCCCCACGCCGGATTCGGCGGTGTGCACCTTCGCCCCGCCCATCGCCTCCAGGGTGGTCTTCTCGCCGGTGACCATCTCGACCATCCGGTCGGAACCGAGGTACATACTGGCGTTGCCGTCGACCAGCGCCACCACGTCGCAGAACGCCGGGATGTAGGCACCACCGGCGGCGCTCGGGCCGAACAGCGCGCAGACCTGTGGGATCGAGCCGGAGGCGCGAACCTGGTTCCAGAAGATCTTCCCGGCGCCGCGTCGACCGGGGAAGAGATCGACCTGGTCGGTGATCCGGGCGCCGGCCGAGTCGACCAGGTAGACCATCGGCACGCCGGCGCCGTACGCCCGCTCGATGATCCTGATGATCTTCTCGACGGTGCGGGCGCCCCAGCTGCCGGCCTTGACTGTGGAGTCGTTGGCCATCAGGCAGACCTGTCGGCCGTCGATCGTGGCGGTGCCGGTCACCACGCCGTCGGCGGGCAGCCCCTCGGCGAGCGCGTTGGCGTAGAGGCCGTCCTCGACGAACGAGCCCTCGTCGACCAGGAGCGCGACCCGTTCACGGGCGAAGAGCTTGCCCTTGGCCGCGTTGGCCGCGTGGTACTTGTCCGCGCCGCCGGACCGGGCCCGCTTGCGCAGCTGCTCCAGTGCCTCACCGTCGAGCGTCACGCCGACTCCTCCGCCATACTGACCTGAACGATCGTTAGGCTAGCGCATCGGCGCGGTTGTCGGCGACCTACGAGCGAACCAGACAGCGAAGCCGAGAGCAAGACATTGAAAAACGTGAATACACATCGCTAGGCTCCTGGCACCCCTCCTCCCAGATCGGAGTCAGCGATGACCTCACGACTCAACCGGCTCGCCGTCGCGTTGCTCGCGACGACACTCGCCACCCTCGGCATCACGGTCGCCAACCCGTCGCCCGCGTCCGCCGCCATGACCATCTGCTACAACACCAGCCAGGCGGGAAGCTACGCCAGCGTCGCCAACCAGGCCGCCTCGATCTGGAACAACGCCACCGTCAACCTGACGCTCTCCGCCAACTGCGGCTCCAACCTGCGCATCTACCGGATCACCGGCGGCGGCTCGTACGCCCAGCGGACCAGCCTGGGCAACGGCCGGGTCTACATCGACACCCAGCAGGCCGCCCAGTACAGCGTGCTGCGGATCATGACCCACGAGATCGGGCACATCCTCGGCCTGCCGGACAACTACAACGGAAACTGCGCCCTGCTGATGTCCGGCGGCAGCGCCGGCACCAGCTGCACCAACGCCTACCCGAGCTCCGCCGAGGCGAGCCGGGTGAGCAACCTCTTCGCCGGCACGTTCAGCGCCACGGACCGCAGCGCGGACATCTTCCGCGACAGTTGGCCGAGCGCCCTCACCTCAGTGAGCTGATCGACCTGGCACGTGGAAGGGGCCGGCGCGCGCGCCGGCCCCTTCGTCGCGTCCTCAGCTCGGCAGCGGCGTCAGCCGGGTACGCGGACCGGCCCGCAGCACACCGGACGGCAGCTTCTTGCCGAGCAACTCCTCGGCCAGCTCCGCCGCCTCGATCAGGGCCGGCAGGTCGATGCCGGTGTCGATGCCCATGTCGTGCAGCATGTGCACGGCCTCCTCGGTGGCCAGGTTGCCGCTCGCTCCCGGCGCGTACGGGCAGCCACCGAGGCCACCGACGCTGGCGTCGAACTCGGTCACCCCCAGCTCCAGCGCGGTCAGCAGGTTGGCCAGCGCCGTACCCCGGGTGTTGTGGAAGTGCAGCAGGACCGGCACATGCGCGTTGCTGTCGCGTACCGCGGTCAGCAGCTCGCGGACCCGACGTGGGGTGCCCATGCCGGTGGTGTCGCCGAACGCGACCCGGTCCGCGCCGTCGCGGACCACCCGGTCCACGATCCCGGCCACCCGCTGCGGGTCGATGTCCCCCTCGTACGGGCAGCCGAAGCTGGTCGCCACGATCACCTCGACCCGCGCCGACGCACCGTGCAGCAGGTCGATCAGCTCGGCGATGTCGTCCAGCGACTCGTCCGTGGACCGGTTGACGTTGCGCCGGTTGTGGGTGTCGCTGGCCGAGACCACCACCTCGATCTCGGTGAATCCGGCGGCGAGGGCCCGCTGGGCGCCTCGGGTGTTCGGCACCAGCGCGGAGTACCGCACGCCGTCGGCCTTCACCGCCCGCTGCCACACCTCGTCGGCGTCGGCCATCTGCGGGATCGCCTTGGGGTGCACGAACGACACCGCCTCGATTCGGCGTACGCCGGTGCCGGAGAGGGCGTCGAGCAGCCGCACCTTGGCGTCGGTCGGGATCGGGTCCTCGTTCTGCAACCCGTCCCGCGGCCCAACCTCGCGGATCGAGACGGAATCTGGCAGGTCCGCCATAAGGGGTCACCTCACTGTGACGAAAGCAGCGCTTAGGGGGTCCTCCCAGCATGCCACCCCACTGTTGATCAAGAGGTTTGCGTCATCCGCGGGGCAGATCCTGACGGAAACCTCTTGATCACCGCGGGTGGGCGGGGGGCGGTCAGCGCATGCGGGAGACGATGCCGGTGTCGTAGGCGCCGGAGAGAAACTCGTCGTTGGTGAGCAGCTCGGCGAAGAAGGGAACGTTGTTCTTCGGGCCCTCGATCTGGAAGGCCGCGACGGCTGCCTTCGCGCGATCGAGCGCCTCGTCGCGGGTCGCGCCGCTGACGATCAGCTTGGCCAGCAGGCTGTCGTAGAACGGGGTGACCGTGTTGCCCTCGGTGTAGCCGGAGTCCACCCGGACCCCCTCGCCCGTCGGCTCCACCCACGTCCTGATCACACCCGGGCCGGGCAGGAAGCGCTTCGGGTCCTCCGCGTTGATCCGCATCTCGATGGCGTGCCCACCCGGGGTCAACGCGTCCGGGTCGAACGTCGGCGCCAACCCGGAGGCCACCCGCAACTGCTCCTCGACCAGGTCGATGCCGTAGACGTACTCGGTCACCGGGTGCTCCACCTGCAACCGCGTGTTCATCTCCAGGAAGAAGAACTCGCCGGTGGATGGGTCGAGCAGGCACTCCACAGTGCCCGCGTTGCGGTAGCCGACCGCCTCGCCGGCCCGCACCGCCGCCGCCAGCAGCCGGGATCGCAGCTCCGGTGAGACCGCCGGCGACGGGGACTCCTCGACCAGCTTCTGGTTGCGCCGCTGCACCGAGCACTCCCGCTCGCCGAGCGCCACCACCCGGCCATCGGCCAGGCCGAGGATCTGCACCTCGACGTGCCGTACCCGGGGAAAGTACCGCTCGATCAACACCGAACCGTCGCCGAACATCCGCTCGGCGAACGCGCGCACCTTGTCGTACTCGGTGCGCAGCGCCGCCTCGTCGACGGCCACGCCCATGCCCATGCCGCCACCGCCGGCGGCGGCCTTGACCATCACCGGGTAGCCGATCTCGGCCGCGGCCGTCACCGCAGCGTCCAGGTCGGCGGCCGGGTCTGTGGTACCCGGTGCGACCGGAACACCGGCCGCCGCCATCAGGTTCCGGGCGTTGATCTTGTCTCCCATCGCGGTGATCGCGTCCGCGTCGGGTCCGACCCAGATCAGGCCGCTCGCCTCGACGGTACGGGCGAACTCGGCGTTCTCCGACAGGAAGCCGTACCCGGGGTGGATCGCCTGCGCGCCCGTCGACTTCGCGGCGGCGAGGATCGCCTCGGTGTTGCGGTAGCTCAGCGCCGGGTTCGGTGGGCCGATGAGGACGGCCTCGTCCGCCTCCGCGACGAACGGCAGGTCGGCGTCGGCCTCCGAGTGCACCGCGATCACGCGGATGCCGAGCCGCTTGGCGGTCCGGATGATCCGGCGGGCGATCTCGCCCCGATTGGCGACCAGCAGTGACTCGATCATGTTTCCTCCCGGCGTCCGGATGGTGGGACGATGTCAGGGAATCATGACCGGCACGGTTCTGACGAGTCGGCTCAGGCGAGCAGCGCGGCCAGGGTCGCGCCGCGCAGCAACTCGGCGCGACGTCGCCGATCCACCTCACCACCGAGGAACGGCGTCGAGTTCATCAGGCCGAACGCGGCGTGCGCGAGCACCCGCGCCTCACCGTCGGGCATCCCCGGGTGCAGCGCGGTGAGCACTGTCACCCAATCCTCGACGTAGAGCCGTTGCAGGCGACGAATCCGGCGCCGCGGCTCCTCGGGCAGGCGGTCCAGCTCGTGCAGGTGCAACGCGATCACCGCCGGGTTGGCCAGCGCGAACTCGACGTGGAAGTCGATCAGCGACTCCAGCACCCCGCGCGGGTCGTCCGAACCCCCGGCGGCGCGTTCCCGCCCACCGGCCAGCAACCCCTCACTGACCGGAATCAGCGCGGCGGCCAGCATGGCTTCCTTGCCGGCGAAGTGGTGGTAGAGCGCCGGACCGGTGACCCCGGCGGCCGCGCCGATGTCGTCCATCGACACGCCGTGATAACCACGCGCCGCGAACAGACCTACCGCGATCTCCAGGATCTCGTCCTTGCGGGACCTGCGCCGGCCCGCACCCGCCGCACCCCGTGCCTGCTGCTCCACCGTCACCGGGCAAGCCTAGACCGCGACGAGCCCGCGATGGTTGCCGGTCAGTTCCGTCCGCCCCCGGCCGGGCCGCCCCTGACCTGGCCAGGGGCGGCCGGCGAGGTCAGTCGTCCTCGTCCAGGTCATGCTCCGCGCGCAGCGCGGCGGCTTCCGCGGGTCGATCGAGCAGATCCAGTGCCCTAGCCAGCAGCCAGGCCGTCTGGCGGACCTGCCGCGAAGCGGCCGGCAACCCACCGAGCACGCGGCGCAGCAGCGGTTCCGCCTCGGCCGGCCGGTCCAGGCGCAGCAGCAGCTCACCGATCAGGGCCTCCACCTGGGCGGCCTCGCCGAACGCCTCGATCGAGCGCAACCGGTCCGGTACCCCGGTGAGCCGGCCCAGCGCCTCGTCCAGTCGCTCCTCCCCGGTGAGCACCCGCGCTCCGGCCTCGGCCGCCATCGCCAGCTCGTACAGCACCGGCGGATCGGCCTGCCCGGCCAGCTTCGCCGCCAACCCGTCCACCACCTCGACGGCGCGCAACGCCGCGTCCCGGTCGTCGGCCCAGAACCAGGCGTACGTCTCCCGTCGGCGCGCACGCAGCTCGTCCAGCGGCAGATCACCGAGCCGGTACGCCTCAGCCGCCGCGGCGAACCGCTCGCCCGCCGCCGCGTCCCGGTCGGCGTCGTAAAGGATCCCGCCGGCCTCCTCCAGCACCTGCGCCCGGTGCGGAAGATTGTCCGGTCCGTCCAGATTGCTGGCCAACTGCTCCAACAGGGCCAACGCGGGATCGATCTCACCAAGTCCGGCGTAGACGCCAGCCAGCAGGTGCCGGCAGCGGTCGGCCTCCGCCTGGGCGCCCAGCCGATCCAGACCGAGCACGGCCTCCTCGGCGACCTCGGCGGCCTCGGCGAGCCGGCCCACCATCCGGTACGCGTTCGCCAGCTCCCACCGCAGGAACGCGTCCCCCTCGGCGCCCCGCTCCACGCACAGCGTCACCGCCTCGACGAAGTCGTCCACCGCGTCCGGGGCCCGGCCGGCCGCCAGCAACGCCCGGGCGCGAGCGACCCGGACCGGCAGCTCCGCGTCCGCCGGTGCCGCCTCCAACGCCTCGTCGCAGGCGGTCACGGCGTCCGCCGGATCGTCGACCAGCCGCGCGTACGCCAGGGCTGCGCCCGTGACCACCTCGCCGACACCCAACTCCCGGCCGATCCGGCGTGCCTCGTCGACGGCGGCGCGGGCCTCGTCGACGCGGTCCAACTGCTCCAGCAGGTGCCCGCGGTGCAGTGCGATCCGGGCCGCCAGGTGCCGGTCGCCGCCCGCGTCGGCCGGTACCCGGTCGAGCGCGGCGAGCGCGTCCGCCCAACGCTCGCGGTGCAGCAGCGCCAAAGCCACCCGGTCGTGTCCGGCCGCCCGTTGCCGGGCGTCGCCGAGCCGGTCCAGGACCTCGGCCGCCTCCCGGACCAGCAGCAGGCCTTCCTCGCTTTCCTCGTCGGACCGGGTCAACAGCACGCCGAGCCGCCCGGCGACCGTCTGGGCGGCCACCTCCTCGCCCGCCTCCCGGTACAGCTCCACCGCCGCCCGATTCAGCTTGATCGCACCATCGATGTCGTCCTCGTCGCCACGCTCCGACGCGCGCAGCGCCAGCCGGTGCGCGGACGTGCGGGCGGACAGCTCGGCGGAGCCGAACCGGTCGTCGAAGGCGACCAGCGCCGCCCGGAAGGTGGCCCGGTCGTGCCGACCCCAGCTCTGCTCCGCGAGGTCCAGCAGATCGTCCGGGCCGGCGTCGACCGGCAGGGTCACGGCCTGTGGTTCAGCCCCGCCGCTTCGCACTCGCCGGGCCCGGTCGGCTGACGACGCTGGTGTGCCCGCCCCGACGACCGACTGCTCCGCGACCGGGCGGGTCGGGCGGCGACGGACGCTCGCCGACAGGGCTACATGCTCCCCGCTCGCCTGCGCGGCGAGCCGACGAGCGATCCACTCCGACTGCTGGCTCGTGCCGTTACGGGCGTCGAAGCGGGCGGCCAGACCGTCCGCCGTCTCGGCCAGTTCGTCCGCCAACGACGCCGCCGACACCTCGGCGGCCGGCCGGCCCTCGGCGGCCCGGCGGTACACGGTCGACGGCCCGGCCTGACGCAGCGCTGCGGAGGACGCCGCCGCGAAGTGCATGGCGGCGGCCGGCGACGGCGGCCGGTCCAGCCAGTCCAGGTGCCGCTCGACCAGCTCGACCGCCCGCGCCTCGTTGCCGGTCAGCGTGCAGAACTCGATGTGGTCCGCGATGTCCCACAGGTCCGCGAGGTTGCCGCGCAGCCGGCGGTACGCCTCCCGGTGCGCGTCCCGCGCCTCCTCGGCCCGCCCGGTGCGCAGGTACGGCAGGAGCAGCGCGGTGAGGATCGCCTGCGGCTGCTCGGTGCAGGTGAGCCGACCGGCGAGCACCGGCTCGGCCAGCGCCACCGCCTCGGCGTCCCGGCCGGTGTCGGCGAGGTAGCTCACCTGGCTCGTCGGATCACAGCCTGCGCAGTCGGAGAGTTCGTCGCGAGGGGTGGTCTGCCAGAGCCGGTACCAGTGCGCGGCGGCCTCGACGTCGCCCACGTGCTCGGCAACCCGGAACCGGTGCTTGTGCACTGCCTGAAGGCTGTGCCCGCCGGCCCGGTAGCGCCGCTCCATGTCGTCCAGCACCGCGTACGTGCGGTCCAGTGGCACCTCGGGGAACTTCAGCAGGCCGGACGCCATGTACTTGAAGTGCCACAGCAGCTGGTGCAGGTGGCGCTGATGGTAGGGCTGCGGGTCCCTGTCGAACTCGGACAGGCACCAGGAGAAGGTCACGAAGGACTTGGCCGGCTCACCGCCGTAGATGTAGCCGGTGGTGGCCTGCATGCGGGTGACGAACGCAAGGTGCCGGTCGTCGGCGGCGTCCACCCGGCGCAGCAGTTGCTCCAGCGCGGCGATCTGCCCCGCCCCGTACGGCATGTCGGCGATGCCGCGCAGCACCCGCCACAGATCCTCGTCGCTCATGCTCACTCCCGTCCCGGGACAGCCCGGCCGAGCAGGCCGAGGAAGGAATCGTTCAGCAGCGCGGCGTCGGCCGCGCGGATCGGATGGTGGCCGAGCAGCAGCGCCTGCCCGTACAGCGCCTCGATGGCCAGACCGACCAGCTCCGGGTCGCCCAGCATGGTCACCCGTCGTACCAGCGGGTTGCGGTGGTTGAGCACCAACTGCGGACGGTCCGGCGGGGCGGTGGCGGCGAGCGCGTCGAGCACTCCGCCCCACAGTTCGTCGGCCCGGTCCCGACTGGCGGCGAGCTGGTCGTTGAACGCCGCCGACCGGCTGACCAGGTAGAGCGCGGGCAGCGAGACCGGGTCGTACGCCCTGATGACCACCTCGCAGCCGGAACGCTCGACGGCCCGCTGCGCCGCCGTGAGGAACTGTCGCAGCGCCAACTCCACCTGCGGGTCGAGCGCGTCGAACCGGGTGGTCAGGTCGCTCGGTTCCAGCCGTTCGATCAGCACCGAGCGGTCCACCACCGGCAGCCGCTCGATCAGTTCGGTGTCGTACGTGTAGCCGGCATTGACCACAGCCAGGTCCTGCGCGGCGGCGACCGCGGCGAGCTGACGGAACTCGTCGAGGCTCGCCGCGTAGCGGACCACGCCGTGGCGTTCGCGGAACTCGGCGAGGGTGAGCGTGCCGACGTTGGTGTCCATGGGCCACCACCGGTCGACCAGCCGGAGCATCTCGTCGTCGTGCAGCGCCAGGGCCTTCACGCCGAGGTGGTGCACCTGGAGGAACTCGGCCAGCCGGTGCGGGTCGTGCCGGGCCAACCGGACCAGCCAGCCGCGCACCTGGTCGCCGAGCGCCTCCCGGGTCGCCGTCAGCAGGGTGTCCTCGTAGAGGGCCTCCCGGCTGGCGGTCGGGCGCAGCTCGGTCGCGTCCACCACGCAGTGCGCGAAGAACGCCCACTCCGGCAGCAGCCCGTCGGCGTTCTCGGTGAGCAGCATCCGCTTGAGGTAGACGCGGTGCCCGGCCCGGGCCGCCGGGTTCACCGGCGTCGGCAGGATGACGGCGACACCGGTCAGCCCGGCCTCCGGCACGGCCAGCGGCAGGACGTCGAACGGGTCCACGCCGAGCGTCTCCCGGGCGTAGCGGATCAGCGCCGCGCGGTCCAGTGGCGCACCCGGCGTGGTCGGCCAGGGCGGCTCCCCGGTGGTGGTGACGACGTCGCCGACGCGGACGGTGACCGGCAGCAGCGCGCCGAAGAGCCGGGCCAGGTCGGTGACTGTCGCTGTGGTGAACCACTGGTCCGCGTCGCGGCGGGGCACCAGCGTGACGGTGGTGCCCGGCTCGGCGCGGGCGGCTTCCGGCGGGGCCACCGTCACCGCGTAGCGGCCGTCGGCGTACCCGGTCCAGCGAACCGTGGGGTTGTCGCCGTGCCTGGTGAGCACCTGGATCTCGTCGGCCACCAGGAAGCAGGAGAGCAGGCCGATGCCGAACTGGCCGAGGAACTCGTGCCGGGAGAAACCGAGCTCGTCGCGCTTCGAGCTGCGGCCGATGGTGGCCAGCAGCTCGTGCACCTGCGCCTCGGTCAGACCGATGCCGGTGTCGTGCACCCGTAGCGTGCCGTCGCCGGTGCTGTCCGGGGGTTCGATGCGTACCAGCGCCGGCGCGTCCGGCTCGGTCCTGCGTCGGGCGGTGATCGCGTCCACCGCGTTCTGGAGCAGCTCGCGGACGTAGACCCGCGGGCTGCCGTAGAGGTGATGACTGAGCAGGTCAACCACGCCACGTAGGTCGACCTGGAAAGTGTGGTCCACGCCTGATGTCTCCCCGGTCCCGATGCCGGCGCTCACCGTACCCATGATCACCGACAGGCGCGGTCCCCTTCTGCCCGGCGGCTTGACCCTCGACCCGGTCGAACCGGCACGGTCGCCGGCATGACTTCCTCCGCTCTGGGCCGGGACTTCCGGCTCCTGTGGTCCGCGGCCGTCTCGTCCCGGTTCGGGGACGCGCTGCGTACCCCGGCACTGGCCCTGCTGGCCGCGACAGTGACCCGTGATCCGCGGATCATCGCGGCGGTCACCGTGGTCGGGCAGTTGCCGCCGCTGCTCTTCGGCCTGCTGGGCGGTGTGTACGCGGACCGCTGGGACCGCCGTCGAACGATGGCAGTGGTCGACGGGGTACGCGCTGCCGTGGTGGCGGCGCTGGCCGTGGTGGTCGCACTCAACCGGGTCAGTGTCCTGGTGCTGCTGGTGGCGGCGTTTCTGCTCGCCACCCTGGGCACTCTCTTCGACTCCGCGTCGTTCGCGCTGCTCCCCGCGTTGGTGCCGCCGGACGCGCTGCCCCGGGCGAACGGCCGGCTCCAGGCGGGGTCGGCGGTGGCCGGTGGCTTCCTCGGAGCGCCCGCCGCCGGTGTCCTGTTCGCCGTCGCCCCGGCCCTTCCGTTCGCCCTCGACGCCGTGACCTTCGCGGCGGCCGCCCTGCTCGTGCTGGCTCTCAGTCCGCCTCTCGCTATCACCCCGGGGACTGCGCGGCGGCGCGGCTCGGTGTGGAGCGAGATCGTCGAAGGGCTGCGTTGGCTGCGGGCGCACCGGACCCTGTGGCGGGTCACGCTGCTCACCGCCGCGAGCAACCTGGCGATCAGCGGAATCATGGCGGTGCTGGTGCTCTACGCGCTGGACGTGCTGCGGGTGCCCCCGGCCGGGTACGGGCTGTTCACCGCCGCCGCCATCGTCGGGGGCGTGGCGGGGGCGCTCGGTGCGGGGCGGCTCGCCGCCCGGCTCGGCACGGTGCCGGCGCTGCGTGCGGTGCTGGCCGTGGAGACCGTGGCACTGACCGGGTTCGCGCTGGCTCGGCATCCGGTGTCGGGCGGGATCGCGCTGGCCGTCTTCGCCGCCGGCACCGTCGTGTGGAACAGCCTGTGGGCGTCGTACGGGCAGCGGCAGGTGCCGAGCGAACTGCTGGGCCGGGTCGGCGCGGCCCAGCGGATGGTCGGTCTGCTCACCGCACCGCTCGGGGCGGCGCTCGCCGGGTTGGCCGCCGCGGCGTACGGCACGGCGCCGGTGGCGGGCGCGGCGGCGGCGACGTTCGCGCTGGTCACCGGCGCCGCGTGGCGGACACTGCGACCGACCGCGCCCGTCGTGATGAGCCGCGCGGGCTAGCCCGGCGTCCGCTCCCGGTGCGACAGCCCGGACAGGCGCAGCGCGATGCGCCGACGGGCCGGTGGGACGGCACCGAGCAGCCGGAGCAGCACGTCCCGGGCGGGCCGACGAGCCGGGGAGACGCCGGCCAACCTGGTCAGCCCGGCGGCGAAGCTCAGCACGTCCTCGGCCATCGGCCGCTGCCGGGCGCTGTAGTCGTCGAGCAGCGTCTCCGGGCCGCCGTCGAGCACGTCCGCCACGGCGGTGCCGAGCGCGACCGCGTCGCAGATGCCGAGGTTCATGCCCTGCCCACCGGCCGGGCTGTGCACGTGCCCGGCGTCGCCGGCCAGCAGCACCGGCCCGGCGCGGAAGGTGTCGGCGATCCGGTGGTGCACCCGGAACCGGGAGCCCCAGAGCACCTCGGTCACCCGGTCGGGTCGTCGCGCCGGGCCGCGCTCGTCGAGCAGCGCCTGGAGGTAGGCCGCGTCCGGTTCGGCCGGGGCGCTCGCCACGGCGGCGACCAACCGGACCACCCCACCGGGCAGTGGTGCCCAGACCAGCGGTCCGGGCCGGGCGAGGAAGAGCGCCGCCTCGTCGCGGGGCAGCACACTGTGCACCCGCACGTCGGCGAGCACGAAGGACTCCTCGTCGCTGCCGCCGGTGAAGCCGATGCCGGCCAACTGCCGGACCGTGCTGTGCAGGCCGTCCGCGCCGACCACGAACCGGGCCCGCAGCGCCTCGTCGTCGACCTGCGCGAGCATGCCGTCACCGGCGCGGCTCAGCCCGGTGAGCTGGCACGGCCGTCGTACCTGGACACCGAGTTCGGCCAACTTCTCGGTGAGCACTGCCTCGGTGACCGCCTGGGAGACCAGCAGCGCGTAGGGGAAGCGGGACGGCAGCTCGTGGAACGGCACCGACAGCAGCACCCGGTCCCGGTCGCGCACCGTGAAACGCGGCGTCCGCACCGCCTCGGCGATCAGCGGCGCCGCGGCGTCGATCCCGTCCAGCACCTCCAGGGTGTACGCGTGCACGACGGCGGCGCGGGAGGTCGTCGGCGGCGCGGCCAACCGGTCCAGCACTGTCACCTCGACCCCGCGCCGGGCCAACGTCAACGCGGTGGCGAGACCGGTGGGGCCGGCGCCCACCACCAGAACGTCGGTGCTCGTGGGCAGCATGGCCACCTCCAGAAACCATTGCCAACATCTGTTGGCAAACACTTGTTGGCAACGCTAGGGCCCTCCTGATTGCGTGTCAACACCTGTTGGCCTACGGTCGTTGGCATGACCCCGTCCGCGCAGTCGACCCAGCCCCGCCGCTCCGACGCCACCCGGGCGGCGATCCTGCGAGCGGCCCGGGAACGGTTCGCGGCCGACGGCTACGAGCGCGCCACTATCCGGGCCATCGCCGCCGACGCCCAGATCGACCCGTCGATGGTGATGCGCTACTACGGCAGCAAGGAGGGGCTCTTCGCGGCGGCGGCCGAGTTCGACCTACGCCTGCCCGACCTGACCTCGGTGCCGCCCGCTCAACTCGGTGAGGTGCTGGTCCGGCACTTCCTCGCCCGCTGGGAGGGCGACGAGACGCTGGTGGCGCTGCTGCGGGCCGCCAGCACCAACCCCGGTGCGGCCGAACGCATGCGCGGCATCTTCGCCGACCAGCTCACCGCCGCGGTGGCCACGTTCGGCAGCGACCCGGCGCTGACCGCCCGACGGGCCGGCCTGGTGGCCAGTCAGGTCCTCGGCCTCGCCTTCACCCGATACATCGTCCGCCTGCCGCCCATGGTGGACACCACGCCGGAAGAGCTGGTCTCCTGGATCGCGCCGACCCTCCAGCGCTATCTGACCGGAACGCCACCGAGCTGACCCAACCTTTTCCCACCTCCCGTGCGTCTGCCAGATGACGCGTACAGCGCGACGGCCGGGGAGGGGGGCGGATGGCGCCGACGAGGGACGACGGACGCGACGGCTACCTCGCCTTCGTGGAGAACCACCAGCACCGGCTGCTCCGCGCGGCCTACCTGATCTGCGGCAACCGGCATCAGGCCGAAGACCTCCTCCAGGACGCGCTGCTGAAGCTGGCGCTGCGCTGGTCCTCGGTCCGCGACGGCGACCCCTCCGCGTACGTGCGCGCCATCCTCTACCGCGACTCGGTGTCGTGGTGGCGTCGCCGACGGCGGGAATGGCTCAGCGCCGCGCCGCCGGACCAGGTGGCCCACGACCGTGACGGCGCGTTACGGCTGACGATGCACGACGCGCTGGGCCTGCTGCCACCGCGGCAGCGGGCCGTGCTGGTGTTGCGCTACTACGAGGACCTGACCGAGGTCGCCACCGCCGAAGCGCTCGGGGTGACCGTCGGCACCGTGAAGAGCCAGTGCCATGCGGCGCTGCGCCGACTCCGCGAGGTCGCCCCGGAACTCGCCCGCGATGCCCGACCGGGCCGAGGCTCGGCCGATCTGGCCAGCGGTCTGGAGGTGAACCCGTGAACGAGCAGGAACTACGCCGACTGCTGACCGTCAGCGTCGAGGACGTGCTCCCCAGCCAGCCGGCCGCCGCCGGATGGGAGCGGGCCCGCCGTACCCGGCGTACCCGGCGCGCCGTCGCAGTGGTCGCTCTGGCCGTGGTGCTGGTCGGTGGTGGCACTGTGGCGGCGCTGCGACCGCCCGCCGACCCGGCGCCGGCCCCTCCGGTCGGCCCGACGGTGACCCCGACCGTCGACCCGTCCCACGCGGGTCCGGTGCAGAAACCGCCCGCCGAGCTGACCTTCCCGCCCGATCCGTTGGCCAGGCTCGGCGACCCGGCGACAGTGCCGCTCTCCGAGCGACCGGTCCAGCGGGCACTGGCGTTGTTCCAGCCGCTGACCGAGGAGGGTAGCGAGGACGGCCCGGTTCGGGTGCTCGGCAACGACGGCGTGGTGCGCAGCCTCGACGTGGTGGCACTGGCACCCACCCGGGACGCGGGCGGCAACGAGGCAACGGCCCTGAAGCCGGGAGTGCTGTCGCCGGACGGCCGGTCGGCCGCGTTCGCGCAGACCAAAGAGCTGATCATGATCGACCTCACCACCGCAGCCGTTCGCCGGATACCGCTCGACGGCTACCTGGAGCAGGTGGTGTGGGCGCACGACCGGGTGCTGGTCGGGGGTGACGACCGGACGTACGCGGTGGACAGGGTCACCGGGGCGGCCAGCACGATCGACGTGTCGACCTGGGAGTTGATCGCCCCCGACCCGGCCGCCGGCCGCGAGGCCCCGTTGATCGACATGTACGGCCAGGGGGCCAGCCTGAAGCTACGCACCCGGACCGCCCGGGAGGGCGAACTCCGCTCCGAACAGCCGGTCACCGCCGCGGCGCTGCCCTCGCCCTACCAGGTCAACGAGTTCTACGGCCGAGGCTGGCTGCACGGCGAGCGAATGGCGCGGGCAGCCTGGATCACCAGCAGCGAGATCGACGGTGCCGAGGGAGCCGCGGTGCTGGACGCGCGGACCGGGGCCGTGCTGCACCTGCTCGACCTGGGCCGGGATCGCAGCAAGGGCTGCTGTGTCGTGCTGGGCTGGGACAACAAGGGCGCGGTGCTGCTCCGGCTGGAACCGGCCGCCCTGGCGCGCTGGCACCCGGAGACCGGCGAGATCACCGGCATCGTCCGCGACCTGCGCGGCGTGTTCGCACTCGCCAGCTGACAAGGGTCGCGTCGTCTCGACGTGATCGACTCGGGTTCGTTGATATCGCGGTGTCCGAGCGAGCGGGACGGCCCGACATCAGGAAACCCGAGTCGATCACACGACGACCGACCGGTGGCCGGCTTGGTCAGACGGCCAGGCCGCCGGGCTGGTCGCCCTTGACGACTGGTGCCCGGACCAGGTTGCCCCACTCGGTCCACGAGCCGTCGTAGTTGCGCACCTGCGGGTAGCCCAACAGGTGCCGCAGCACGAACCAGGTGTGGCTGGACCGCTCGCCGATCCGGCAGTACGCGATCACGTCGTCGTCCGGGCTCAGCCCCAGCTGGTCGGCGTAGATCGCCTTCAGCTCGTCGGCCGACTTGAACGTGCCGTCCTCGTTGGCGGCGGACTTCCACGGCTTGCTGAGCGCGCCCGGGATGTGTCCACCGCGCAGCGCACCCTCCTGCGGGTAGTCCGGCATGTGCAGCATCTCGCCGGTGTACTCACCCGGCGAACGGACGTCGACCAGTGGCCGACCGGAGGCGACGTGCGCCATGACCTGCTCACGGAAGGCCCGCAGCGGCGCGTCGTCGCGCAGCGGCACCGGGTAGTCGGCGCGCGGCCGAGCCGGCTTGTCCCGGGTCACCTCGCGTCCCTCGGCGATCCACTTCTGCCGGCCGCCGTCGAGCAGTCGCACATCGGCGTGACCGAAGAGCGTGAAGACCCAGAGGGCGTACGCCGCCCACCAGTTGAAGTTGTCGCCGTAGAAGACGACAGTGTCGCCCCGGCCGATGCCCTTCGCGGCACACATCTCGGCGAAGCTCTTGGCGTCCAGGTAGTCCCGGGTCACCTGATCGTTCAGCTCCAGGTGCCAGTCGACCTTGACCGCACCGGGAATGTGACCGGATTCGTAGAGCAGCACGTCCTCGTCGGACTCGACGACGACGAGGCCCTCATCGCCCAGATGCTCGGCCAGCCACTCGGTGGTGACCAGCCGCTGCGGGTCCGCGTACGACTGGAGGCGGGGATCGGGATCGTTCGGCACAGACATGATCCCCAAGGTACGCCGTTCAGGCGCGACGGTGGGCGATCCGACCAGCGACGACGGTCACCAGACAGGTCCCGTCGACGCCGTGCACCGCGAGGTCGGCCCGCCCGGCCGACCGCAGCGTCGGCGCCACTGCGGTGGCCAGCACCAGCAGGTCGCCACGCTCGGCGGCGGCCCGCAGGGCGGGGTCGGCCAGGTGTTCCGCCAGCACCGCCGTCACCCCGGTACGCAGCAGCGCGTGCACCCGCTCACGCGGGGTCGGCGCGGGCGGCAGCGGACCGTCGTGCAGCAGACCCGGCCCCAGCGTGCCGGGCCAGCGGCGAACGCGGGCGTTGGCGTACGCCGAACTCAGCTCGGCGAGCGGGCCGACGGCCTCGATCCGGTCGCCACTGACCAGCACGGCGTGGTCGGGCAACGACTCGCCGTCGGGGTCGCGGCGCAGCAGGGCCGCCGTGTGCAGGGTGAGCATGCTCAGTCGACGAGCGGGCCGAGTTGCGGGCGCTTCGCCGTCACCGTGTCGCCGGACGACCGACCAGTCAACCGCCGCTTCACCCAGGGGGCGAGGTACTGACCGGCCCACCGCAGGTCGGAAGCGCGGGCGGCCAGCCACGGCGACGGCGCCGGGTGCGGCGGAACCATCAGCCACTCCTCGTCGCAACCAACCCCGAGGGCGTTCAACACCTGCCCGGCGACCCGGCGGTGCCCGGCCGGGGAGAGGTGCAGCCGGTCGGTGCTCCAGAGCATGGGGTTGAGGAACGTGTCGTCGGCGTACAGGTCGACCATGATGGCGCCGTGCCGCTCGGCGGTCTCGCCGACCGCCTGGTTGAGCAGCTGCACCCGGGGGGCGACGAGGCGTTGGCCGGGCAGGCGGGCCATCACGTCCGCGAACCGGAAGAGAAGCACGTCCGCGCCGCCCGAGCGCAGTTGCCGGACCACCTCGTCGAAGCGGGCGACAAGCGTGTCCGGGTCGAAGGTGCGGCGCAGCACGTCGTTGCCACCGGCCGCGAAACTGATCAGATCCGGCTTCATCGCCACGGCGGAGGGCACCTGCTCGGCGACCACGCTGGGGAAGAGCCGGCCCCGGATGGCCAGGTTCGCGTACCGGAAATCGGGCCCCGCGTCGGCGGCGAGCCGGGTCGCCACCAGGTCCGCCCAGCCCCGGAAGGTGCCGTCCGGGTACGCGTCGTCCATACCCTCGGTGAAGCTGTCCCCGACCGCGACAAAACTGCGCCAGCGCACCCGCGCCTCCCTCACGCCACTCGTTGCCTGCGGCGACCAGTCTGTCACCGCAGGAACGCCCGGCACCGCCCCGAATCCAGTACGTGTCGGAGGTCATTGCGCAGACGACGGGCGGAACCGGCCACCCCCGTGAGTGGCCGGTCCCTCGTACCCGGTGACGCCGCACCGGGAGCTCAGCCCAGCAGACCGCCCCACGGCTGGCCGGCGGGCACCGACGCGGTGGCCAGCACCCGGCCGCTGGCGGCGTACCGGACCAACCGGTACGCCGGCGCACCGTCGGCCGGCGTCGCCGCGTTGACCTGCACCACCGAGCCGCCGTCGGCCAGGACGACCCCGTCGATGGCTTCGCCGTGCCCGGTCGGCTGCTTCCACGCCGAGTCCACCGGCGCCAGCTCAGTGACGGCCCCGCTGGCGGCGTCGAGCCGGTAGTTGCGGAACCGCCAGCCGCAGCCACATCCCCCGGGGCTGGTCGTGTGGGCGCTGATCACCAGCGTCCGGCCGTTGGCGGAGATCGCCGCCACCCCACCAATGACGAGGCCGGCGGGGAGGCGCGGGCTGATCGCGCGTCGGACGCCTCGCTCGTCCCCGATCGCCACGGTCTGCGCGCCGACCTGGGCGATCCATCCGCCGGACACCGTCGGGCACTTCGGGTAGTGGGTGGCGAGCACCTTCCGCCCGGTCCCGTCGGCGTTGACCGCGATGAGCGTCAGCTCTTTCTCCCGCCCCAGGCCGTACAGCACCCGCCCGGAGTCGAGCCAGCTCGGCGCGCAGGTCTGCTGACCCTGGGTCGGGATGACGTGCCGCTTCGTGCCGTCGAACGCGCTGATCACCAGCCGACGGGCGGACCCTTCCACCCAGGCCACCCGTCGGCCGTCGGGAGAGACGGCGAGCGGGCCGTTGAGGGCTTTACCGTTCTCGGGACGACCCGAACGCACCAACTCCCACGTCCCAGCGGGGGTACGCCGCCAGATCCGGGCCGGGTCGTTCTCCTTCTGGCCGTGCTCCTCGGCGGTGTACCAGGTGAGCTGCGGCCACTGCGTCGAGCCGACGGCCGGGCGGGCCGGCGCGACGGCCGGTGCCGCATCCGGCACGGAGCCGCCGGTGCCGGCGGCCGAGGTGTCGCCGGCCGAGGGAGCGGCGGTGGCGGTGGCCGTTTCGGCCGGAGCGGGCGCGGCCTTCCGGTCGGCGGTGCCGCAGGCAGCGGCACCGAACGTCAGGAGCAGCAGGGCGGCGGTACCGGCGAGCGCGCCGGAACGGCGGGCCGAGGCGGGACGGGTGGTGTGGGTGAACGGGCCGAGGTTCATCGTTTCGATCCTTTGTGGAGACTTACCGTGCCTGACACCACCCAAGACGAGCGCCTGGCCGTGGCGAGTTGCCGCCGTGGCGCGCTACTACCTGACAGTCGGATCCGCTCGCACCGGCAACCTTTTTCGCAGTTCACCGACCGTGAACAACACTGGGCCGTCGACGGTTCGCAGACCCAGAAAGGGCGGGCCACCCGAGGGTGACCCGCCCATCTCGCGCTGATTGGTCAGTCGACGACGGCCAGGATTTGCTCGTCCTTCAGACTCGCCGGCTCGGCGGTCTCGGAGACCTTCCTGCCGTCCTCGTCCACCAACAGCACCGCATATCCGCTACCGGACTGGACCCGCACGACCATCGAACCGTCCGACTGGAAGTAGACCTGGTGCAGGGTGCGCCCACCCAACGGCAACGAAACCTGCTTGCCCGTACGCGTGTCCAGCACCACGTTGACCCGCAGATCGCGAGCCCCGTCGCCGGCATCCCCATCCGGCTTGTGGCGCAGCAGCGCGACCAGCGAGCCATCCGGGGAGAGACTGACGACGTCGTCGGTCTGCCATCCGTCTCGGGAGAAGCCTGGGACGACTCGCCTCTTCGTGCCGTCCGCACCGTAGAGCGTGACCCCGTAGTCGGTGGTCATAGCGATGGTCTCACCGTCCGCCGACCAGACGGCGTTGCATGCGTCTGGTCCGGTGGTCCACCAGCGCACGGTCTTTTCCGCCGAGCGCATGTCCAGCATGCCGAACCGACCGGGTCCGCCGGGTTCTGCCAACTCGCGGAACAGCAACTGCCGCCGGTCCGGCGACCAGGCCGCACCGACGCAATACGCACTGACATTCGAGCGGATCTTCTGCTTGTTCGAGCCGTCGGCGTCGGCGACGACAAGGTCGTTGTTGTCCTCCGCCCATGCCACCCGGTGGCCGTCTGACGAGACGCTCATCTTGCCCCTGAACGCGATATCGGGCAGTGCGAGAAGCCGTGTCGTACTGCCGCCGGGGCGCCAGGACCGCAGGTTCGCGGTCTTTACCCGGGCCACGCTGGCGGGGCCGTAGAAGAGCTTGCCGAACTGCACGGACGGGGTGTTCGTGCCGGTCCCGCCGCTGGGCGGAGCCCCGGGGGTGTCGCCGGCGCTGGTGGACGGCGTCGGGGTGGGAGTCGGCGTCGGCGTCGCGGTGACCGACGGGGTGTCAGCCGGCAGCGGGGTCGGGGACTGGTCCGGTCGGATGGCGAAGGCGGTACCGGCCGCCGCGGCGATCAGCACGAGCGCGGCTGCCGACGTGGCCACCGCCCGTTGGATACCGAGCCGGCGGGACGTGCGCAACGTACGGTCCCGCAGGTCGACCGAGGTGACCTCGTCGGCCAGGGCGGTCAGGTCGAGCCGGAGGCGCTGGTCGTTCATCGGGTACTCCCTTCCAGGACGTACAGCTCGGCGAGTTCGGGCGCAACGGTGCGCAGCCTGGCCAGTGACTTGGCCGTCTGGCTCTTCACGGTGCCGATCGTGACGCCGAGCAGGTCCGCCGCCTCCGCCTCGGTGCGGTCCTCGAAGAACCGCAGCACCAGCACGGCACGTTGCTTCGGGGAGAGCTTCGCCAGTGCCGCCCGCAGGGTGAGCCGCAGACTGGTCTGGTGGGCGTGGTCCGGGGCCGAGTCGCCTCCGCGTGGCTCGGGCAGGTCGCCCGGCATCGACTCGGGTACCCGGCGCCGACGCCACCAGGACACCTGTAGGTGGTACATGGTCTTGCGGGTGTACGCCTCGGCGTTGCCGCTGTGATGCAGGCGGTTCCAGGAGCGGTGGGTCCGGGCCAGGGCGGACTGGACGAGGTCCTCGGCCAGGTGCTGGTCGCCGGTGAGCAGGTAGGCCGAGCGCAGCAACGCCGGCGTGCGGGTACGGACGAACGAGTCGAACTCACTCAGCAGAGGGTCCACACGGGCCAATCCTTCAGGTCGGATACGAGCGCTTGGTGTCCTTGCAGACGCCAGCAACGGCGCCGATGGTTGCCGGGGTCGGGTCCGGATCGGATCGAAATGGATCGCTCATCCTGCCGCACCGGCCGTAGGCTGCGCGGATGCTGCTACGCATGTCGACCCTGTTGCTGCGGACCCTGCGCGAGGATCCGGCCGACGCGGAGGTGCCGAGCCATCGGCTGCTGCTGCGCGCCGGCTACATCCGTCGTGCCGCACCGGGCGGCTACACCTGGCTGCCGCTGGGCAAGCTGGTGCTGGATCGGATCACCGAGGTCGTGCGCGCCGAACTGCTGGCGATCGGCGACCAGGAGGTGCACTTCCCGGCGCTGCTGCCCGCCGAGCCGTACCGCACCAGCGGCCGGTGGACGGAGTACGGCGACGACATCTTCACCCTCGCCGACCGGCGTGGTGCCGAGCACCTGTTGGCACCCACCCACGAGGAGATGGCGGCGCTGCTGGTCAAGGACGTGTTCACCTCGTACCGGGACTTCCCGGTGACGCTGTTCCAGGTGCAGACGAAGTTCCGCGACGAGGCGCGGCCGCGGGCCGGGTTGCTGCGCGGCCGGGAGTTCCTGATGAAGGACGCGTACTCCTTCGACCTGGACGAGGCGGGGCTGCGGGAGGCGTACGGGCGGCATCGCGCCGCGTACCAGCGGATCTTCGACCGGTTGGGGCTGGACTACACGGTGGTGCAGGCGATGTCCGGCGCGATGGGCGGGTCCGCGTCGGAGGAGTTCCTGGCGGCAACGCCGGTCGGCGAGGACACCTTCGTGGGCTGCACCTCCTGCGACTTCGCGGCGAACACCGAGGCGGTGGCCACCCGGGTGCCGAGCGCCGGTGATCCGAGCGCGCAGCCGGCCGTCGAGGTGCACGACACTCCGGAGACTCCGACGATCGCGAGCCTGGTGGAGTTGGCCAACGCGCGCCGGTTGGGCGGCCGGGACGGCTGGACCGCCGCCGACACCCTGAAGAACGTCGTGTTGTCAGTTCGTCAGCCGGGTGCCGACCGGGCCGAGCTGCTGGTCGTCGGGCTGCCCGGTGATCGGGAGGTCGACCTGAAGCGGGTCGGTGCCGCACTGCACCCTGCACAGGTGACCGTCTTCGAGGAGTGGGCCGAGCATCCGGAGCTGGTTCGCGGCTACATCGGACCGCAACTGCTCGACAAGCTGGGCATCCGCTACCTGGTCGACCCTCGGGTGGTGACCGGGTCTGCCTGGCTGACCGGGGCGAACGAGCCGGGCCGACACGCGACCGACGTGGTGTGCGGACGGGACTTCACCCCCGACGGCACCATCGAGGCGGCCGACGTCCGCGCCGGCGACCCCTGCCCGGAGTGCGAGGCGGGCGAGCTGACCATCCGGCGGGGCATCGAGATCGGGCACATTTTCCAGCTCGGCCGCCGCTTCACCGACGCCTTCGCTGTCGACGTGCTCGGGCCGGCCGGCAAGCCGGTCCGGCCGACAATGGGCTGCTACGGCATCGGGGTTTCCCGGGCGGTGGCGGCCGTCGCCGAGCAGCATCACGACGACCGAGGGCTGGTCTGGCCGGCGGCGGTCGCGCCGTGTGACGTACACCTGGTGGTTGCGGGCAAGGGCCCGCAGCTCGACGCGGCGCTGGAGCTCGGCGGGCGTCTCGCCGCCGCCGGCCTGCGGGTGCTTGTCGACGACCGCACGCACGTCTCGGCCGGGGTCAAGTTCACCGACGCCGAGCTGATCGGCATCCCCCGGGCCGTCGTGGTCGGCCGCCGGCTCGCCGAGGGGTACGTCGAGCTGCGCGAGCGGGCCGGTGACGGGCGTACCGAGTTGCCGCTGGACGGTCTGGTGGATCGACTCGTCCACGACGTACGCCACGAACGTGCGAGCCTGGTGTAGCTGTCGCGTCACGGGGTAGTGCAGTCGGATCGGGTGGAAACGTCTTCGGAGGCTCTCATGACCGGTTACCGGGTCAGTGACGTGATGACCAAGCAGGTCGTGTACCTGCCGGCCGAGACCACCCTGGACGAGGCGGCCAGGGTGATGAAGGAGGCCGACATCGGTGATGTGGTGGTCACCGACGGCGCCAGCCTCGCCGGCATGCTCACTGACCGGGACATCGTGGTGCGGGCCGTGGCGGAGAACAGCTCCCCTGCGGCCACCACCATCGGCTCGATCGTCACCCGTGAGGTCGTCATGATCGAACAGCACTGCACGGCGGGTGAGGCGGCGGCGCTCATGCGGGACCGGGGCATCCGACGCGTGCTGGTCTGTGACAGTGACCGCAAGCTGGTGGGGATCGTCTCGCTCGGCGACCTGGCCATGCAGCTCGATCCCACCAGCGCGCTCAGCGAGATCAGCGAGCAGTCGCCCACCGTGTGACCGGGGCCCCGACACGACGGCGGTAGCCTCGACGCATGGCTGACATGCCGGCCCGACTGGCCGAGATCGTCGACGAGTTCGCCGCCGCGCCGCGCGACCTGGTGCTGGAGATGCTCCTGGAGTACGCGGACGTCATCCCGGCGCTGCCGGAGGGCGCCGCGGAGCGCGAGGGCATGGAACAGGTGCCCGAGTGTCAGACGGCGTTCTTCCTGCGCGCCCGGGTGACCCCGGAGGGCACCGTGGAGACGCTCTTCGACTGCCCGCCGGAGGCGCCCACCACCCGGGCGTTCGCCGGGATCCTCGCCGAGGGGTTGGCGGGGGCGAGCGCCGAGCAGGTGCTGGCCGTGCCGGACGACCTCTATCAGCGGATGGGGCTGGCCCAGGCGATCAGCCCGCTGCGGGTCCGCGGCGGTACGGCGATCCTGGGCCGTCTCAAGCGACAGATCCGGGAACAACTCGGCTGACCGCGAGGTTGGCACCGATCATGGAGATCGAGATCTACGCGGACGTCATCTGCCCGTGGTGCTACATCGGCAAGCGCCGCCTGGATCAGGCCCTCGCCAGCTACGAGGGTGAGGTGACGGTCCGCTACCGGCCGTTCCAGCTCGACCCGTCGCCGGTGCCACAGCCCCAGCCGCTGGTGGAGGCGCTGGCCGGCAAGTTCGGCGGCCCGGAGCGCGCCCGGCAGATGGTCGACCACGTGACCCAGGTCGCGGCGGCCGACGGGCTGCGGCTCGACTACGACCGCGCGGTGATCGCCAACACCTTCGAGGCGCACCGGCTGGTCTCCTGGGCGACCGACCAGGGCAGGGCGGCCGAGATGGTGGAGGCGCTTTACCAGGCGCACTTCAACAACGGGGTCGACGTCGGCTCGCGGGAGGCGCTGGCAACCCTGGCCGGTGAGATCGGCCTGGACGCGGCCGACGCGCGCCGGTTCCTCGACTCCGAGGAACGCGTCGCCGACGTCGCCGCCGACCTGGCCGCCGCCCGGGACCTGGGCATCACCAGCGTGCCGACCTTCGTGCTGGCCGGAAAGTACGCGGTCTCCGGTGCGCAGGAGGTGCAGACGCTACTCGCCGCGTTCGCCGAGGTCGAGCAGCGCGAGTCCGCAGCACACTCACACTGAGTCACCGACGGCCGGGCGTCCGGCATCGATGATCACGATGTTTCACGTGCAACAACATCGATGCCGATGCCTGGTCAGACCGGCCTGGCCAGCCCTTCCACCACCTGGGCTCCGGGCAGCGCACCCAACGCCGGCCCCGGCAGCGCTATCTTGCTGTGCCGTACGCCGGACCCGACGATCACGTGCGGTGTGGCGATGACGCGCGCGTCCACCAGGATCGGCCACTGCGCCGGCAGCCCGATCGGGGTGATGCCGCCGTACTCCATGCCGGTCAACTCGACAGCATCGTCCATCGGGGCGAAACTCGCCTTGCGGACGTCCAGCGCCCGGCGGGCCACCCCGTTCACGTCGGCCCGCGTGGTGGCCAGGACGATGCAGGCCGCGTAGCGGACCACGCCCTCGCGCTTGCCCGCCACCACGACACAGTTGGCGGACACGTCCAGCCCCACCTCGTACGCCGCGCAGAACGCCGCGGTGTCGGCGAGGTCGGCGTCGATCGGCGCGACCAGCACGTCGTTGACGTCCACCGGCGCGTCGGCGGGCCACTGCGCGATGGCCTCCGCGACCGGCGGGGCGAGCAGATCCAGGCGGGCGCGGGCCGGTTCGGTCTTCAGCGTTCCCATCACGGGTGCGATCCTCGCATCCGCGACGCTGAACCGCCCAGCGGCTCCCCGACCCCCCGGTGACGCCACCGGCCCGGGCCGGATCGATCCGGTGCTCAACTGCCGGCGAGGAAAGCGTTGTCGCGCATGAAGGAGCGGTCGCGGGCAGCCGCCAACTCCTCCTCGCGCTGGGCCTTGGCCCGTTGCAGCTCCAGATCCTCGAAGGCGTGCCGGACACCCAGCCGGATCACGCCGTAGAGGAAGACGAAGCCGAAGACGTAGAGGATCACAGTGGTGACGACAGCGAACATGGCGTCACGGTAAGACGAACGTGAACCGTTGTTGCTCTCATTTCCGGCCGGTTCCCCCGTACGTGTCGGCCAGGTGGTCGGCCCAGGTTCGTACGCCCCGGGGCAGCGCCTCGGTGGCCAGACCACCGGCCCGCAGCTCGCGACCGAGTCGGCCGGGAATCCGCACCGGCAGCAAGGGTCGGCGCGAGCCTCGGGCCGCTCGCCAAGCCCGGGCGGCCTCGTCGAAGCGGAGCACCTGCGGCCCACCCAGCTCCTCGACGCCGCCCAACGGGCCGGCGACCAGTCGGGCCGCCAGCCGCGCCGCCACCTCGCGCGGGTCGACCGGTTGGGCGAGCACCGCCCGGTCCCCGATCACCGGGCCCAGCCGCGCGCTGGCGGTCAGCATGTCGTCAAGGAACTGGGGAAACTGGGTGGCCCGAAGCACCGACCAGGGCACCGGACCGGCCGCGATCACCTGCTCGGCGGCGAGCTTGTGGCGGTAGTACGGGATCGGCACCCGATCAACCCCGACGATCGAGATGTAGACGATGTGCCGGACACCGGCCGTGCCGGCGGCCACCACCAGTCGGCGGGTGCCCAACACGTCCACCTGGTAGGTCTGCCGACGCCGAGGCGCGGATGCCAGGTGCAGTACGGCGTCCACCCCGGTCACCGCCTCGGTCAGCCCGTCCCCGGTGGCCAGGTCGGACACCACCCACTCCACGTCCGAGCCGGCGGGCGGCCTGCGGCTGGTGGCCCGGACGCTGATCCGATCGTCGCGCAACCGGCCCAGCACCGCACGGCCCAGATTGCCAGATGCCCCGGTGATCAGAACCTTCATCTCGTCCTCCTGCGAACCCGTCCGACCCTTACCTCGTGTCGACGAAACGACACGGCATCCCGTGACGACGGGCGGCCACTCACCCCGATCGAATCAGGTCCAACACGGTGAGCAGCGCGAAGAACGCGATCACGATCTCGTTGACGATCCAGGCGTGCCCCTCGGCCCAGTTCCGCATCCGGGTCAGCACCCGCGAGGCGCTGCTCCCCAGCAGCAGCAACGCCAGCAGGGGCAGCGCGAGCAGGAGCACTGTGAGCAGCACGAACGGCACCAGGTGCCACCACGGCAGATCATGTCGGGCCACGCTCGCACCGACGGTGGCCATGGTCAGGTCGTCGGTGGGCGTCGCCACGAAGAGCAGCGCACCCAGCCGCAGCGCCTGCGGCGGACCGGCATGCTCGATGCTCCCCAGCCAGCGCGGCGGTCCGGAGCGGTCCCGGCGCACCCAGATCAGCACGGCCAGGCACACCAGCAGAGCCAGCACCACCAGGTCGATGGCGGGGCCGCGGTCGACCTTCCCGGCGACGGCACTGGCGTCGGCGGCCACCCCACCCACCAGCTTGGCCAACAACCAGGCCACCGTCACCCCGGCGGCGACCACCAGCCCCGCGCCGGCGAGGAAGCCCAGCGACGCCGCCCGGGGCCGATCCGACGAAGCCAGGAAGACCGCCACCACCAACTGCGTCCCGGCAACCATGACCACGGCGAGGGGCAGCACGGTCAGGAAGTTCATCGCCCGCCATCCTTCCGGCACGAGCGGGCGGGACGCGGCGGAATCCGCGGATCACCCGGCCTGTCGCACACCCCCGTCCACCACGACCCGGCCGGCGAGCAACGCCCCGAGCAGCGCCAGCCCCGCGGTCACCACGAGCGTCGTCGTGTAGCTGGCCGGGCCCGGCGCGCTTCCTGCCGCCAACACGGCCCCGGTCAGCGCGAGCACTGTCGCCGCGAAGAGGGAGTCACTCAGTTGCAGTGACGAGCTGTTGCGGCCCTGCTCACCCGGCGCGGACAACTCCAGGGTGAGCACCGACAACGGCGGATAGAGCAACCCCATGCCCAGACCGGCGATCGCCCAACCGGCCACGGCGACGGCCACCGGCAGCTCGGGCCGGACGGCCAGCGCCACAGTGGCGGTGCCGACGGTGATGCAGCTCAGCCCGGCGCGCGGCAGGCTGGCCCGCGACGCCGGCACCGGGATCCGGCCCTGCAACCAGGAGCCCGCCGACCATGCCAGCGCGCCGACCGTGAGGACCAGCCCGGCCGCGGTCGGCGAGAGGCCCCGTTCCCGGGAGAGCATCAACGGGATGACCACCTCGCTGCCGACGAAGGCCGCCGACGCCAGGCCACGCAGCCCCACGACGGTGGGCAGCCCCCGTGCTGCCCGAAGGAACCCGGCCGGCAGCAGGCGTGGGGCACAGACCAACAGGCCGACAACGGCGAACGCGACCAGCACCAGGGCCGTGGCGCCGCGCTGCTGCCCCCCGATGTGCAGCAGTGCGGCACTCACCGCGGCCCCGCACGCCCAACCGATCCGCGCCGCCGCACCCGTCGGCGGGCTCGTCGCCGCACTCCGGCCCAGCGACCGCAGGCCGGGATGGATCAGCAGCCCCGCCGGCACCGCCACCGCCGGCACCGCCAGGAAGACCCACCGCCAGCCCAGGTGCTGCACGATCAGGCCGGCAACCGCCGGCCCGACCAGCGACGGTACGACCCACGCCGCCGCGAACGCCGCGAAGATCCGCCGGTGCAGGTCCTGCGGGTACGCCTGCCCGACAATCACGTAGAGCGCCACCGAGAGCAGCCCGGAGCCGAAACCCTGCACGACCCGCCCGACGACCAGCGCGCTCATCACGGGGGCGGTCCCGGCGATCAGCAACCCGACCACGAACCAGGCGACGCCGTGCCACATCGGCCCCTTCGGACCCCGGGCGTCGCACCAGATGCCGGAGACCACCATGGCCAGCACACCGGTGGCGAACGGGCCACCGAACGCGATCCCGTAGAGCGCCAGCCCGTCCAGGCTGCGCGCGACGGTCGGCATCGCCGTACCGACCGCCAACGCCTCGAACGCGAGGAGTGAGATCAGCGCGACGCTGCCCACCGTCATCGCGCGCAGCCGGGGTGCGAAGAGTCCCGGTGCGGCGGGTGCGGCGGTGACGGCTGTGCTCGGCATCGACCGAGCATGCGACTTCAACCCTGATTCATGTCAACCGTCCGGCGACCCGGCTCTCGTCAGGCGTCCTGCAGCGCCTCCCCGACACCGCGCACCAGTCCGGAAAAATGCTGGTCTGCCAGCAGGTGACCAGCGGTGATCACCACAGCGATCGGCCACTCGATGACCTGTAGCGCGGCGAGCACTCCGAGCCCTGCGTAGTAGGCGACCTTGTCCGGTGGCGGCACCGCCACCTCGCCCAGCATCGGCAGTTGCACCCGCCGGTTGTACATCTTGACGTTCTCCCGCGAACCGTTGAGATGTCGCGTCAGCGTGCTCATGCCGGCCTCCCCATGTCCGGTGATGGTCGTCGGGTTCCACGGCCCATCCCGTCCATGCGCCAGCGACGGCGCAAAATTCCGCCGCTCAGGGGGCATAACGGATGGCAGGTCGGGAAGCCAGGCCGCCGGACGTGAGTGCGGTGGGAGGACGACATGGCCAAGGTCAGGACGAGCGGCAACAGGGAGCCGGGCCGGCGCCCGTCCACCCGTACGCCTCGATGACGGCGGCGGGCCGCGCTGCCGGCCGCATCCTGCCGTCCTTCGGTGTGCCGCACCTGGTCGGAGAAGCGTCCCGGTCGATCAGCTCGGCCGCAGTCCGGCTGGCCCGGACGGCCGGGCTGACGCGGCGTCGGGTCTGGTCCCGGCCGGGCCGGCACCACATCGAGGTGCACGGTGTCTGCCAGGACGGTGGCAATCGGCTGGCCCGTCAGGTGGAGGACGCGCTGGAGCAGATGCCCGGGGTGGCCTGGGCCCGGGTCAACGCACCATCCGGCCGGGTGGTGGTCGCCGTCCAGACCCCAGAGCCGACGTTGCGCGACCTGATCGCCACTATCGACCGCGTCGAGCGGACCTGCGACCACGAACCCGACCCGGAGATCCCACCGCCGCACCCGCCGGAGGAAGGGCCGCGCACCCCGCGCACCCTCGGCGCGCTCGCCTCGGACGCACTTGGCCTGACCATCTCGGCGGCCACCCGGATCCTGCCGTTCGCACCGCTGCCCGGTGAGGTGGCCGGCCTGCTCTCCGCAGTGGATCTCCAGCCGAAACTTCATGAGTTCATCGGCAAACGCCTGCGCTCCGACCCGCGCGCCGACATCCTGTTTCCGCTGGCCGAGGCGGTGGTGCAGGGCTTGACCGGCCGCTGGACGGGCATCGTCCTGGACGGCGCCCAACGGGTCGTGCAGTGGGGTGAGGATCGGGCCCAACTCTCCGCCTGGGAGAAGGCCGAACCACGGCTGACCGGCGACGCCGAACGGGCCACCGCCCGCTGGCCGGTGATCGAACGTCCACGGCTGAAGCCGGACGGCCCGGTCGAGCGGTACATCAACCGGATGCTCGCCGCCGGCGCGGCCGCCGGCGCGGCGGCGGTGCCGTTCGCCGGGCCGAAGCGGGCCACCGCGCTGGGCCTGTCCGCGCTGCCGAAGGCGCCGGGCAGCGGCCGCGAGGGGTACGCGGCTCAGCTCGGCCGGATGCTGGCCCGGCGTGGTGTGATCGCGATGGACCGGAGTGTGCTGCGCGAACTGGACCGGATCGACACGCTCGTGCTCGACGCCTCCGTGCTCGGCTCGGACCGGGGCGTCCTGGCCGATCTGGCACCGGCGTCCGACGCGGACGTCGACCAGGTGGCCGAGCGGGCCTTCGCGTTGTTCGACCCGGACGACCCGGCCGCTTCCCGTACGGCGGACGGCTGGCGGCTCGGGCCGCTGGACCGGATGCCCGCGAACGATCCGGACGACATCCCGGACGCGGCCCGGCTGCGTTCCGCCGGCGGGCAACTCCTCGGCCTCGCCCACGGCGACCGGCTCGCCGCCCTGTTGCGGGTCGAGCCGGAACCCGCGCCCGGCGTCGACGGCCTGCCCTCCGCCGCCCGACACGCCGGCCTGCGGCTGGTCGTTGCCGGCGGCGACGAGCAGCGGTACGGCTTCGCCGACGCGATGCTCCCCGGCGGGGACCAGTTGGCCGAGTCGGTACGCGCGTTGCAGCGCGACGGCGCGGTGGTGATGCTGGTTTCCGCGGACCGGAAGGCGCTCGGCGCGTCCGACTGCGGTCTCGGGTTCGCCGCGCCGGAGGAGCTGCCGCCGTGGGGCGCGCACCTGCTGGTCGGTGCCGACCTGCGGGTGGTGGCCCTGGTGATCGAGGCGACCGGGGTGGCTCGGCGTACGGCCCAGCAGAACATCCGGCTGGCCATGGCCGGCACCGGTCTCGGGGCGCTGGGCGCGTTCACGGCCCCGCCGACCGAGCTGCCCGGCCGGTCGCTCGTCGCGGTCAACGGCGCGGCCGGGCTGGCCTTCGCCAACGGAGTCTGGCAGGCCCGCCGGTTGCACGACCAGTCGGACACCCCGGCGCCGGTGGCAACCGCCTGGCACCTCATGCCGGTCGGCACCGTGCTCGATCACCTGCGCTCCACCCCCGACGGCCTGGGCAGCGCCGAAGCGCAACGCCGACACCACGGCGCCGGCGGAAACGGCAATGCCGGGCCGGGGAGCGGAGGGCTGCTGCGTGCCTTCGTGGACGAGTTGTCCAACCCGCTCACCCCGGTGCTGGTGGCCGGGGCGGTGCTCTCCGCGTCGTTCGGATCGCTGGTCGACGCCGCCCTGGTGGGCAGCGTCGTCGGTGGGTCCGCCCTGATCGGGGCGGTGCACGAACGCAACACCGAACGGTCACTGGCCGAACTCCTGTCCCGTTCGGCGGTGACCGCACGGGTCCGCCGCGACGGGGCCGAGCAGGTTCTCGCCGCCGAGGACCTGGTCCTCGGAGACGTCATCACCCTCGAACCGGGTGACTCGGTGCCCGCCGACTGCCGGGTGCTCGAGTCGGTGGGTCTGGAGGCGGACGAGTCGTCGCTGACCGGCGAGTCGCTGCCGGTCGCCAAGTCCAACCGACCGGTGGTGGCCGCCGCCATCGCCGACCGACACTCGATGCTCTACGAGGGCACCACAGTCGCCGCCGGGCACGGCACTGCAGTGGTGGTGGCGACCGGGTCGGACACCGAATCCGGCCGCAGTCTCGCGCTGGTCAAGCAGGACCCGCCGGCCAGTGGAGTGGAAGCTCGGCTCGGCTCGTTGACCAGCGCCGCGATCCCGTTGGCGGCTGGTTCCGCCGTGGCGGTGGCCGGCGCCGGCCTGCTTCGAGGCGTACCCCTGGCCGAAACGGCGGCGACCGCCGCGAACCTCGCCGTGGCGTCGGTGCCGGAGGGGCTGCCGTTCCTGGTCAGCGCGGCGCAGCTGGCCGCGGCCCGGCGGCTGGCCGAGCACGGCGCGTTGGTCCGCAACCCGCGCACCATCGAGGCGCTGGGCCGGGTGGACGTGCTCTGCTTCGACAAGACCGGCACCCTCACCGAGGGCCAGTTGCTGCTAGCCGGGGTCGGCGACAGCGTCGGCGACCGGTACGCCCCGCTGGACCGGTTGGACGACCGGCTCCGGATGACGCTGGCCGCGGCGCTGCGGGCCACCCCCGCCGCGAAAAATCCGGAGGAGTTGGCGTTGCAGACCGACCGGGCGGTCCGGCGGGGGGCCGGGGAGGCCGGGGTGGTGGAGCAGACCGGCGCCGCCGGGTGGCGGGCCGCCGGAGGGCTGCCGTTCGAGCCGTCCCGCGGCTACCACGCGAGCATCGGACAGACCGACGGTCACCTGTTGTTGAGCGTCAAGGGTGCTCCGGAGACGGTGCTGCCGCGCTGTTCGTCCCGACGCATGGACGGTCGTCAGGAGCCGCTGGACGACGCCGGCCGCGCAGAGCTGGAGCGGATGCTCGCCGACCGGGCCGGCGCGGGAAACCGGATCCTGGCCGTCGCGGAGTGCCCGGTGAACGATCCGACGGTGACCGACTCCGACGTTCGAGGGTTGACCTTCGTGGGCTTCCTGGCCCTCGCGGACGGTGTCCGGGAGAGCGCCGCCCCGGCGGTACGCCGAATCCGGCAGGCCGGCGTGCACACCATCATGATCACTGGTGATCACCCGGCCACCGCCGAGGCGATCGCAGCCACCATCAGCGAGCACGACGAACAGCGGGTGGTCACCGCCGCTGAACTCGACCAACTGGACGACGACGCGCTCGCTGAGCGGTTGGCCAACACCGACGTGGTGGCCCGCTGCACCCCGGCCCACAAGGTGCGGATCATCCAGGCGTTGCAGAAGTGCGGGCGGACCGTGGCGATGACCGGCGACGGTGCCAACGACGCCCCGGCGATCCGGCTGGCCGACGTCGGCATCGCCCTCGGCCAACGGGGCACCCCGGCCGCACGGGCCGCGGCCGACCTGGTGGTCACCGACGACCGGCTGGAGACCATCATCGCCACCCTGATCGAGGGGCGCGCCATGTGGTCGTCGGTACGGCACGCGCTCAGCATCCTGGTCGGCGGCAACCTCGGCGAGATCGCGTTCAGTGTGCTCACCGCCGCGGCGACGGGCCGCTCCGCGCTCACCGGACGACAACTGCTGCTGGTCAACCTGCTCACCGACCTGGCGCCGGCGCTGGCCATCGCGGTCCGGCCACCCGCGTCGGACCGCACCGACGCGCTGCTGCGGGAGGGCCCGGACAAGGCGCTCGGCGAGAGCCTCACCAGGGAGATCGGGCTGCGGGCGGCAGCCACCACGATGGGCGCGACAGCAGGCTGGACGTTGGCCCGCTACACCGGACGCCGTCAGCGGGCCGGCACTGTCGCCCTGGTCTCCCTGGTCGGCACCCAACTCGGGCAGACCATCCTGGCCGGCGGCACCAGCCCGGCCGTGCTGGCCTCCACGGCGGCGTCACTGGGAGTCCTGGTCGTGGTGGTGCAGACCCCGGGGGTGAGTCAGTTCTTCGGCTGCACCCCGCTCGGGCCGGTGGGCTGGACCATCGGGGCCGGTTCGGCGCTCGGCGCGACCTTCGCCAACGGCGCGCTCACCAAGCTGATGGAACACCTCCCGGAGGCCCGTCCCAACCGGTCCGGCCCCGGTGCCGAGCCCGCGGCGGACGGTGGTTCCGCCGACTGACCATCGGCGCCACTAGCGGGCCGGGAAGGCCTCCCGCACTGGGCCCGACTCGGCCCAGCAGTGGCCGCCCCGAAACTCGACGCCTGGGATGTTGTCGACGAGTCGGCTGATGTCCGCGACGCTGCCCAGCGAGACGGTCAGGTCGCGCCGCAACTCCTCAGCGGCCGTGTCGAGGTCGTCCTCCTCGGTGGACCAGTCGATCCCGGCGGATCGCAGATCGGCGACCGCGTGACCGGTCACAGCAGCCGGATCGGTGACCACCACGTCGACACGGCAGTACAGGTGCAGGATGACGGGCTCCGGCTGTTCGTCCACCGCTGAATCATGGCGAGCGCGGTGCCGGGTGGAAAGCCGATTCCTCGGTGCTGGTGGGTTTACCGACCCACCAGCACCGACGCGGACTTCTTGCTCGGGCTGGAGTTGATCCTCGACGGCGTCGCCGTCCGGATGGCGCGCTCCGACCCCTGACCCACGCGCGTGCGCTGGTCGGTCGTAAGTGGCGCCAGCGCCTGAGCCGCATGCCGACGGCGCATCGGGGTACCGGAGCCGGAGGAGGTGGGCACGATGGCGGAGCAACCCCAGGTCACGTTCATCGGTACCGCGACGACGGTGCTGCGGATCGGCGGCTTCACCCTGTTGACCGACCCGAACTTCCTGCACCGGGGTCAACGGGCGTACCTGGGCAAGGGGTTGTGGTCGCGCCGACGCACGGACCCGGCGCTGCGGATCGCCCAACTCCCAGAACTGGACGCGGTGGTCCTCTCCCACCTGCACGGCGACCACTTCGACCGGGTGGCCCGTCGGGAACTGGACCGCCAGCTGCCCATCGTCACCACCCCCGCCGCGGAACGCAAGCTGCGCCGCTGGGGCTTCCAGGCCGCCCAGGGCCTGCCGACCTGGTCGTCGCGAGAGCTGCACCGCGACGGTATGACAGTGCGGCTGACCTCGATGCCCGGGCAGCACGGGCCGGGCGCACTGGACCTGCTGATGCCCGACGTGATGGGCACGATGATCGACGTGGAACGCTCCGGGCGGCGGGAGTTCCGGCTCTACGTCACCGGCGACACCCTCAACCGGCCGCTGCTCACCGCCATCCCCGAACGCTACCCGGACATCGACGCGATGCTGATCCACCTTGGCGGCACGAAGGTGGCCGGAATCCTCCTCACCATGGACGCCCGCCAGGGTGCGGACCTGGTGGAGTTGGTTCGGCCGAAGCTGACCGTGCCGATCCACTACAACGACTACCGGGTGTTCCGCTCACCGCTGGCGCACTTCGTCGACGAGGCCCGCCGCCGAGGTTGGGCAAAGCAGGTACGCACCATCGCCCGTGGCGAGACCGTGCCGCTCACTCCGCCCGCCTGACCGCACTGTCGGCTCCGGGGGCTCCGGCCCGGCTCCGGCGGCCTCCGAGGGCTCCGGGGCCAGATGGCAAAGAGCGGTATACCTCAGAGTCATATTCATACCCCAGAGTCATAACGCTCGCACCGAATACCTCGCCCCACCCCGACCTGCCGGCACGGATCGCCGGAGTACGCGAATCGCCGCCTGCCGGCGAACCGGCGGCGGCGATCATTGACAGGCGCGAAGGTCAGCTGCGCTCGGAGATGGCCTCGATGAGGTCGCCGACCGGGCGCTCCGGAAGGGAACGGGCCACATCGGCCACCGCCACGATGCCCACCAGCTCGTGGCCATCGATCACCGGCAGTCGGCGTACCTTGTGCTGGCCCATGGTGCGAAGGATCTCGGCCGCGTCGTCGTCCGCGCCGATGGTCACCGCCTCGCCCTGGGCCAGCTCACCGGCCGTCACGTTGGCCGGGTCGCGACCCTCGGCCAGCACCTTCACCACGATGTCGCGGTCGGTCAGCATGCCCTTGAGCCGGTTGTCGTCGCCGCAGATCGGCAGGGCGCCGACCCCCAACTCGGCCATCCGCTTCGCGGCCGACTTCAGGTCGTCCTGCTCGCGGACACAGGTCACGTCGTTCGTCATGATCTCGCGTGCCGTAGGCATTGGTATGACACCTCACTTCCGGGGGGTTGTTGCCGTTTCTCCTACCCCGGTCGGCGCCTGCCATGCCGCCCACTGTGGTCGGCCCTGCAGGCTCGTCTGCGGACCGTTACGTGCCACGCCTCGCTCGCGGCATCAGGTCCTGTCGCAGGGTCTTCAGCAGAGCTGCGTGTCGGGCCGTTGTTGCGCGTCTCGCTGACGTCTTGCTGACGGAGGGCGGGAACGCCGGAGGCAAGAGGTACCCAAAACAGCTTCGGTCACAGCCACCCCGAAATTCCGCGTAGCTCACGGCCGCTGTCATGCTCGAATGATCAGCTGGAACCCGGTGGGGAACCAGGCTGCCAGGTGGATCCGTCGGTGGCGCGACAAGGCTTGTCGCGTGGCTCTTATCCAACGACCGCCAGAAAATCCGAGTAGAACAGGCCCAGGCCGACCGCCACGCAGACGCCGGCCACGATCCAAAACCGGACCACAATATTGACCTCGCTCCATCCGGCCAGCTCGAAGTGGTGGTGCAACGGCACCATCCGGAAGACGCGTCTACCGGTGGTCCGGAACGAGACGATCTGGATCACCCAGGTCGTCGTGATGATGACGAAGAGCCCGCCGATCATGATCGAAAGCAGCGTGGTGCGGGTTACCACCGCGAGCCCGCCGATCAGGCCGCCGAGTCCGAGCGCGCCCACGTCACCCATGAAGATCCGCGCCGGGGACGTGTTCCACCACAGGAAGCCCACGCAGGCGGCGGCCGCCGCCGCCGCGATTATGGCGATCTCCAGGGGATCCCGGACCTGGTAGCAGTAGTCGTTCACGCGGCCGTACGCGTCGTCGGCGCACCAGTGCCGGTACTGCCAGAAGCCGATCAGCGCGTACGCGCCGAGCACCAGGATCGACGCGCCGGTGGCCAGGCCGTCGAGGCCGTCGGTGAGGTTCACGCCGTTCGACATCGCCGTAACCACGAAGACGATGACCATGACCGCGCCGACCTTGCCGACGTCGAGCCAGCTGATGTCGCGGATGAGCGAGATGTGCTCGCTGGCCACGGTCTGGCCGTTGGTGCTCGGCACGTAGAGCGCGGCGATGCCGAAGCCTGCGCTGACGATGGCCTGGCCGAGCAGCTTGCCTTTGGCGGACAGTCCGTCGGAGTTGCGCTTGCGCACCTTGAGGAAGTCGTCGAAGAAGCCGACCGCACCGCAGAAGACGAACAGGCCAAGTAGCACCAGGGCCGTCATTGTCGGGCCCTCCTGCGCGATCTGCCGCTCGGGCAGGGTGGTCAGGGCGATGTGCCCGGCGACGTAGGCGAAGACGGTCGCCACGATGAAGACGACGCCGCCCATCGTGGGCGTGCCCTTCTTGCCCTGGTTGCTGGCGAGCCCGATGGATCGGATCGGCTGGCCTGCCTTGAGCGCGGTGAAGACGCGAATCGCCACCGGCGTGCCGAACAGGGAGATGATGAACGCGACCGCGGCCGCGACGATGACCGCCCTCACGGGCGAACCTCCACGCGATCCGGACTTCTCACGGCGTCCCCACCGAGCTTCCAGATCAGCGCCTGACGTCTCGGCCTGAGCTGGCGGTGCAGATAGTCCTTAGCGAAGTCATGGATCATGAGGCATGAGCTTGCCATCCGACGGCGAGCAGAACAGCCCGGGACCTCACAGCGCCGTGGTCCGTAAACTCGCCGACGCGCATCCGACGACGACCTTGCAGGCCAAGCCCGCTTGACCCGCTGGAGGAATCCGGAGGTGTTGCTTGGGGGCCCTGACCGGTAGATGCCAACCGAGGGAAGATCATTCCTGAGGTGTGCCGGATCTCTGCCCGATGATCTCGAACTTAGCTCCGGTACAGCTCACAGGCTGTGCGTGGTGGAGCCCAGGGGACTCGAACCCCTAACCCCTGCCTTGCAAAGGCAGTGCTCTGCCAGTTGAGCTAGGGCCCCGTGGGTGGCTTGGCGATGATCGCTCGTCGCCGGGCCGAACGTCAGCGCAGGTCGGGCGCGGTGGTCGCCTCGTGCCACAGGGCACGCTCGTCGTTCGACGCCTTGATCTTGTTGAACACGACGGCAGCCACACCGACGACGCCAGCCAGAATCAGCAGCTTCTTGAACATGGGGCGACCCCTCGCGCTCGACTACCGTCGGACGACATGCGGTGGGGCTAGATGGAATCGAACCATCGACCTCAGAGTTATCAGCTCTGCGCTCTAACCGACTGAGCTATAGCCCCCCGTTGCGACGAGCAAGATTAACCCATCCGCTCCGCCGGCCCCAAATCGGGGTCCGCGCTTGCGAGTCAGGCCCGTCGCCGCCTGCAAAACCTACCCGAGTACGGGACGCCGGAGCGACCGCATTCCGCGGTGCCCCGGCGTCCCGGTCACTCAGTCCCGCTCGGCGAGCGTCAGCTCGATCCCGCCGACCAGGTCGGCGCAGACGTTGTAGACGAACGCGCCCAGGGTGGCCAGCGCGGTGAACAGCACCACGTTGACCAGGCCGATCAGCGCAGAGCTGAGAATCACGCCCTTAGCGGTGATCTGGAAGCCGCTGGTGCTCTGGCCGCCGCCCGCGTTGACCAGGTCACTCAGGCTCTCGTTGACGCTCTGGAACACACCCATCGCGTCCAGCGCCAGGTAGAGCACCGAGGTGGCGACCACCACGACGATGAAGAGCACCACCGACACCGCGAATGCGAACTTCATCACGGACCACGGGTCGATCCGCTTGAGGTTCAGCCGGGCCCGACGCGGCCCGCGGGAGGCGGCCGAGCTGACCGACGTACGCGCCGCACGCACCGCGTCACCGACGCGGGCTGCGCCGACGGCCGACGCGTTGCCGATCCCCGGTGGCAGGCCACCGCCGCTGGCCGGGCGGCCGGCGGTGGCGGACGTACGCGCCGCGTCCGGCTGCGGCTGGGTCATCCCGGGTGTGATCCGCGGCTGGGTGCCGGTGGACCCGGTTGACGCCGCCTGACCCGGCCGGAGACCGATCGGCTGGGTGGTCGCCGGACGTGCCGAGGGTGCCGCCGCCGGACCCGGAGGATTGGCGGCGGCCGACGTCGGCGCCTCGGCGCTGGGCGTCTCGGTCTTGTCGCCGGACTCGCCATCTTCGCCCGGCTGTTCCGGCGGGGGTGTCATACCTGGAGCCCTGGTGAACTTCGGGGCAGGCGCATCGGCGGGGACCGTCGCCCGGCCCACGGCCGCGCGGCCGGTCGCTGGTGTGCCGCCCTTGGCGGCCTCCTCGTCGACCGGTTTGGCCGAGGTCCCCGAGTTCCCCGACTTCGCCTGTGTCTCCGTCATTCAACTAGTCCTGTTCGTCAGGCTCGTCGGCATTGCGAGCAATCGCCACGATAGTCACGCCGTCCGGGAGGTCCATCAGCTTGACCCCCATTGTGTTCCGGTCACGCGTACGCCGTACAGGCTTCACCGGAGTCCGAATGACACCACCGTTGCTGGTGATCGCGAACAGCTCGTCGTCCGGGTCGATCACCACCGCGCCAACCAGACCACCGCGCCGTTCGGTGATCTTTGCAGTCAACACGCCCTTACCTCCCCGGCCCTGCACCGGGTATTCCTCGATCGGGGTTCGCTTCGCGTATCCCCCGTTCGTGGCCACCAGAACGTCCAAACCTTCCCGCACGACCTCCATGGCGAGCAGGACGTCGTCGTCCGTGAAGCGCATGCCGATCACACCCGAGGTGGCCCGGCCCATCGGCCGCAGCGCCTCGTCCGAGGCGTTGAACCGGATCGCCTGTGCCTTCTTCGAGACCAGCAGCAGGTCGTTCTCCGGCGCAACCAGCGCAGCACCGACCAGCTCGTCCTCATCGCGCAGGTTGATCGCGATGATGCCGCCGGAACGGTTGGAGTCGAACTCCTCGAGCCGCGTCTTCTTCACCAGGCCGTTCTTCGTGGCCAGTACCAGATAGGGGGCTACCTGGTAGTTCGGGATCTCAATGATCTGCGCGATCTGCTCGTCGGGTAGGAAGGCGAGCAGATTGGCCACGTGTTGGCCCTTGGCTACCCTACTGGCCTCCGGCAACTCGTAGGCCTTGGCCCGGTAGACGCGGCCCTTGTTCGTGAGGAACAGGATCCAGTCGTGGGTCGAGCATACGAAGAAGTGGCTGACGATGTCGTCCTGCCGCAGCGTGGCGCCACTGACGCCCTTACCGCCGCGCCGCTGCGAGCGGTACAGATCGACCTTGGTCCGCTTGGCGTACCCGGTGCGGGTGATCGTGACGACCACGTCCTCCCGGGCGATGAGGTCCTCCATCGAGACCTCGCCGTCGAACGGGATGATCTGCGTCCGGCGGTCGTCGCCCCACTTGGTGACGATCTCGCCCAGCTCCTCCGAGACGATCTTCCGCTGCCGCTCGGGCTTGGCGAGGATGTCCTTGAGGTCGGCGATCTCGATCTCGAGCTTCGCCAGGTCGTCGATGATCCGCTGCCGCTCCAAAGCGGCGAGCCGGCGCAGCTGCATGTCCAGGATCGCGGTCGCCTGGATCTCGTCGATCTCCAGCAGCCGGATCAGGCCCTGCCGGGCGTCGTCCACTGTCGGGGAGCGCCGGATCAGGGCGATCACCTCGTCCAGCGCGTCCAGCGCCTTACCCAGGCCGCGCAGGATGTGTGCCCGCTCCTCGGCCTTGCGCAGCCGGAACGCGGTCCGCCGGCGGATGACGTCGATCTGGTGCTCGACGTAGTAGCGGAGGAACTGGGCCAGGTTGAGCGTGCGCGGCACCCCGTCGACCAGGGCCAGCATGTTGGCGCCGAAGGTCTCCTGGAGCTGGGTGTGCTTGTAGAGGTTGTTCAGCACGACCTTCGCGACGGCGTCGCGCTTGAGCACCAGGACGATCCGCATGCCGGTACGACCGGAGGACTCGTCGCGGATGTCGGCGATGCCGGCGAGCTTGCCCTCCTTGATCAGCTCGGCGATCCGCTCGGCGAGGTTGTCCGGGTTGACCTGGTAGGGCAGTTCGCTGACGACCAGGCAGGGGCGACCCCGCTTGTCCTCCTCGACCTCCACGACGGCGCGCATCCGGATCGAGCCGCGACCGGTGCGGTACGCGTCCTGGATCGCTGTGGTGCCGACGATCAGGCCGTGGGTCGGGAAGTCCGGGCCCTTGACGATGCCGAGCAGGGCCTCGAGGGTGGTCTCCTCGTCCTCCTCCGGGTGCTCCAGGCACCACTGCACCGCCGCACCGATCTCCCGCAGGTTGTGCGGCGGGATCTTGGTGGCCATGCCGACCGCGATGCCCTCGGAGCCGTTCACCAGGAGGTTGGGGATCCGCGACGGCAGGATGGTGGGCTCCTTGGCCCGGCCGTCGTAGTTGTCCTGCAGGTCGACGGTGTCCTCGTCGATGTCCCGCAGCATCTCCATGGCGAGGGGGTCGAGCTTGCACTCGGTGTATCGCATGGCGGCGGCCGGGTCGTTACCCGGCGAGCCGAAGTTGCCGTTGCCGTCGACCAGCGGGTAGCGCAGCGACCAGGACTGCGCCATCCGGACCAGCGCGTCGTAGATCGCCGAGTCGCCGTGCGGGTGGAACTGACCCATCACGTCGCCGACAACGCGGGAGCACTTCACGTAGCCGCGGTCCGGACGGTAGCCGGAGTCGAACATCGCGTAAAGGATCTTGCGGTGGACCGGCTTGAGGCCGTCCCGGACGTCCGGCAGCGCGCGACCGACGATGACGCTCATCGCGTAGTCGAGGTAGGAGCGCTGCATCTCCACCTCGAGCCCGACCGGTTCGATCCGGTCGTGCGCGACCACTGCGGCGATGGCCTCGGCGGGAACCTCGGGCTCGTTCGGTGTGGACTCGGGAGAATCGGTCACTGTATACCCTTATCAGACTCAGAGTCGTTTTCGTGCTGTGGATAACGGCTGTGGATACCGGCCAAGCTGTGGATAACTCTGTGGACCGCCGGATCGGCCGGGCAGTGCCCGACCGATCCGGCGCAGTCCGTCAGATGTCCAGGAACCGCACGTCCTTGGCGTTGCGCTGAATGAACGACCGGCGCGCCTCGACGTCCTCACCCATCAGCACACTGAACAACTCGTCGGCGGTCGCCGCGTCGTCGAGAGTGACCTGACGCAGGGTACGCGTCGCCGGGTTCATAGTGGTTTCCCACAGCTCGGGATAGTTCATCTCGCCGAGGCCCTTGAAGCGCTGAATGTCGTCCGGCTTAGCGTTCGGCTTCTTCTGCTGGCGCAGCAGGATCAGCCCGTCCCGCTCGCGGTCGGAGTACGCGTACTGGGCGTCGTCGCCCTTCTTGTTCCACTTGATCTTGTAGAGCGGCGGGGCGGCCAGGTAGACGTGCCCCATCTCGACCAGCGGACGCATGAAGCGGAACAGCAGGGTGAGCAGCAGCGTCTGGATGTGCTGGCCGTCGACGTCCGCGTCGGCCATCAGCACCACCTTGTGGTACCGCAGCTTCTCCATGTCGAAGTCGTCGTGGATGCCGGTGCCCAGCGCGGTGATCAGCGCCTGGACCTCGTTGTTCTTCAGCACCCGGTCGATCCGGGCCTTCTCCACGTTGAGGATCTTGCCGCGGATCGGCAGGATCGCCTGGGTCCGTGGGTCGCGACCCTGCTTGGCCGAGCCGCCGGCCGAGTCACCCTCGACGATGAACACCTCGGACTCGCGGGGGTCGGTCGACTGGCAGTCGGCCAGCTTGCCCGGCATCGAGCCGGACTCCAGCAGCGACTTGCGCCGGGCCAGCTTGCGCGCCTGCTGCGCGGCGATCCGGGCGCGGGCCGCCTGGGACGCCTTCGTGATGATCATCTTGGCCTCGGCCGGGTTGCGGTCGAACCAGTCGACCAGCCGGTCGTTGCAGACCCGCTGCACGAAGCTCTTCACCGGGGTGTTGCCCAGCTTGGTCTTGGTCTGACCCTCGAACTGCGGGTTGGCCAGCTTGACCGAAATGATCGCCGCGAGCCCCTCGCGGATGTCCTCGCCGGAGAGCTTCTCGTCGCCCTTGAGCAGCTTCTTGTCGGTGCCATACCGGTTGACCACGCTGGTCAGCGCGGACCGGAAGCCCTCCTCGTGGGTGCCGCCCTCGTGGGTGTTGATCGTGTTGGCGAAGGTGTAGACCGACTCGCCGTACGACTCGTTCCACTGCATGGCGATCTCGAGGGACATGCCCTCCTCTTCGGCCTCGAACTCGACCACGGTCTTGTGGATCGGGCTCTTCGAGGCGTTGAGGTGCCGGACGAAGTCCGCGATGCCGCCCTCGTAGTAGAAGGTGACCTCGCGCTGCCGGCCGTCCTCCTCCTCGGCCACCCGCTCGTCGAGCAGGTGGATGCGCAGGGCGCGGTTGAGGAAGGCCATCTCCTGCAGGCGTCGGTAGATGGTCTGGAAGTCGAAGTCGACGGTCTCGAACACGTCGGGGTCGGGCCAGAAGGAAACTGCCGAGCCGGTGCGGTCGGTGGTCTCGCCCTTCTCCAGCGGGCTCGGCTTGGAGTTGGTGTAGTGCTGCCGCCACACGGAGCCAGACTTGTGGATCTCGACGAACATCTTGGTGGAGAGCGCGTTCACCACGGAGACACCGACGCCGTGCAGACCGCCGGAGACCGCGTACGCCTTGCCGTCGAACTTTCCGCCCGCGTGCAGGATGGTCAACGCGACCTCGACACCGGGCTTCTTGAGCTTCGGGTGAAGGTCGACCGGGAAACCACGGCCGTTGTCGGTGACCCGGACGCCGCCGTCGGCGAGCAGCACCACGTCGATGGTGTCGCAGTATCCGGCCAGCGCCTCGTCGACCGCATTGTCGACGACCTCCCAGACGAGGTGGTGCAGACCGCGCTCGCCCGTGGACCCGATGTACATACCGGGCCGCTTGCGAACCGCCTCCAGCCCCTCGAGAACGGTGATCGACTCTGCGCCGTACTCCTGCTTGTCCTGCGCTGCCACCCTCGGCCACTTTCTCGCGTCAGCCGCGCCGGTAGGGCGCGTCGGGCGCGGGTTCGGCGGACAGGACGCGACGTCGGCGCGTGGACCGGCGCCGGAGACCTCCGGACAGCGGGTCGAACGCGCCGGTCGCCGCGGTTGCCCGCGGATCGCGATCGGCTCGACCCGACGTGGAGAATGAATCTGGGGCCACCGGCCCCGTCCCACTCCCGCACCGGGTCTTCGTCTCACTGTCAATCCTACTGTGCGCGGGGGACAGAACCACCACTCGGCACCCTCAACGAGGCGGCTGAGAAGTCCATAGCCGGCAGAACCCCGCCGCCCACGACTCCCCCCACACGCCAGGCCCCCATCGCACGCGCCGCCCCGGAACGGGTTGACCCGCGGTCGGGCGGGTCGGGGGTCGCGGCCAAAGCGTCAGTGCCGTACGTTTGCGGCGCCCCGGAACCAGCCTTGATCTTTACCGGTTGGAACCGGGACGATCGACCCGATCGACCCGACACGTGCTCTTTAAGAGGTGACAGATGGGGCTGGACAACGTCGCGGTGCACTGGCCGCGTACCGGCCGCTTCTACGATCCGGTCGCGCCGGCCGAGTTCGTCGACTTCGGCGAGATCGTCGACCTGCCGCGCATCTCCGCGCCGACCGCGGCGCTGGCCGAGCTGATCGCGAAGACCGGCACCATCCGCGCGACCGCGTACACCGAGCTGGTGGATCTGCTGCTCGGCCTCGAAGGTGTGTTGTACGCCACAGACGCTGCCGCCGAGGACGAGGACCCGGTGATCGACCCGGACGGCTGCTCCTGGATCGCGAGCGGCATCGAACGGTTCGTGGCCGCGCACCGCCCGACCGGCGAGGCGGTCACCTTCGAGTCGGTGAGCACCGTGCTGCGCTCCCTGCTCGGCGACGGTCGGTTGGCCGAGCAGCAGCTGCGCTGGCTGGAGAGCCGGCTCGACGCGCTGCGCGACGAGCGCGGTGACCCGCCGCAGTGGAACTTCACCTGCGCCGAGCTGGGCGTGCTGGCCGCGTTCTACCGGCGCTGCGCCGAGCGCGGGTTCGCCGTCTACGCCGACGCCTGAGCCGCCCCGTCGGTCTCCGGGGCGGCCGGTCGGTTGGCGGCCGAGATCAGCTGCGTGAGCACCGCGTGCAGGTGTTGCAGGTCCTCGACGGGCAGCCCGAGCCGCTGCACGATCGCGGCCGGGATCAGCTCGGCCTGACTCCGCAGCGCGGCACCGCTGGCGGTGAGGGTGACGGCGAGGCTGCGCTCGTCGCTCGGGTCGCGCTCCCGGCGCAGGTAGCCGGCCGCCTCCAGTCGCTTGAGCAGCGGTGAGAGCGTGCCCGGGTCGAGCTGGAGCAGGCGACTGAGGTCGCGACCGGACAACGGTGCGTGCTGCCAGAGCGCCAACATCACCAGGTACTGCGGGTGGGTCAGCCCCATCGGCTCCAGCAGCGGCCGGTAGACGGCCACCACGCTGCGCGCGGCGACCGAGAGGGCGAAGCAGACCTGCTGCTCCAGGGCCAGCGGGTCGACCCCGTCCGGTCGTTCGCTCATCGGTTGCCCTCTCTCCGCACGGTGACTATCGTACCGATCATTGGTACACCAACCATTGGTGCCCCAAAGGTAGGCTCGTGCGACGGGCGAGAACCGGCGAGGCGACGCGGGAAGAGGACGGCAGATGAGCGAGGACGGCGCGATCACCAGGGCCCCGGGCGAGGGCGGCCGATTGATGCGTTGGGCCTTCCGGCACCTCGCCGGGCCGGCCGAGGGTGTGCAGGGCGCGGTGCAGGGCGGCTCTGCCGAGGCCCGCGAGGCGTGGAAACGTGACCTGGCCGAGCGCAAGCGCTTCACCCGGGAGCAGCGGGAACGCAAGCGGGCAGCCCGCGAGGCCGACCGGCGCGGCTGAACGGCGCGGCTGAACGGCGCGGCTGAACGGCCGGCTCAGCCGTACGTGTCGCGCGGACCCCGGCCGCGTACCCGGCGTGGGCCCTTCCCCCAGGAGGGCGCGGCCGGGCCGTGAATGTGCAGCTTGCGCACCACGTTGTGCCCGACCTCGCTGGCGATCTGCTTGAGCAGCGAGCCGGCGAGCAGCCGCAGCTGGGTGGCCCAGGCGGTCGAGCGCGCCTCCACTGTCAGCTCGCCGTTCTCCAACTTCACCGGGCGGCTGTTCTGCGCAACCTCCGCGCCGACGACCCGCTCCCAGGCGCCGAACACGGTGGCCTCGGCGGCCGGCTGCTGCCAGCCGCGCGCCTTCACCAGCCGGTTCAGCACGGCACTGAGCGGCTGCGGATCGCGCGGGTCGGGGCCGGGGCCGGAGTAGCCGCGCAACCGCCGCCCCGAGCCCCCGGCAGCGTCGCCGCCGCCGGGGGTACGCCGGGCGCGGGCCGCCGCCTGCCGTCGGGACAGCGCCGCGTCGAGCACCGCCCGGGCCAGCTCCGGCCCGCTGGCGGCCGCCGCCGGCTCACCGCCCGCCGATCCCTCCGCCGCCTTCGGGGTACGCGCAACCGGGCCCTCGCCGGCCGATGGTCGATCGGTGCCTGGCTTATCCGACACGGCGTACCGTCCCTTCGCCGACCTGGTAGCGGGTGCCGCGCAGGGCGGCCGGCACATCGTCGTCCACCGCGCAGGTGACCAGAAGCTGACTCGCCCCGCCGACCAGCTCCGCCAACCGCTCCCGGCGGCCGGTGTCCAACTCCGCGAAGACGTCGTCGAGCACCAGCACCGGCTCGATGCCGTCGGCGCGCAACAGGTCGTACCCGGCCAGCCGCAACGCGAGGGCGAACGACCACGACTCGCCGTGGCTGGCGTACCCCTTGGCGGGCAGTGGGCCGAGGCTCAGCGCCAACTCGTCGCGGTGTGGGCCGACCAGGGTGGTGCCCCGCTCGATCTCGGCGGAGCGGGACGCGGCCAGGGCCGCCGTCAGCGCCTCGGCCAGCGCGGCCCGATCGGTGGTCGGCTCGGCCAGCTCGATCGAGGGCCGGTAGGTGATGCTCGCCGCACCCCGACCGGCGGCCACCGCGTCGTACGCCTTGGCCACGTGCGGGGTGAGCGCGGCCACCAGCTCCAGGCGGCCGGCGAGCAGCTCCGCGCCGTGCTGGGCCAGGTGGGTGTCCCAGACCGCGAGGGTGCCGAGGTCGCCACCCCGGGACCCACCGGTCTTGCGGGCCAGGTACGCGGTGCGCAGTAGGGCGTTGCGCTGCTTGACGACCCGCTCGTAGTCGGCCCGCACGCCCGCGAACCGGGGTTGCCGGTTGACCAGCAGGTCGTCCAGGTAGCGGCGGCGCTCGGCCGGGTCGCCCCGGACCAGCTCAAGATCTTCCGGGGCGAAGAGCACCAGCCGGAGCGCCCCGAGCACGTCCCGGGCCCGCCGCGCCGGTGAGCGGCCCAGTCGGGCCCGGTTGGCCTTGCCGGGCACGATCTCCAGCTCGACCAGGAGTTCGCGGCCGTCGTGCACCACCGCGCAGCGGATCACCGCGGACGTGGCACCCATCCGGACCAGAGGCGCGTCGGTGGCGACCCGGTGCGAGTCCAGGGTCGCCACGTAGCCCAGCGCCTCGACGAGGTTGGTCTTGCCGACGCCGTTGGCGCCGATCAGGACGTTCGCTCCCGGCTGGAGGTCGACGGCCACCCGCTCGTACGAGCGGAAGTCGACCAGTTCCAGCCGGTGAACGTACACAGGTTGTGGATACCGCTCAGCGCTTGTGGACGGCGTGGCCACCGAACTGCTGACGCAGCGCGGAGACGGCCTTCATGGCGGGCGAGTCGTCCTGCCGCGAGGCGAACCGGGCGAACAGCGAAGCGGTGATGACGTTCAGCGGCACCGCCAGCCGGACCGCCTCGTCGACCGTCCACCGGCCCTCGCCCGTGTCCTCCGTGTAGCCGCTCAGGTCGGCCAGCTCCGGGTCCTCGTCGAGCGCCCGGTCGAGCAGGTCAAGCAGCCAGGAACGGACGACGGTGCCCTCCCGCCAGGACTTGATGACGCCCGGCACGTTGGTCACCAGCTCCGAGGCGGCCATCAGCTCGTAGCCCTCGGCGTAGGCGTGCATCAGGCCGTACTCGATGCCGTTGTGCACCATCTTCGAGTAGTGCCCGGCACCGACGGGGCCGGCGTGCACGAAGCCGAACTCACCCTCCGGCTTGAGCGCGTTGAAGATCGGCATCAGGCGGTCCACGTGCTCCTGGGCGCCACCGACCATCAGCCCGTAGCCGTTCTGCCGGCCCCATACGCCGCCGGAGACCCCGACGTCCATGTAGCCGATGCCCCGCTGGTTGAGCCGCTCCGCACGGGGCGCGTCGTCGCTGAAGCGCGAGTTGCCGCCGTCGATGATGATGTCGCCCTCGCCAAGCACCTCGGCGAGCTCGTCGATCGTGGCGTCGGTGACACCGGCGGGCACCATGACCCAGACCGCGCGCGGCGACTCAAGCTTCTCTGCCAGGCCGGCGAGGGTCGTGACGTCGCTGATCTGCGCGTTGTGGTCGAAGCCGACCACCTCGTGCCCGGCCGAACGCAACCGCTCCCGCATGTTGCCGCCCATACGGCCGAGTCCTACCAGGCCGAGCTGCATGTGTTTCTACCTCCGTGGATCTGGGTGTTGCTGGGCGCGATCAGCGCGAGACGCGGATCGGCATGATGAGGTACCGGTACCCCGGAATGACCTCGCCATCCTCGCCAGCGGGAGAGATCACCGCGGGCTTGAAGGCGTCGACGAACGAGAGCACGGCCGTCTGAGCGCCCAGGTTTGCCAGACCGTCGATGAGGTACTGCGGGTTGAAGCCGATGGTCAGTGGTTCACCGGTGAAGGTGGCCTCCATCGCCTCGCTGGCCCGTGCCTCCTCGGAACCGCCGGCCTCGACCACCAGGCCGTCGGCGCTGAAGCTGAGCAGCACCGGGGTGGTCCGTTCGGCGACCAGCGCGACCCGCTTGACCACCTCGATCAGCGTGCTGACCGACACCCGGGCCGCGGCGTTGTGCGTGGCTGGGAAGAGCGACCGCACCGGCGGGTAGTTGGCGCCGTCGAGCAGCCGGCTGGTGGTACGTCGGGTGCCGCCGGCGAGGCCGACCATGCCCTCGCCCGCAGCGCCCTGGGCGAGGGCGAGCGTGACCTCGCCGCCCAGCGGACCGAGGGCCTTGGCAGTGTCGTTCAGCGTGCGTGCCGGCACCAGGGCGTTGATGCTCACCTCGGGGTCGTCCGGCCGCCACTGGATCTCGCGCAGCGCCAACCGGTAACGGTCGGTGGCGAGCATCGACAGGGTGTCACCCGACAGCTCGACGCGGACGCCGGTCATCATCGGCAGCGTCTCGTCGCGACCGGCGGCGATGGCCACCTGGGCCACCGCGGTGGCGAACGCCGCGGCGTCGACAGTGCCGGCGCTCTGCGGCATCTCGGGCAGCGCGGGGTAATCCTCCACCGGCATGGTGGGCAGGGTGAACCGGGCGCTGCCGCAGACCAGCTCGAGGTGTGCGCCGACCGCGGCGATGTCGACCGGCTTGGCCGGCAACGCCTTGGTGATCTCGGCGAGCAGGCGGCCGGAGACGAGTGCGGCGCCGTCGGCGTCGCCCTGCACCTCGACGGTCACCTGGCTGGAGACCTCGTAGTCGAACCCGGAGACCCGCAGGTTGCCGTCGGTGACGCGAAGCATCACCCCGGCGAGCACCGGTACGGATGGCCGGTTTGGCAGGCTCTTCGCGGTCCACGCCACAGCCTCGGCGAGCGCGTCGCGCTCCACTCGGAACTTCATCAATGCCTCCGCGTCGACGTCAGCGACAACTCTCTCATGCCGACCGCTGCCTACCGTCCCGCCCGACCGTGCGGGTACCCATCGCACCTTAGGGCGCGGGGACATCGGCTGTGCGCCCGACCCCATGGATCGTGTCGATGCTGACCGGTTGATCCGACAGCGTTCGGCCCGATCCACAGAAAGCCCAACGGTGATGATTGGTTTTTGTTCTCTTAGAAGAGATAACTCATCGTCTTCATCGCACCTGTGCAAACTGTGGAAAACCGAGGTCTGCGCAGGTCAGACAGGTTATCCACCGGTGATTTAGCTGTGGAGAACCGGGGGTACAACCGGCTCGTGTGTCCACAGCCCGGCGACGACGGCCGGTTGTCCACCGTTGTCCACCGGTTGTCCACCGGTAATCCACCGACTTTCTCCCCAAGCCTGTGGATCGCGGGGAAGATCACCATTGCCGTCATCCCCAGAACCTTCAACAGCTCGTACACAGGTTGATGATGATCGGTGGATAACCTGACGGTCGTCCCCAGGCGTCCACAGCTTCGTACACAGGGTTTCTCCACAGCCTGTGGGTAACTGGCGGAGGACGGACCGTAGTTATCCACCGACGGTGGATAACGAGCTGTGGACAACGAGTGGGGATCGAGGCGGTCACGGCCTCAATGCTGTGGTCTCCACCATGTCGAGAGTCCAGCTGACTGACCAAAAAGAACGCCCGACCGGCGATCCGGTCGGGCGTGTCCTGCGGCTGTGCGCCGCGCGACGGCGGTCGTACGCCTCAGCTGTTCTGCTTGATGCGGTTGGTCAGCTCGGCGATCTGGTTGTACAGCGAGCGGCGCTCCGCCATCTGCTGACGAATCTTGCGGTCGGCGTGCATCACAGTGGTGTGGTCCCGGCCACCGAACGCCTGCCCGATCCGGGGCAGCGACAGCTCGGTCAACTCCCGACACAGGTACATCGCCACCTGGCGGGCGTTGACCAGCACCCGGGACCTGGACTGGCCGCGCAGATCCTCCAGGCTCACCCCGAAGTAGTCAGCGGTCGAGGCCATGATCTGGTCAGCGTTGATCTCCGGACCGGCGCCGTCGGGCATGAAGTCCCGAAGCACCTCCTCGGCCAGCGACAGCTCGACTGTCGACCGGGTCAGGCTGGCGAACGCGGTCACCCGGATCAGCGCGCCCTCCAGCTCCCGGATCGAGTTCGACACCCGGGAGGCGATGAACTCCAACACGTCCGGCGGGGCGTACATCCGCTCCTGCGCCGCCTTCTTCTGCAGGATCGCGATCCGGGTCTCCAGATCCGGCGGCTGGATGTCGGCCAGCAGCCCCCACTCGAACCGGGTTCGCATCCGGTCCTCGAGGGTCGCGAGCTGGCGCGGAGACCGGTCAGAGGTGATCACGATCTGCTTGTTGGCGTTGTGCAGCGTGTTGAAGGTGTGGAAGAACTCCTCCTGGGTGCGCTCGCGGTTCTCCAGGAACTGGATGTCGTCGATCAACAGGATGTCGACGTCGCGATAGCGCCGCTGGAACGCGCTGGTCTTGTCGTCCCGGAGCGAGTTGATGAAGTCGTTGGTGAATTCCTCGGTCGAGACGTACCGGACCGAGCGGGCGTTGCCCAGCGTGGTGGCGTAATGCCCGATGGCGTGCAACAGGTGCGTCTTGCCCAACCCGGAGTGCCCGTAGATGAACAGCGGGTTGTACGCCTTGGCCGGTGACTCCGCCACCGCCACGCTCGCCGCGTGGGCGAAGCGGTTGGACGAGCCGATGACGAACGTCTCAAACATGTACTTCGGATTGAGCCGGTTGCCACCGGTATCGGCACCGGGCAACCGACGGTCGTCGCGGCCACCGGTGCGATGGTCCACCGCGCTGCGACCCGGGCCGCTGTCCGTTCCGCTGTCCCGGGGCAGCGAGCGGATCACGTGCTGGTCGCGCGGTGACGCCGAGTCGTCCCGGTAGCGGGGCTCGTAGGGCCGGGTGTCGGGGCCGGACGGATCCAGGCGGGCGGCCTGCTCGTCGTAGCCGCGCCGGTCCGGACCCGGCCGGGAGGGCCGCAGGGGCTCCGCGAAGGCAGCGCTGAACAACGCCTCCTGCCCGTCCCTGCTGGCGGGAATCAACCCGGCGCGATGCCCGTCGACGGGCGGCGCGAGCGGCGGACCCGCCGGCGCGGGCGGCGGACCCGGATCGGGGGTACGCGGCGCGGTTGACTGCTCAGGGATCATCGCGTCGGCGGACGGTCGAGCGCCCTGGTCGTCGTCGAACGCCATACCCGGACCGTCGATGTCGAGCTGCCCGGTTTCCGGGGCACTGCGGTAGACGGTGCCGGCCGGTCGGCCGGTGGCGTCCTCGGCCACCCGAACGGTGACCGCGACCTGGATCGGTCGGCCCAGCCGGCGGGTGAGCGCCTCGGTGATCGCCGGGCGCAGCCGTGACTCGATCACGTCGCGGGTGAACGCGTCCGGAACGGAGAGCAGTGCGGTGTCCTCGACGATCGCTCGCAGCCGGGTCAGTCGGAGATAGGCACGCTGCTGGGCGGAGATGATCTCGTCGGCGAGCTCGTCGGTCGCCGCTAACCACACTGCGGCAAGGTCGGTCGTACCGGCCACCGTCGTGCCACCCCCTCGCTTCTGCTCCCGGCCGCCGCTGTCTGCCAGCCGGCCGTCCCGGGCCCGCCGCGTTCGCGGGTGGAACAACACCCACCCGGACGGTCGACCGGTGGTCATCCACAAGTTATCCACAGCCTGTGTACCGACCGATTGTGGCCGCCGCCGGACGCGGGTGGGACCTGCCCCTGCCTGAACGGGCGCTGAAGCGGGTTCACCGTGCCGAACGATTCACTGCCATGTCCGGTCTTGCCTGCGCGACGACCGGAGCTTCCGACGCTCACCGCAATCGGGCACGGTAACAGCGTTGTCCCTGCGCCATCAACCGGCGACGCGGCGGCGCCCTTGTCGGCATCAGCGAAAACCGCCCTTCGGCCTCGGGCGCGTCCCGTTGTCCCCTGCTCGAGGTGTTTGACGGTCATTGCCCCCCTGCGTAGGCTGGAACGGCTGCTTTCTCGCCCTCTGCTAGGGTGATGGGTGCTTGCTGTCCGCGGTCGCATCCCCGCATCGCCGAGGTCCCGCTCCGCCGGACAGCACCGATCGTGGGCCACCGTCGAGGTGGCCTGGACCACCACACGACCCCGGCGATCCCGTCGCGCGGGGCGCGTACGAAAACGGAGAGCCTGACGTGAGCAAGCGCACCTACCAGCCGAACAACCGCCGGCGCGCGAAGACCCACGGCTTCCGGCTGCGCATGCGCACCCGTGCCGGCCGTGCCATCCTGTCGAGCCGTCGCGCCAAGGGTCGCACCACCCTGTCGGCCTGAGCCGACCGGGCCGGTCCAGGGGACGTGGGCAGTCGTGCTGGCCGCCGCACAGCGACTGCGGCGCAGCACTGACTTCGCCGCAGCGGTTCGTGGTGGCCGACGCGCCGGACGTGGCGCCGTCGTGGTCCACCTCACCGTGCCGGTGACCGTCGACCCCAGCACACCGACCTCGCCGGAGCCGGTACGGGACAACAGTGCGGAGCAGTCGTCCGTGCCGTCCCGTGCCGGCTTCGTCGTGTCCAAGGCGGTCGGTAACGCGGTGATTCGCAACCGGGTCCGGCGCCGACTGCGGGCGCTGGTCCGGGAACGGTTGACCGACCTGCCCGCCGGCAGCACCCTGGTCGTCCGGGCGCTCCCCGCCGCGGCGCAGGCGTCGTACCCTCGGCTCGCTATCGACCTGGACGCTGCCATCGCGGTCGCCCGGTCGCCGCGCGAACGGCGGTCCCGATGAGCGGCACCGAGCAGAGCAGCCCACGGCCGTCGACAACCGGTGCCAAGGTGCTGATCGCGCCCATCATCGCGTACCGTCGGTGGATAAGTCCGGCACTGCCGGCTCGCTGTCGGTTCTACCCGTCGTGCAGTGCGTACGCCCAGGAGGCGGTCGTTCGGCATGGCGCGCTTCGGGGAGCCGTGCTGGCGGCCCGGCGGTTGTTGCGTTGCCACCCCTTTCACCCTGGTGGATATGACCCGGTGCCGGAGCCGGGCGGCCGCCGTCGTGCTGATGTGACTGGAGCCCCGAATTGAGTCTGAGTCTCGACTGGATCTACTACGCGATTTCGTGGATCCTGCTGACCTGGCACTCTGCCTGGGACGCCATCGGGGTGCCCGTCGGCGCGGTGATCGGCACCAACTTCGCCTGGATCCTCTCCATCATCTTCCTGGTGGTCACCGTCCGGGTGATCCTGTTCCCCGTCTTCGTCAAGCAGATCAAGTCGCAGCGGGCGATGCAGGCGCTCCAGCCCAAGGTCAAGGAGCTTCAGGAGAAGCACAAGGGTGACCGGGAGACGCTCCAGAAAGAAATGATGGAGCTGTACAAGAAGGAGAAGGCCAACCCGCTTATGGGTTGCCTTCCGATGTTCCTTCAGATCCCGGTCTTCCTGGGCCTCTTCCACGTGCTGCGCCGGCTCGACCCGGACAAGCGGAACCAGACCCTCTACGGCTGGACCGCCGACCAGTTCCAGAGCGCCTCGCAGGCGAAGCTCTTCACCGCCCCGATCGCCGGCAAGTTCGGCTCCACTGCTGACGAGCTCGCCAGCCTCGGCGCCAACGGCAGCACCGTGAAGATCATTGCTGGTGTCCTGGTCCTGGTCATGATCGCCACCACCTACCTCACCAGCCGTCAGATGATCCTCAAGACCGGTTGGGCCGAGGACCCGCAGCAGCGGATGATCCAGCGACTGATGCTCTACGGCATCCCCGCGTCGCTGCTGATCTCCGGCGCGATCTTCCCGATCGGCGTCATCATCTACTGGGTCACCAACAACCTCTTCACCCTCGGCCAGCAGCAGTGGGTGCTGCGGAAGTTCCCGCCGCCGGTGACCGCCAAGAAGGCCGTCGCGCCCGCCGCCAGCCGTAACCCGGTGCAGCCCGCCAAGTCCGGTGGCCTGTTCGGTCGTGGCAAGACGGCCCCGCCGGCACCGGTCAAGGCGTCCGCGCCCAAGGTGGCCGGGCCGAAGCCGGGCGCCAAGCCGGTGAACAACCCGAAGAAGAGCCGCCCCGCCAAGCGGCAGGGCTGACCTGCGAGGGCCGCCGCCGGATCACCGGCGGCGGCCCGTTCCGCACCGCGCAGCCGCCGTACGGCCGGCGCCGGGCGGAACCGACCGCGCACAGCGCGGCCACGGGCGACACTGCCCGTACAGACGTGCCCGTGGGCACCGGCGACCTCCCGCCGGCCCCGGGAAACCAGTCGGACCCGACGGTCCGGCCGAGCGAGTACGGAGATGAGACCGTGACCGAGACCAGCATCCCCCGCGCTGAGCAGTCCCTGGACGAGGAGGAGACCGCCACGCTCGCGGTGGACGGCGACGACACCGAAGCCGACGACACCGAGGCGGACGACGACACCGACACCGCCGCTGGCACCCGGGTGAAGAAGGCTGTGGGCGAGGGCGACCTGTTCCGGCAGAGCGAGATCGCCGCCGACTACGTCGAAGGCCTGCTCGACATCCTCGACTACGACGGCGACATCGACGAGCTGGTCGCCGCCGGCCGTCCGATGGTCGAGGTGGTCGGCGAGCGGCTGCAGAATCTGGTCGGTCAGCGCGGGGCCACCCTGGAGGCGCTCCAGGAACTGACCCGCCTTGCCGTCTTCCGGCAGACCGGTACGCCGAGCCGTCTGCTGCTCGACGTCGGTGGCTACCGGGCGAACCGTCGCAAGGAACTCGCCGCGGTCGCCAAGAACGCCGTCGAGAAGGTCAAGGAGTACGGCGAGCCGGTCCGCCTGGAGGCGATGTCCGCGTTCGAGCGCAAGTGCGTGCACGACGTCGTCAACGCCATGTCCGGCGTGGCGAGCGAGTCCGAGGGTGTGGAGCCGAACCGGCGCATCGTCGTACGGCCGGCGGACTGACCGGGTGACCCACGACGACATCACGGCCGACGCCGTGTCCGGCCCGGGCGGCACGCCGCCCGGGCCGTCCGCTGTCCGCCCCGCCACCGTCGACGCCGATGCGGAATCGACCGGGCGTGACGCCGCCCCGTCACCGGCCGACGCGGCGTTGCCGCCCGAGCTGGCCCCGGCCGCGCTGACCCTTTTCGGTGACCGTCTCGACCTGGCCGCCGCGTACGCCGAACTGCTGGCCACCGACGGGGTGGTCCGTGGCCTGATCGGCCCCCGGGAGGCGCCCCGCATCTGGGACCGGCACCTGCTCAACTGCGCCGCGGTCGCCGAGCGGATCCCGTCCGGCGCGACGGTGCTCGACGTCGGCTCCGGCGCCGGTCTGCCGGGTCTCGTCCTGGCCATCGCCCGTCCCGACCTCACGGTCACCCTGATCGAGCCGCTGGCCCGGCGGACGTCGTTCCTGATCGAGGTCGTCGAGCGACTGGGTCTGGCCAAGTCGGTGCGGGTGTTCCGTGGCCGGGCCGACGAGGCGGCCAGCGGGTCGAGCGGCCGGGAGCCGATCAGCGGAGATGTGGTGACCGCGCGCGCGGTCGCGCCCCTGGATCGGCTCGCGGGCTGGAGTCTTCCCCTGGCGGTTCGCGGTGGTCGACTGCTGGCGCTCAAGGGCTCGTCCGCCGCGGCCGAGATCGAGGAGCACGCCGAGGTGGTCGCGCGACTCGGCGGCGGGGAGCCGGCCGTGCAGCTCTGCGGCGTCGGGGTGATCGATCCGCCCACCACGGTCGTGGAGATCGTGCGCGAGCGGATGGTCGGCCCGCCCCGGCCGGCGGCCAAGAAGCGCGCCCGGGGTGGACGCTCCCGCCGAGGTTGACACTTCGCGTCATCGGGCTTCCGGCCGGTGGGTTGCCTCGTTGTACCGGTACGGATGGACGAGGGGATGAGAACCCGACGTGGACCGGCCGCGCCCGTCCGCCGTAGGCTGACCGCGCGTCGATAGTGTGGAGCGGGTGACGGACGTCGCGGGTCTCCGACCGCTCCCGCGGGCCGTACGCTCCGGGTTGCGGGCGTGGATGCGGCCAAGTTGACCGGGGCGCGGACCGACCATCCGAAGCGGGCAGGGATGACAGGTGCATGACGACGGCAGGTACGACGATCCACGCGTGACCGGGTCGACCAGCGATTCCGTTTCACGTGAAACCGACTACCCGAGCTGGTCGCCCGGCGCGACCGGGCCATCGAGCCGACCTACCGACAGCGACCCGCCGGCACCGCTCGACCCCTCGTCGGGTGCCGGGCGGCCGGAGGGCTCGGCCGTTCCGGAGCCGGCGAGTGGTCGTCGGACGCCGGAGGCGTCGAGCCGACCGGTCAACGCCGCCGAGGTGCGGTCGACCTCGGGCCGCCGTAACACCGCCGCTGCGGTTCGCTTCGAGCCGGCCGTCCCGCACCAACCCACCGCAGCGGCCGCTCGGGACGCCGCGCCGGCGGTCGCCGACGCACCGGTCGCTTCGACCGAGTCGTTGGCCGCCGTGGCGGCCGATCCCTCGTACGTTTCACGTGAAACCCCGACGCGCGAAGAGGATGACCCACCGTTGGCTATGGAGGCGATGCGCGCCGTGCAGATCCTGAATCCCAGTGGCGAGGTGACCATGCCTCGGCCGGACCGGACCCGGGTCATGTGCGTCGCCAACCAGAAGGGCGGCGTGGGTAAGACCACCACCACCGTCAACCTTGCGGTGGCGCTCGCCCTGCACGGCAACCGGGTGCTCGTGGTCGACCTCGACCCGCAGGGCAATGCCTCGACCGGGCTCAACGTCCCACACCACACCGGAATCCCCGACGTGTACGACTGCCTGATCAACAGCGTGCCGCTGGCCGAGGTGGCACAGGCGGTCGAGGGCATCCCCAACCTCTGGTGCGTACCCGCGACCATCGACCTGGCCGGCGCGGAGATCGAGCTGGTGTCGGTGGTGGCCCGCGAGTCGCGCCTGGACCGGGCGATCGCCGCCTACCCGGGCGAGTTCGACTACGTCTTCATCGACTGCCCACCCTCGCTCGGCCTGCTCACGGTCAACGCTCTGGTTGCCGCGCAGGAGGTGCTGATCCCGATCCAGTGCGAGTACTACGCGCTGGAGGGGCTCAACCAGCTGATCAACAACATCAACCTGGTACGCCAGCACCTCAACCCGAAGCTCGACGTCTCCACCATCCTGCTGACCATGTACGACCGTCGCACCCGGTTGGCCGACGCCGTCGAGCAGGACGTCCGGAACCACTTCGGTGACAAGGTTCTCCAGGCGGTCATCCCCCGCAACGTCCGGGTCTCCGAGGCGCCGAGCTACGGCCAGTCGGTGATGACCTACGATCCCGGTTCGCGGGGGGCCACAAGTTACTTCGAGGCCGCCCAGGAGATCGCCGAGCGAGGCGTCAAGGAGCCGGTGGGCCGGAATGCGTAGTGCGGACGAATCGCTGGGAGGCGTGGCATGAAGAACCGTCCTCGGGGCGGTCTGGGTAGGGGCCTGGGGGCGCTGATCCCGACCGGGCCAGCGCCGGCTGCCGCTGGCACCGCGACGGCCGAGCCGGAGAACGAGCACCTGGACGACGCGGGCACCGTCGCTGTCGCCCCGGTGTCGGCCGGAGCACCGGTCCGCGAGCCGGAGCCCGTGCTCAGCCCGGTGCCCGGTGCGCGATTCGCCGAGATCCCGGTCGACGCGATCATGCCCAACCCGAAGCAGCCCCGCCAGGTCTTCGACGAGGAGGCGCTGGAGGAGCTGAAGACTTCGATCCAGGAGGTCGGCTTCCTCCAGCCCATCGTCGTTCGGCAGCTCGACGACGAGAAGTACGAACTGGTGATGGGCGAGCGGCGCTGGCGGGCCGCCCAGGCGGTGGGGCGGGAGAGCATCCCGGCGATCGTCCGGGACACCCGTGACGACGCCATGCTCCGCGACGCCCTGCTGGAGAACATCCACCGGGCGAACCTGAACCCGTTGGAAGAGGCCGCCGCCTACCAGCAACTGCTGGAGGAGTTCGGTGCCACCCACGAGGAGTTGGCCCGCCGGATCGGCCGGAGTCGCCCGCAGATCTCCAACACGATCCGACTGCTGAACCTGCCCGCACAGGTGCAGCGCCGGGTTGCCGCCGGCATCCTGTCGGCGGGGCACGCCCGCGCTCTGCTGAGCCTCGACGAGGCGGAGGCGCAGGAACAGCTGGCCCTGCGGATCGTGGCCGAGGGACTGTCGGTTCGGGCGACCGAGGAGATCGTGGCCTTGGCACTCAACGACGGGCCGGCGAAGGGTCAGGCAGCGAAGCGGCGACCCAAGGCGCACGCGCCGGCCCTGACCGATCTCGCCGATCGGTTGTCGGACCGGTTCGACACCCGGGTGAAGGTCGACATCGGCCGGAGCAAGGGCAAGATCACCATCGAGTTCGCGACGGTGGACGACCTTGAGCGGATCGTCGGGATCATCGGAGTGCAACAGGAGGAGAGCGGGGAGGACTGACCCCGCCCGCTCGCCTACGGCCGCGCTACCCCACCGGGAGCGCGGCCGTTCTGCATCCCGGGTCGTCGCGGTTTCACGTGAAACCGGCGGCGGCCCTGATTTTCGAGATCGGCATGACCCGTGGACCGTCGCCATTCTCGCTTCGCCAGCCAACTGGGGGTCCCGCTCTAGCCGCAGGAGAGGTCGGCGGGAGTGGTGAGCGGACGGGTCGGTCGGGGCGCGCTGGCCCGCGCGTTCGAAAGCACAATCCGCAAGCGCTCGCGGCTCGCGGGTCGCGGCGGGCGCGGCGGGCGGTCGGCGCGGCGATGGGTGTCGCGACGGGCGAGTCGGTGGGCGACGAGGTCGGCGTCGCGAGCGGCTGGTGGCGGAGCGGACGCAGCGGCGGGCGGCGGCTGCGGTGCCGAGCGACTGGCGGCGGCCACTGGGGTGAGTGCATGGTGCCGAGTGGATCCTCTGCACGCGTCGCAGAAGGCTCCGGAATGGTCCACTCGACCGCAACCACCCCCTGCGCCGATCAAGGCGCCAGCGAGCCGCTGAGTGGCGCTAATCGACGTCTCCGTGGTCATCCGCAGGTGGGCGGAGCATCTCGATCGCGGTCAGTCTGGCGGAACAGCCTCCCAGCGACCTCGGTTGGAGTCCGCCGGATCACCGAGCCGCCGCGCAGCTGGACCGCGTTGGGCCGCTGGGG
>NZ_PYAC01000020.1:0-141626 GCF_003264475.1 Micromonospora noduli | reverse complement strand
GCGGGGCGCGGGGCGCGGGGGCGCCACGAGGCCGAGCGGTCAGGCGGTCAGGCGGTGACTGGCACCGGGGCGGCGGCGTCGGCCGGGGTGGCCTGGGGGGCCGACGTGACCGCGCGGCGTTCCCGGGTGGACCACTGCACCGACAGGGCGGCCAGCAGCACCAGGCAGGAGCCGAGCATGTGCGTGCCGACCAGGATCGCCGGCACGTGGGTGAAGTACTGCACGAAGCCGATCAGGCCCTGACTCAACTCCACGGCGACCAGGATGATCGCGGCGCGGGTGGCCCGCTGCGCACCGACGGCGCGGAACGCGAAGATCAGCGCCACCGACAGCCCGATCAGCAGGAAGACCCCGTCGGCGTGCACCTGCGAGATCGTCTCCGGGTCGAGCCCGTTGCGGGCGGCGCCGTGGTCGCCGGCGTGCGGGCCGCTGCCGGTGACCCAGGTGCCGACGACGAGCACGGCGACGGTGACGCCGGTGGTGACCCGGGCCAGCGCGCGCAGCGGTGCGGGCACCACGGCCACGGTCGGGCCGTCGGGGTCGCCGATGCGTCGCCAGAGGGCGTACGCGGCGGCGATCACGGCCATCGAGGCGAGGAAGTGCAGCCCGACCACCCACGGGTTGAGGTTGGTCAGCACGGTGATGCCACCGATCACCGCCTGGGCGGGGATGCCCAGGAAGACCGCCACGGCCAGTGCGAGGAGCCCGGGTCGGCGGGGTCGGTGGGCCAGTACGGCCAGTACGGTGGCCAGCGCGATCAGACCCACCGCGAAGGTCAGCATGCGGTTGCCGAACTCGATCACCCCGTACACGCCCATTTCCGGCGTGGTGACGTAGGAATCGTCGGTGCACCGGGGCCAGGTGGGGCAGCCGAGGCCCGAGGCGGTCAACCGGACGGCCCCGCCGGTGACGACGATGCCCACGTTCGCGATGATCGAGGCGAGCGCGAGGCGGCGCAGCAGGATGCCGGAGACCGGACGGACGATTCGGTTCACGGCGCAAATCCTACGCACCGTAGTGATCGAGGTTCGTCCGACTCCGTCGGCTCGGTGGTTGGGATCACCGGGGCCCGGGTTTGCGACCCTCCGGGTAATTACGTAACGTTGGCGTTGTGAAAAACGCGGCGGCGCTCTCCGGGCACCAACCGACGGCCGTACCGGCCCTCGGTGCGTCCGCCTCCGCGCCTGCCGTGACCACGTCGGCCGGCCTCGCCGGGCCGGCGGCGGCCGAGGTCTCCACCCGGGATCGGGTCACCCAGCTGCTGCTGGAGCAGGGTGCCACCACCGCCGCGCAGCTTGGCGCGGCGCTCGGGCTCAGCCCGGCGGCGATCCGCCGGCACCTGGACGCGATGCTTGCGGACGGTGACGTGTACGCCCGCGAGCAGCCCGTGCAGGGCAGTCGCGGTCGGGGGCGCCCGGCCAAGGTGTTCCTGTTGACCGAGGCCGCCCGGGTCCGCTGTGGCACACACCACTACGACAACATGGCCACCGCCGCGCTGCGCTGGATCGCCCGCAGCGGCGGCTCGGACGCGGTCGAGGCGTTCGCCACCGAGCAGGTGTCGGCTCTCGAGTCCCGTTGTCGGACGGCCATGGAGGACGCCGGCGACGACCCTCTCGCCCGAGCCGAGGCACTCGCCGCAGCGCTCACCGGCGAGGGTTACGCTGCCAGTGCGACCACGATCGCCTCTGGCGGCCAGCTCTGTCAGCACCACTGCCCGGTGGCGCACGTGGCCGCCGAGTTTCCTCAGCTGTGCGAGGCCGAGACCGCGGTCATCTCCCGTCTGGTCGGCACCCACGTGCAGCGTCTGGCCACCATCGCGCACGGCGACGGGGTGTGCACCACGCACATCCCGACTCAGCCGGGCCGCGCTCAATCCGGTAATCCCGTAACCACTGTGAGGACAGATAGATGACCGAGCAGATCGTCCAGCCCCTGACCCAGGAAGAGCAGCTCGCCGCCCTGGGCCGGTACGAGTACGGCTGGTCCGACCCGGACGCCGCCGGGGCGGTCGCCCAGCGCGGCATCAACGAGGCGGTGGTGCGGGACATCTCGGCCAAGAAGAACGAGCCGGCGTGGATGCTCGACCTGCGGCTGAAGGGCCTGCGGCTGTTCGGCCGTAAGCCGATGCCGGCCTGGGGTGCGGACCTCACCGGGATCGACTTCGACAACATCAAGTACTTCGTGCGGTCCACCGAGAAGCAGGCCACCAGCTGGGAGGACCTGCCCGAGGACATCAAGAACACCTACGACCGGCTGGGCATCCCGGAGGCGGAGAAGCAGCGGCTGGTCGCGGGTGTCGCGGCGCAGTACGAGTCGGAGGTCGTCTACCACAAGATCCGCGAGGACCTTGAGGAGCAGGGCGTCCTCTTCCTGGACACCGACACGGCGCTGCGCGAGCATGAGGACGTCTTCAAGGAGTACTTCGGCACGGTGATCCCGGTCGGCGACAACAAGTTCGCCGCCCTGAACACCTCGGTGTGGTCCGGTGGCTCGTTCATCTACGTGCCGAAGGGCGTGCACGTCGAGATCCCGCTGCAGGCCTACTTCCGGATCAACACGGAGAACATGGGCCAGTTCGAGCGGACGCTGATCATCGTCGACGAGGGTGCGTACGTGCACTACGTCGAGGGCTGCACCGCGCCGCTGTACTCCTCCGACTCGCTGCACAGCGCGGTCGTGGAGATCATCGTCAAGAAGAACGCGCGCTGCCGCTACACGACCATCCAGAACTGGTCGAACAACGTCTACAACCTGGTCACCAAGCGCGCGGTCTGCCACGAGGGCGCGACCATGGAGTGGGTCGACGGCAACATCGGCTCCAAGGTGACCATGAAGTACCCGGCGGTCTACATGACCGGCGAGCACGCCAAGGGCGAGGTGCTCTCGGTGGCGATGGCCGGCGAGGGTCAGCACCAGGACGCCGGCGCCAAGATGGTGCACGCCGCGCCGCACACCTCCTCGACCATCGTGTCGAAGTCGATCGCCCGTGGCGGCGGCCGCACCTCGTACCGGGGTCTGGTGCAGGTGCTGGAGGGTTCGCACCACAGCCGGAGCACTGTCAAGTGCGACGCGCTGCTGGTCGACACGATCTCCCGCTCGGACACCTACCCGTACGTCGACATCCGTGAGGACGACGTGTCGATGGGGCACGAGGCGACCGTCTCCAAGATCAGCGACGACCAGCTCTTCTATCTGATGAGCCGGGGTCTGAGCGAGGACGAGGCGATGGCCATGATCGTGCGCGGCTTCATCGAGCCGATCGCCAAGGAGCTCCCGATGGAGTACGCCCTGGAGCTCAACCGACTGATCGAGCTTCAGATGGAGGGCGCGGTCGGCTGACGCCGCCCGCCCTACCGAGCACCTGACACCGTCGTCGTAGAACAGACCAAGGAAGAAATGACTACCCAGGCTTCCGCGCCGCCGCCCAGCACCAAGTCGCAGGCGCTGCGCTCGTACGACGTCGCCGACTTCCCGGCCCTCACCGGCCTGGAGGAGGAGTGGCGCTTCACCCCGCTCAAGCGCCTCCGCGGCCTGACCAGTGACGCGCCGGCCGTAACCGGCACGGTCCGACACGAGTACGGCGACCTGCCCGAGGGCGTCGCCATCACCCGGGTCGGCCGTGACGACGAGCGGGTCGGCAGCGTGCTGACCCCGGTCGACCGGGTCAGCGCGCTGGCCTACGGTGCCGCCGCGGACGCCCTGCTGCTGCGGGTGGCCCCCGACGTGGTGCTCGGTGAGGCGGTGCGGCTGCGGGTGGTCGGCGAGGGCGTCGGGCAGCCGGCGTTCGGTCACACGTTCGTCGAGGTGGGCCGGTTCGCCGAGGCGACAGTGGTGCTGGAGCACGTCGGGTCGGCCACCCTGGCCGACAACGTCGAGGTGGCCGTGGCCGACGGCGCGAAGCTGACGCTGGTCACTGTCGCCGACTGGGCCGACGACGCGGTCCAGGCCCAGCACCTGAAGATCAAGCTGGGCCGGGACGCCAAGGTCATCCACATCCAGGTCTCACTGGGTGGCGACCTGGTCCGGCAGTTCACCAGCGTGGAATACACCGGGCGCGGTGGCGAGGCCGAGCTGTACGGCGTCTACTTCGCCGACTCCGGGCAGCACCTGGAGCACCGGCAGTTGGTCGACCACAGCATCCCGGACTGCCGCAGCTACGTCGGCTACCGGGGCGCTCTGCAGGGCGAGAGCGCGCACACCGTCTGGGTGGGCGACGTGCTCATCCGGGCCGAGGCGACCGGCACCGACACGTACGAGATCAACCGGAACCTGCTGCTCACCGACGGCGCACGGGCGGACTCCGTACCCAATCTGGAGATCGAGACCGGCGAGATCGCCGGCGCCGGCCACGCCAGCGCGACCGGCCGCTTCGATGACGAGCAGTTGTTCTACCTGATGGCCCGGGGCATTCCGGAAAGTGAGGCCCGCCGGCTGGTGGTGCGTGGTTTCTTCGCCGAGCTGATCAACAAGATCCCGGTGGAGTCGCTGCGCGAGAGCCTCGGCGACGCGATCGAGGCCCGGCTGACCAAGGCGGGCGCTTGATGATCCGCATCTGCTCCACCGAGGACGTGCCGAAGGGCACCGCGATCAGCGCGGATGTCGACGGCACCCCGATCGCCCTGGTGCACGGCGAGGACGGCGGCTTCTACGCCGCGTACGACGAGTGCTCGCACGCCTCGGTCGCGCTCTCCGAGGGTGAGGTCGATGGCTGCACGCTCGAGTGCTGGCTGCACGGCTCGCGCTTCGACCTGCGCACCGGCGAGCCGACCGGCCTGCCCGCCACCGAACCCGTCCCCGTCTACCCCGTCGAAGTCCGCGACGGCGACATCTACCTCAGCCTGACGCCGAGTAATGGAGTGACCCGATAATGAGCACCCTGGAGATCCGCGACCTGAAGGTGTCGGTCAAGCTGCCCGAGGGTGAGCTCAAGCCGATCCTGGCCGGCGTCGACCTGACCGTGAAGTCCGGCGAGACCCACGCGATCATGGGCCCGAACGGCTCCGGCAAGTCCACCCTGGCGTACTCGATCGCCGGTCACCCCAAGTACGAGATCACCGGTGGCACGGTGACCCTCGACGGCGAGGACGTGCTGGCCATGACGGTCGACGAGCGCGCCCGCGCCGGCCTCTTCCTGGCCATGCAGTACCCGGTCGAGGTGCCCGGCGTCTCGGTGGCGAACTTCCTGCGGACCGCGAAGACCGCCATCGACGGCGAGGCGCCGAAGCTCCGTACCTGGGGCGGCGAGCTGCGCGGTGCGATGGAGCGTCTCCAGATGGACCCGGCGTTCGCCCAGCGCAACGTCAACGAGGGCTTCTCCGGTGGTGAGAAGAAGCGGCACGAGATCGTCCAGCTGGAGCTGCTCAAGCCGAAGATCGCGATCCTCGACGAGACCGACTCCGGTCTCGACGTGGACGCGCTGCGCGTGGTCAGCGAGGGCGTCAACCGGGTCCGCGACACCGGCGACACCGGCGTGCTGCTGATCACCCACTACACCCGGATCCTGCGCTACATCAAGCCGGACTTCGTGCACGTCTTCGTGGCCGGCCGGATCGTCGAGCAGGGCGGCCCGGAGCTGGCCGACAAGCTCGAGGCCGAGGGCTACGAGCGGTACGCCGCCGGGGCCGGCACGGCCAAGGCCTGAGCGGGAGAGGCGCTGCCGAGATGACCAGCATCGCGATCCCCCCGGGGATGCCGCAGTACGACGACGTGCCGCGTTTCGACGTGGCCCGGGTGCGCGCCGACTTCCCGATCCTCGGTCGGGACATCAACGGGCACCCGCTGGTCTACCTCGACAGCGCCAACACCTCGCACAAACCCCGCCAGGTCCTCGACGTGCTCGACGAGCACTACGCGCGGCACAACGCCAACGTGTCGCGCTCGGTGCACACCCTGGGCACCGAGGCCACCGAGGCGTACGAGGGAGCGCGGGCGAAGATTGCCGCGTTCATCAACGCGCCGAGCACCGACGAGGTGGTGTTCACGAAGAACTCCACCGAGGCGATCAACATCGTGGCGTACGCCTTCTCGAACGCCTCGCTGCGCCCGGACGCCGACCCCCGTTTCCGGCTCGGTCCGGGCGACGAGGTGGTGATCTCCGAGATGGAGCACCACTCGAACATCGTCCCGTGGCAGTTGCTCTGTGAGCGGACCGGCGCGACTCTGCGCTGGTTCCCGGTCACCGACCAGGGGCGGCTGGACGAGTCGGGCCTGGAGGATCTGGTCACCGAACGGACGAAGATCGTCTCGCTGGTGCACATGTCCAACATCCTCGGCACTGTCAACGCCACCTCCCGGATCACCGCGCGGGTCCGTGAGGTGGGCGCGCTGCTGCTGCTGGACTGCTCGCAGTCGGTGCCGCACCTGCCCATCGACGTGGTTGACCTGGACGCCGACTACATCGTCTTCACCGGCCACAAGATGTGCGGTCCGACCGGCATCGGTGTGCTCTGGGGCCGGGGTGAGCTGCTGGCGGCCATGCCGCCGGTCTTCGGCGGCGGCTCGATGATCGAGACGGTCAGCATGGCCCGCTCGACGTTCGCCGCGCCGCCGGCCCGTTTCGAGGCGGGCACCCCGCCGATCGCCGAGGCGGTCGCGCTCGGTGCGGCGGTCGACTACCTGACCGGCATCGGGATGCAGGCCATCCAGTGGCACGAGAAGGAGCTGACGGCGTACGCGCTGGAAGCTCTCGGCTCGGTGCCGGATCTGCGGATCTTCGGTCCGACCGTGCCGGTGGGCCGGGGCGGCACCATCTCGTTCGCACTCGGTGACGTGCACCCGCACGACGTGGGTCAGGTGCTCGACTCGCTCGGCGTGCAGGTGCGGGTGGGCCACCACTGTGCCAAGCCGGTGTGCAGCCGGTTCGGCGTTCCGGCCATGACCCGGGCCTCGTTCTACCTCTACACCACCACCGAGGAGATCGACGCTCTGGTGGCCGGTCTGGAGCAGGTGCGGAAGGTGTTCGACTGATGCAGCTCGACCAGCTCTACCAGGAGATCATCCTGGACCACTACAAGCGCCCGCACGGGCGTGGCCTGCGCGATGCCGACGACCCGGGCGACCAGGTCGCGGAGGCGCACCACGTCAACCCCACCTGCGGTGACGAGGTCACCGTCCGGGTGGCCACCGACGGCACGGTGCTGCACGACATCTCGTACGACGGGATGGGCTGCTCGATCAGCCAGGCCTCGGCGAGTGTGCTGCACGAGTTGCTGCGTGGTCGGGGCGCCGGGGAAGCATTCGAGGTGCACGAGGCGTTCGTGGAGTTGATGTCCGGACGTGGTCAGGTCACGCCGGACGAGGACGTGCTCGGTGACGGGGTTGCTTTCGCGGGTGTGGCCCGTTACCCCGCCCGGGTCAAGTGCGCGCTGCTGCCGTGGATGGCGTTCAAGGACGCCGCGGCACGCGCCGGTGTGGGTGTGAGCCCGGAGGTGAAGGCGTGACGGTGCGTCAGCGAGCGAATGACACAGTGGTGCCCTGTGGCATCACACAGCGATGCGGAGGGACGGCATGAGCGAGAACACCGCCACTGAGGCGACGCCGGAGGCCGGTGACACCACAGTGGTGCCGCAGACCGACGCCGCGACGACCGATGACACCGGTGACGCCGCCGCTCCCGCGGGCGGCGTCAGCAAGGCGATGATCGCCGACATCGAGGAGGCGATGAAGGACGTCGTCGACCCGGAGCTCGGCATCAACGTGGTCGACCTGGGCCTCGTGTACGGCGTCCACGTCGACGACGAGAACGTCGCCACCCTGGACATGACGCTCACCTCGGCGGCCTGCCCGCTGACCGACGTCATCGAGGACCAGACCCGGCAGGCCCTGACCACCGGCCCCGGCGGCGGCCTGGTCAACGACATCCGGATCAACTGGGTGTGGCTCCCGCCGTGGGGCCCGGACAAGATCACGGACGAGGGTCGGGACCAGCTCCGCTCCCTCGGCTTCAACGTCTGACCTGATCCCACTTCGTCGAGCGCGGTACCCGTCCGGGTACCGCGCTCGACGCGTTCCAGGGCTGCAAGAAAGTAGTGGAACGGATCGTTCCGGTCTGCTAAGCTGAATTCATCGAACGGAGCGGAATATTCCGATCCGGAGGCGGGTGGGGAAGCTCGCCGGAGCCGGCAGAGAGGGCAGGACGATGAGCGAGATGGCAGCGGGGCAGTGGCGGACCGTGCTCGAAGAGGCGCACGAGGCGCTTCGGACGGCAGCCGAGGGGGTTCCGGCCGACGCCTGGGAGCGGCCCACCCCGTGCGAGCGGTGGAACGTCACCCAGGTGCTTCAGCACGCGGTCGGCGACCAGCTCGCCTTCGCGGCGGCGATCGACGGCGGGCCGGGGCCGACGGAGGACCCGTTCGCGCCCTCCGGTCGGATCGACGGTGACAAGCTCGCCGGCCTGCGCGCCGCCCTCGACGCGTCCGCTCGGGCCTGGAAGCGTGTCGCCGACGACGCCCCGGAGGTGCCCACGCCGCTGCCCCAGGGCAAGCTGCCGGCCGAGGTCGGCGCCGTAGCGTGCGCCCTGGATGCGGCAGTGCACGCCTGGGACATCGCGGTGGCCACCGGCCAGCCGTCCCCGCTCGGCGCCGAACTGGCCCGCCCCCTGCTGGTGGTGGCCCGGCAGATCGTCGAGCCGCTGCGGGCCTACGGCGCGTACGCCCCGGCGATCGACCCCGCTCCGGAGGCCGACGAGGTCGCCGCCCTGCTCTCCTACCTCGGTCGCGATCCCCGACTGACCGCCTGACGTTCGCCTCTGCCCGGTCGGCCGACTCCCGAACAACCCAAGATCTTGCTCGATCATTGATGTAGTGGCCTCGGTGCGTCGCCGAGGCCACTACATCCTGCTTCGAGCACGATCTTGGCGCGGGGCGCGGGGCGCGGGGCGCGGGGCGCGGGGCGCGGGGCGCGGGGAAAATCGGTGGCGGGGGCGCGGGTCCGGCGCGGAGGATGCGCGTGTGTCTGAGGCGTACCCGAAGCAGGTTCCTGTCCGTGCGGCCACTGCCGTGCGTCGACAGCGGCCGCTCCGGGGACGCACCTCCACCCGCCACCGACGTCCGTGACCGGGGCGTTCCTCGCCGGTCTCGTGGCCGGCTACGGCGTCGCCATTCCGGTCGGCGCGATCGCGATTCTCATTCTGGGGCTCAGCGCCCGTACCTCGTTTCGGGTGGGTGCCGCCGCAGCGCTCGCGGTGGCGACGGCCGACGGGCTCTACGCGGTGGTGGCCGTGCTCGGCGGCGCCGGCCTGGCCGGAATCATCGCGCCGGTCGCCGGGCCGCTGAGGGTGGTCGCCGCGGTGGTCCTGCTGGGTCTCGCCGGGCACGGCCTGTGGCGGACGTGGTCCGCGCACCGCTCGCAGCGGCGGCCGACGGCACGCGACGGTCTGGGCATGAGCACTCCGGGGCGGGCCTACGCGGCGCTGCTCGGATTGACTCTGCTGAACCCGATGACGGTGCTCTACTTCACCGCGCTGGTGCTCGGCCGCCGGGACACGGCCGACTCGGGCGTCGTCCCGGTGGCGCTCTTCGTGGCCGGGGTGTTCCTGGCATCGGCGAGTTGGCAACTGGTCATCGCCGGCGGTGGCACTGTGGTCGGCCGGGCGCTGACCGGGCCGCGGGGGCGGCTGGTCACCGGCCTGGTCTCCAGCGCGCTGATCGCCGCGCTGGCGGTCGCCGCGCTACTGCCAGGCTGAACGGTCACGGCGACCATCCGACGGCTGAGCCACCCGACCCGGTGCCGGACCGCGAAGGGTCGACGGTGTCGCCCCGGTGTTCCGGGGGCGGGCCCGGGGCCGCCCGGGGGCCCGGGTGGGTTCGCTGTGCCGTACGGTCGGGCGATGACCAGTCGACCCGCAGCCGGCGGAGGCCGGTGGGTCGAGGTCGACCCGGCCCGCGTCGGCCGCTGGGTCGAGGGCTTCGCCGACCGGCACGGCCCGCCCACCACCAGCGCCCAGGAGTACGGCCTACTGCTCGCCGCCCCGGACGGCGCAACCGCTGAGCTGTACGCCCCACCGGGTGCGCCGGCCGGCGTGGACGTGGCTGGCTTCGTGGCCTCCGCCGTCACGCCCCGCCGGATCGGCCTGCTGCTGGCCCGCAAGGGCGCTGTGGCGCTCGGGGTGGCCGAGGGCGCCGACCTCGTCGTCTCCAAGGTGGACACCCGCTACGTGCAGGGGCGCACCGCTGCGGGGGGATGGTCGCAGCACCGGTTCGCCCGCCGGCGTGACAACCAGGCGAAGGCTGCGCTGGGTGACGCGGCGGACCTGGCCGTACGGCTGCTGTTGCCGGAGGTGGCGACGCTCGCCGCGCTGGTCTGCGGCGGTGACCGGCGGGCGGTCGACGGAGTGCTGGCCGACCGGCGGTTGGCCCCGCTCGTGCCGTTGCGGGCGGAGCGGCTGCTCGACGTGCCGGAGCCCCGGCACGCCGTGCTGGTCGCGGCGGTGGGTGCGGCCCGGGCGGTGCGGATCCTGGTGCGCGACCCCGACTGACCTCGGCCTTCACTGGCGGCGTCGGCGTCGGCGTCGGCGTCGGCGGGGAGACGATCGCCACGCAAAACGGGGTTCGCGGCGTGCTGCCCGGCTGGCGGCCGGAGGATGGGCGCGTGGAGTTTCTGGTTGACATGGTGACGACGGTGCCGCAGGGAACATCGGAGGACGGCGTCGCCGACATGCGCGCGCGAGAGGCGGCGCGTTCGGCCGAGCTGACGGCCCAGGGCAGTCTCCTGCGGTTGTGGCGGCCGCCGCTGGCGCCGGGGGAGTGGCGTACGTGGGGGCTGTTCCAGGCCGCCGACGCCGATGAGCTGGAAGCCGTGCTCGCGTCGATGCCGCTGCGCGCCTGGCGGCGCGAGACCGTGACGCCGTTGACGCCGCACCCGAACGATCCGGGTCAGCCGCCTCGCTGAGCCTGGAGGGGGTCGCCTCGCACGTGGGGCAGCTCGACAGGCAGGCGACGTGCACGTCCGTCCAGCAGGGAGATCATCATGTCCGAGGCGCAGATTCTGCGTACCGTCCTCGACCGGTGGAAGTCGGCGGTCGACGCCCACGAGCCCGATCGGGTCGCGGCGTGCTTCACCGACGACGCGATCTTTCAGGGGTTGCAGCCGTACACGGTCGGTCCTGCCGGCGTCGCCGCGTACTACGCCGGACAGCCGCTCGGCCTGACCGCCGCGTACGACATCCGGGAGATCCGTCGTCTCGCCGACGACGTGGTCCTCGGCTACCTGGAGGTGGAGTTCGCCTTCACCGACCGGCCGGCCCTGAACGTCAACCTCGGCGTGCTCCTGCGGCGGGTCGACGACGACTGGCTCATCGGCCACTACCAGGTCTCGCAGCTCACCTGACCCGGGAGCTTCGGCAGGGATGACGATCGTGGCAGGCCCGCGGAGGGACCTGCCACGATCTGGGGGCGGATGTCAGAGCTGGTCGGTGCCGAAGGTGTCGCAGGTCTTCGGGTCGCCGCGGTCGTAGCCCTGGTTGAACCAGCGCTTGCGCTGCTCGGACGTGCCGTGGGTGAACTGGTCGGGGTTGACCCGCCCGCCGGAGCGCTCCTGGATGCTGTCGTCGCCGATCGCCTCGGCGGCGTCGATGGCCTGGTTGATGTCGGCCTCGGTGATCGACTTGAACAGTGGCTGCTGGCCGGTCTTGTCCTTGCTCTCGGTGGCGTGCCTGGCCCAGGCGCCGGCGTAGCAGTCGGCCTGCAACTCCAGCCGTACGGAGGCGGAGCGGGGGCCGCTCTGGTCGCCCTGGCCGGCCTTCGCGTTGGTGCCGAGCAGGTTCTGGACGTGGTGGCCGTACTCGTGGGCGAGCACGTACGGCTGGGCGAACTCGCCCTTCGCCCCGAACCGGGACGCCAGCTCGTCGTAGAAGCTCAGGTCGATGTACACCTTCCGGTCGGCGGGGCAGTAGAACGGGCCGACGCCCGAGTCGGCCTGCCCGCAGCCGGTGTTCACTGCCGCCTGGAAGAAGTTCGTGGTGGTGACCTCGTAGTCGCTTCTGCCCAGCTCGGGGTACGCCTTCTTCCAGTAGTCCTGGATGCTGTTGACGTAGAGCAGGTTGCGGCAGCGCGCATCGTCGAGACGCTCGGGGTTGGCGGTGGAGCACAACTGCTCCAGGTCGGTGCCGCCGGCCTGCCCGCCCTCGTCGCCGTTGGTCATGGCGTTGAGACCGAACCCGCCGCCGAGGAGGGCGACGAGAACGGCCACCACGATGCCGATGATGCCGCCCCGGCCGCCGCCGCCCGGGATGGGGATGCCGAAGCCGCCGCCCGACCCGCCGCTACCCCGGCCCAGGTCGTTGGCCTGGGAGGTGTCGAGCTCGGCCCGCTCGTTGAGTTCCATGGGTGACCCCGATCGCCGTATGCCGGTGAATGTCTTTTGTGTGTCGTTTCGTCCATCGAGTGCCGGACGGGGTCCGGACAGGCGTTCCGATACCCGATGATCTTGATCGGTAATCCGGGAGGGACGTCCGACGGCGCCCGGTACACTTGTCGGGTGCTGCGCTGCGAAGGCTGAACCGCCCCGCGCCGTCGGGCCCCTTGAGCCCGCCGGCGGTTTCGCGTGCCCCGAGTCAGCCTTCCAAACCCCGAGAGCGAGCCCGCAAACATGATCACTGCCACCGGCCTGGAACTGCGTGCCGGTTCCCGGATCCTGCTGTCCGACACCACCCTGCGCGTGCAGCCCGGTGATCGGATCGGCCTGGTCGGTCGCAACGGCGCCGGCAAGACCACCACGCTGAAGGTGCTCGCCGGCGAGGGGCAGCCGTACGGCGGCCAGATCGACCAGCGCAGCGCCATCGGCTACCTGCCGCAGGACCCGCGCACGGGTGACCTGGAGGTCACCGGCCGCGACCGGGTGCTCTCCGCCCGCGGCCTGGACGTGCTGATGGCGCAGATGCAGGAGGTCGAGGCCCGCCTCGCCGAGGACGCCAACGACAAGCTGGTCCGTCGGTACGGCGCGTTGGAGGACCAGTTCGCCGCCCTCGGCGGGTACGCGGCCGAGGCTGAGGCCGCGCGGATCTGCGCCAACCTCGGTCTACCGGACCGGGCGCTCGCGCAGACCATCGGCACCCTCTCCGGTGGTCAGCGTCGCCGCATCGAGCTGGCCCGGATCCTGTTCCGCGACGCGGGCGAGAACGGCGGCGGCATCCTGCTGCTCGACGAGCCCACCAACCACCTCGACGCCGACTCGATCACCTGGTTGCGGGGCTTCCTCGCCAACCACAAGGGCGGCCTGATCGTGATCTCCCACGACGGCGCGCTGCTGGAGTCGGTGGTCAACAAGGTCTGGTTCCTCGACGCCACCCGGTCGGTCATCGACGTGTACAACCTGGGTTGGAAGGCGTACCTGGAGGCGCGCGAGACCGACGAGCGGCGCCGCCGCCGGGAGCGGGCCAACGCGGAGAAGAAGGCCGGCGCGCTGATGGCGCAGGCCGACAAGATGAGGGCCAAGGCCACCAAGACCGTGGCCGCCCAGAACATGGCCCGCCGTGCCGAGAAGCTGATCTCCGGCTTGGAGGAGGTGCGGGTCGCCGACCGGGTGGCCAAGGTGCGTTTCCCCAGCCCCGCGCCGTGCGGCAAGACCCCGCTCACGGCGACCGGCCTTTCCAAGTCGTACGGCTCGCTGGAGATCTTCACCGACGTCAACGTGGCGGTGGACCGGGGCTCCCGGGTGGCCATCCTCGGGCTCAACGGCGCCGGCAAGACGACCCTGCTGCGGATGCTCGGCGGGCTGCTCAGCCCGGACACCGGCGAGGTGCACGCGGGGCACGGCCTGCGGCTGGGCTACTACGCCCAGGAGCACGAGACGCTGGACGTGGAGCGGACGGTGCTGGAGAACATGCGCGCCGCCGCCGTCGAGCAGTCCGACACCGACCTGCGCAAGATCCTTGGCGCGTTCCTCTTCTCCGGTGACGACGTGAACAAGCCGGCCGGCGTGCTCTCCGGCGGCGAGAAGACCCGGCTGGCCCTGTCCACTCTGGTCTGTTCCGGCGCCAACGTGCTGTTGCTCGACGAGCCGACGAACAACCTCGACCCGGTCAGCCGGGAGCAGGTGCTCGACGCCATCGCCAACTACCCGGGCGCGATCGTCCTGGTCACCCACGATCCGGGTGCGGTGCTGGCGCTCAAGCCGGACCGGGCCATCCTGCTGCCCGACGGCGATGAGGACGCGTGGAGCGACGACCTGCTCGAACTGGTCGAGCTGGCCTGACCGAGGCTGCTCGGCCGGCTCTCAGCCGAGCAGGTCGACCAGTCGGCCGAGCACGCCGGAGCTGACCAGGATCACCAGCCCGATGGCGATGAAGATCGTCGGCACCAGCCAGGCGCCAGCGCGCTCGACCAGCCGGACCACCCTCCGGTGCCCGCCCAGCCAGGCCCCGGCCGCGCACCAGAGCGCGATCAGCAGCACGAAGACCAGCAGGAGCACGGCGCTGTCGGCCACACCGAGGGCCCGGAAGACGGGTACGTAGACAGCGACGTTGTCGGCGCCGTTCGCGATCGTCACCCCGGCCACGCCGAGCGCTCCGGTGACGACCGCCGGTGCCTCGTCGTCGCCCGAACTCCGCAGCGCGCGTACGCCGAGTGCGATCGGCAGCAGGCCGAGCAGCCCCGTCCACGGGTCGGGCACCACCAGGAGTCCACCCGCGATCACCGCGCTCGCCAACGCGAGCGCGCCGATGCCGAGGTATTGTCCGGCGACAATCTCCCAGGTGCGGGGTTTGCCGGTGGTGCGGGCCGCGACGAAGAACAGCGTCAGGATGACGATGTCGTCGATGTCGGTGGCAGCGAAGACCACTGCCGCCGCGCCGGCGGTGCTCAACAGGTCGATCACGACCGAAGGCTACGGGCCGCCGGCAGCCGCCAGCTCCCGGCGGTGGTACGCCCGGACGCCGCGGCGGGCCGGATCGCCAGGATCACTCTATCGGGAAGCTGACATTGCATAGCGTGTCGGTTGGCGAAGAGTTGATATCTGGCGCATGATCGTTCGAGGCGGTCTAATAGGTGGGACCGTATCCGAACCGCACAGTCTGGGACGTGAGGACACAGCATGGCAGCCACTGGCACAGCCACCAGCACTGAGAAGGGTCGCCGGATCGTCGGAGCCGAGCGTCAGACGCTCGCCAAGGACCTGGTAAAGCGGTACACCTCGGGGGAGAGCATCCGCGCGTTGGCGGCCTCGACCGGCCGTTCCTACGGGTTCATCCACCGAGTGCTCACCGAGTCCGGCGTGCAGCTGCGTCAGCGCGGTGGCGCCCGGCGCCGCAAGAAGGCGTGACCCGCCCCTCAGCGTCGTCCACCAGCGCCGCGCCCCGGGACGTCCGGTGACCGCCGAGGCGACCGGGGTTCGGCTGACTTGCGACGGGCCGGTCGCCACGGTGACGTTGTGCCGGCCCGACGTGCTCAATGCCCAGACGCCCGCGATGTGGCAGGCGATGAGCGACTTCTCCCGCGACCTTCCCGGCGACGTGCGGGTGGTGGTGGTCCGCGGCGAGGGTCGCGCGTTCTCTGCCGGCCTCGATCTCGCGGTGGCGGGCGCCTCCGGCCCGGGGTCCTTCGCTGAGCTGGCCACGCTGCCCGAGCAGGAGTGCGCCGAGCGCATCGCCGAGTTCCAGGCCGGTTTCACCTGGCTGCACCGGCCGGATGTCGTCTCCGTCGCGGCCGTACAGGGCCACGCGATCGGTGCCGGCTTTCAGCTCGCGCTCGCCTGTGACCTGCGAGTGCTCTCCGCGGACGCGAAGCTGTCGATGGCCGAGGTGACCCTCGGTCTGGTGCCCGACCTGGCCGGCACGAAACGCCTCGTCGAGTTGGTCGGATATTCGCGGGCGTTGGAGATCTGTGCGACCGGCCGCCGGCTGGACGCCGCCGAGGCGGACCGGATCGGGCTGGCCACCCTTGTCGTACCCCCGGCCGAGCTGGACGACGCGGTGCGGGACCTGACCGCCGGCCTGCTCTCCGGAGCCCGCGACGCGGTGGTGGAGATCAAGGCGTTGCTCGCCGGTGCCGGCGGGCGGTCGCACGCCGACCAGCAGCGCGCCGAGCGGGAGGCGCAGACCCGTCGGCTGCGTGACCTTGCCGGCAGGGGAGAATAGGTAAGGACCGCACGGGAAGATCCGGGTTACGAACGAGGTTGTCACACTCGTCGGGAGAATTGACCTGACGGTGCGGTCCGCCCGGCAACCCGGAGGTGAGCGATGTCCAACCCGATGTCCGGCGGTGGCATGGCCGGGTGGAGCATGCTCCGGTCGATGCGCAACCGCGACGAGGTCTCCACCCACCGGCTCAAGCGCGGGGTGGCCCGCCGCATCGTCGCCTTCGCCCACCCCTACCGGCGCGACATCATCGTCTTCCTGGCCACCGTGGTGTTGGCCGCCATCATCGGCGTGGCCACCCCGGTGCTCGCCGGTGACGTGATCAACGCGATCAACCGGGGCGGCACCGAGGCCGGCCGGCTCGTGGTGCGGCTGGCCCTGTTCATCGCCGCGCTGGCGGTCGCCGACGCGCTGCTGTCGCTGGCCCAACGGTGGTACTCCGCCCGCATCGGCGAGGGCATCATCTTCAACCTGCGCACCCGGGTCTACGACCACGTGCAGCGGATGCCGTTGCAGTTCTTCACCCGTACCCAGACCGGCGCCCTGGTCAGCAGGCTCAACAACGACGTGCTCGGCGCCCAGCGGGCGTTCACCTCCACCCTGTCCGGTGTGGTCAGCAACGTCATCCAGCTGGTGCTCACCGCGGCGGTGATGTTCACCCTCTCCTGGCAGATCACCGCGCTGTCACTGGTGCTGCTGCCGATCTTCATCATTCCGGCCCGCCGGGTCGGTCGACGGCTGGCGGACATCACCCGCGAGGCGTACAACCTCGACGCCAAGATGAACGCGACAATGACCGAGCGGTTCGGGGTGGCCGGTGCGCTGCTGGTGAAGCTCTTCGGCCAGCCCGAGATCGAGGCTCGTCGGTTCGCCGACCGGGCCGAGCGGGTCCGTGACATCGGCATCCAGTCCGCGATGTACTCCCGCACGTTCTTCGTGGCGATGCTGCTGGTCGCCTCACTGGCGCAGGCTCTGACCTACGGTCTCGGCGGCTGGCTCGCGGTCACCGGCGGCGTCAGCGCCGGCACCGTGGTGACGCTCGCGCTGCTGCTCACCCGCCTGTACGGGCCGCTCACGGCACTGTCCAACGTCCGGGTGGACGTGATGAGCGCGCTGGTCTCCTTCGACCGGGTCTTCGAGGTGCTCGACCTCAAGCCGGGCATCGTGGAGAAGCCCGACGCGGTACCGGTGCCCCTGGGCGCCGGCCGGGTCGACTTCCGCGACGTGCGTTTCCGCTACCCGAGCGCCGCCGAGATCTCCCTCGCCTCCCTGGAGGAGGTCGCCACCCTCGACCGGACCGTCAACGAGCCGGTGCTCAAGGGGGTCTCGTTCAGCGTCGAGCCGGGGCAGATGGTCGCGCTGGTCGGCCCGTCCGGGGCGGGCAAGTCGACGCTGTCGATGCTCATCTCCCGGATCTACGACGTCAGCGACGGGCAGGTGCTCGTCGGCGGCGTCGACGTGCGCGACGCGACGCTCGCCTCCCTGCGCGACGAGATCGGTGTCGTCACTCAGGATTCGCACCTGTTCCACGAGACGATCGCCGAGAATCTTCGCTACGCCAAGCCGGACGCCACCGACGACGAGATCTGGGCCGCCCTGGCCGGCGCCCAGGTGGCCGATCTGGTCCGGTCGCTTCCCGACGGTCTGGACACCACAGTGGGGGAGCGCGGCTACCGGTTCTCCGGCGGCGAGAAGCAACGCATCGCGATCGCGCGACTGCTGCTCAAGGCACCGTCGATCGTGATCCTCGACGAGGCGACCGCACACCTGGATTCGGAGAGTGAGGCGGCGGTGCAGCGTGCGCTGTCGGTGGCGCTGGCCGGGCGTACCGCGCTCGTGATCGCGCACCGGCTCTCCACAGTGCGCGACGCCGACCAGATCCTGGTCCTTGACGGTGGGCGGATCGTCGAGCGGGGGCGGCACGAGGAGTTGGTAGCGGTCGGTGGGCTCTACGCCGAGCTGTACCGGACCCAGTTCGCTGTCGCCGACTCGCCAACCCCGTTCGTCGACGCGACCGGCCCCGAGCCGGTGGTCATGCCGCTGGGCACCTACCGCGCCGACGAGGTGCTGCCGCCCGCCGCCGCCAACTGACGGCCGCGTCCATCACAGGGCCGGTAGATCGGTCGCCGTTCGCAACTCGGCGAACGCCAGGCCCAGGGTGGCCGGGGTGAAGTGCGCGTTCAGGCCGCTGGGGTTGGGCAGCACCCACAGCCGGGCACCGGCCAGCGACTCCGGTTGCGGCCCGAAGGTGGCCTTCGGCCGTTGAAAACCGATCCGGTACGCGGTCACGCCCACCACTGCCACCCAGTGCGGCCGGTACCGGGCCACCTTGTCGGTCAGGATCGCCGCGCCGTCGAGGAGTTCCTCGGTGCTCAGTTCGTCCGCGCGGGCGCTGGCCCGGGCGGCCATGTTGGTGATGCCGAGCCCGAGCGCGGGCAGTTCGTCCTGTTCGCTGGGGTGCAGCAGCCGGGGGGTGAACCCGCCCCGGTACAGGGCGGGCCAGAACCGGTTGCCGGGTCGAGCGAAGTGCCAACCGGTGGCAGCCGACCACAGGCCCGGGTTGATGCCGACGAAGAGCACCGCCAGCCCCGGCGCGAGCACGTCGGGAATGGTCCGGTCCGCAGCCGCCGCCAGGTCCGCCAGGTCCGCCCGGGTCGGCCGGGTCGTCCGGGGCGGCGTCACGGCACGGGCGGGTCGGGCTCCGTCGGGGGTCACAGCCCGCGTAGCGCGCCGCCGTCGACCGGCAGGGTGATCCCGGTGAGGTAGCTGGCGGCGGGGGAGAGCACGAACGCGGCCACCCGGCCGAACTCGGCCGGGTCGCCGACGCGGCGCAGCGGGATGCCGGCCTCCGCCTCGGCGCGGGCCCGCTCCGGGTCGCCGGTCGCTCCGAACAGCTCCCGGTTGCGATCGGTCATGATCCGGCCGGGCAACAGGCCGACCACCCGGACCCCACGCGGGCCGTAGTCGTCGGCGATGTCCTTGGCCGCCCCGACCAGGCCGGGCCGCAGACCGTTGGAGATGCCGAGACCGGGCACCGGGCCACGCGCCGAGGTGGAGAGCACCAGCCCGATCGCGCCGCCCTCGGGCAGGGCGTTGGCGACAGTGCGTACGGCGCGGATTGTGCCCAGGAAGACGGTCTCGAAGGAGAGCCGCCACTGCTCGTCGGTGACCGCTGCGGCGTTGCCCGGCGGCGGCCCACCGACCGAGATCAGCGCGCCGTCGAGCCGGCCGAAATGCTCCTGCGCGGCGGCGACGAGCTGCCCCGGGGTGTCCGGGTCGGTGAGGTCGGCGGTCAGTCCGACGGCGTGCTCCGGGCCACCCAGCTGCTGTGCGGCGGCGGCCACCGCGTCCGGGTCCCGGGCCGAGAGCACCACCCGCGCACCGTCGGCGACCAGGCACTGCGCGGTCGCGTAACCCAGGCCGCGGGAGGCGCCGGTGAGGACGTACACGCGGTCGGTCAGTCCGAGATCCATAACGCCGATCCTGCCGCATTCGGTATCCCGTCGCCAGCACGGGTGGGTACCCGTGGGGCGGGGCGCAGCAGGCGTACCCGGCCGGCGATCTGCACCGCGACGGCGCCGCCGGCGCGGCCCACCGCCGGCACCCGGCGCGGACGCGGCGCCCGAACCCCGTCGTAGCGCAGGCGTGCCTCCCGGACGGCCAACTCCTCGGCGGCCACCGGTGGGAGCGCGTGCTGAGCGTGCAGCGCCCGGGCCAGGTCCCAACCGTCGCGCAGCGATCCGGCGGTGGGTCGCCGGGCGGCCCAGTCGGCGAAGGTGGTCGACCACCTGGCACCGAGGCCGGCGGCGAGCAGTGGCCAGTGCCGGGCCACCTCGCCGGCCCGCTTGCGCAGCAGGGCCGCGCGGGTGGCGGCCAGCGGTCCCGGCGCGAACCCCGCCGGTGGCTCACCCCCGGCGACCAGCGCCGCGACCAGTTCGGCCTGCCGCTCGGCCAGCCCGGCGCGGGGCGTCAGCGCGGAGCCGCCCTCGGGTGCGCCAGTCATGTCACGGCCGGGAAGCCCGCGGCGGAGGCCAGGGCGTCCAGTTCGGCGCGGAGTTCGGCGGCCGGCGGATAGTGGCCGTCGCGCTCCAGCAGCAGCGCCGGCGGTCGCCGCCGGGCGCAGAGCGCGCCGACCAGCTCCAGCACCGCCGCCGGAACCGGGTCGGTGTGGGTGTCGTGGTAGAACCCGCCGTGCTCCGCGCCACCGGCCACGTGGGCGTACGCGACCCGCTCCAGCGGCAGGCGGTCCAGCAACGCCAGCGGGTCGGCGCCCCGGTTGCGGGCGTTGGCGTGCACGTTGGCCACGTCCAGCAGCAGCAGTGCCCCGGTCCGGTCGAGGATCTCGGTGAGGAAGTCCGCCTCGGTCAACTCGTCGTCGGGCCAGTCGAGCAACGCGGCGATCGGCTCCAGCGCGATCGGCACCGGAAGCTCGGCCTGTGCCCGGGCCACGTTGGCGCAGACCGCGTCGACGGCTTCCCGGCTGCGCGGCAGCGGCAGCAGGTGGCCGGCCTCCAGACCACCGGCCCGGACGAACGCGATGTGCTCGCTGACCAGCGGGGCGTCCAGGCGTTGCGCCACCGCGGCCAGGTGGGCGACCCGGGCCGGGTCGACCGGCTCGGCGCCGCCGAGGGAGAGCCGCACCCCGTGCGGTACGACGGTCACCGCGCGGTCCTGCAGCTGCGTCAGGCCGGGCGGGAGCGGCCCGGAGGCGGGCACCCCCTCGGCCACCACCTCGACGAAGCGCAGGCCGGGCAGCTCGGCCACGAAGCCGGCGATCTCCGGACGCCAGCCGATGCCGACCCCAAACGGGCCGGTCATCCGCCGCACCCGCCGCCGCCCCCGCACCCGCCGCCTCCACCGCCGCAGGAGCTGCCGCCGTCCCCACCGGAGCTGTCGCCTCCGCCACCGGACGATCCGTCGGACCCGCCCGTCCAGCCGCCGTTGCCGGAGAGGGCCTGGCGCTGAATCTCGGCCTGCTCGGCGAAGCCCGGGTCGAGAGCCCAGAGCGAGGCGGTGCCGTACAGGGCCACGCCCATCGCCGCGCCGGCCGCTCCGTAGGTGGCGTAGGCGGGCGCTGAGGCCGGCGCGAGGTGGGTGTGTTCGCGGCGGACGGAGCGTAGGGCGGTGCGACCGGCCCGGGTGAGCATGGGTGCCCGGCGCAGCACCAGCGTGATGGTCAGCAGCGGAACCAGGGTCAGCAACAGGTAACCGACCGGGTGACCGTTGAACAGGCCGGAGACCAACCGGAGTACACCGAGGCCCAGCAGGGCGAACAGGATCATGGACCAGGAGCGGGCACGGGCGCGCTGCGCGTCGTCGGTGAGCAGCCCGCGCTGCTCCAGGCCGTTGCGGATCTGGTCCAGCGCGGAGCGTACGCGCTCGTCCTGCGGCAGGTCCCGCACCCGGGAGTGCTGGTGGGCGGCCCAGTGGATGGCCTGATCCAGTGGGGTGAGCCCGGTCGGCGGGGTACCGCCGGTGGTCAGCCGACGGTCCGGTCGAACGCCGACCGCGCCGCTGCCGCGCAGCCCGCCCAGCGCCGCGTGCACGGCGAGCTGAGGGCCACCGTTGAGGTACGCGACCTGCTGTGGTCCGAGTGGGTCTTGGGTGTTGTGCGCCGGGGCGGTCAGCACGCGGATCCGGTGGTACGCCGCGATCGCCACCACCAGGATGGCCGCCGCGATGTAGTACCGGAGGAAGGTTGGGCCGGAAATGCCCCAGGTGTCGCCGGACGCGGCGTGGACGTTCATCGACTGCTCCTGTCACCGGAGGGGATCGGCGGCCCCATTGTGGAGCAGCCTCGCCACGGGTGTCCGACCGGTGTGCGCGCGGTCAGTGGCGGCGGACCGCCTCCTCGACGAGGTCGAGCACCGGGCCCAGGTCACCGGCCGGTCGGCCCATGGCCAGGTGCAGCACCAGGCCGTCGTAGGCCAGCTCCAGGAACTGGGCCAGCACGTCGATCGGTACGTCCTCGCGCAGCACCCCGGCGTCGCGCTGGCGGGCCAGCCGGTCCCGGGTCGCCTCCGCGATCGCGGCGGACCGCTCCGCCCACCGCCGGGCGAACGCCGGGTCGGTGCGCAGCCGCCGGGAGACCTCCAGTTGGCTGCCCAGCCACCCGGTGGTGTCGGGGGAGACGGCGCGGGCGAGCAGATCGCGCATCACCTGCACCAGACCGTTGCGTGCCACCGTCTCGACCATCGCCGCGGCGTCATCCTCGGCGACGGCGAGGAAGAGCGAGTCCTTGTCGCGGAAGTGGTGGAAGATCGCGCCACGGGACAGGCCGGTGGCCTCCTCGAGGCGGCGTACGGTCGCCCCCTCATAGCCGAGCCGGGCGAAACACGCCCGGGCCGCGGCGAGGATCTCCTGCCGGCGAGCGTCGAGCTGGTCCTGGCTTACTCTGGGCACACGTCGATCGTTGCAGGTCACCCCGGGGCATGCAAACCGTACGTACGGCTTGGGACGTCGCCGATTACCATCGCCCGGTGACTCAGCCCCGCACCCTGCCCAGCTCCCCGCTGACCGTGGCCACCGTCCAGGCCACCCCCACGCCGGGCGACGTCGCCGGCAACGCGGTCATGGCCGCCGACCTGGTCCGCCGAGCCGGCGAGCGGGGCGCCCGGGTGGCCGTCCTGCCGGAGCTGTTCCTCTGCGCGTACCACCCGCCGGTTCTCGCCGCCGACCCGGTCGGCACGGACGTCGTGGCCGATCCGGCCGGGATGGTCGCGGATCCCCGGCTCGACCCGCTGCGGGCCGCGGCGCGCGAGGCCGGCGTCACCGCGTTGGTCGGCGCGGCCGTCCGCCACCCGGACGGCCGGCGGACCATCGCGGCGCTGGTGGTGGACCGGACCGGCGAGGTGCGGGTCGGGTACGACAAGCAGCAGTTGTGGGGCGACGAACGGGAGCTGTTCACCCCCGGCGATCGGGGTGCCACGCTGCTCGTCGACGACTGGCGGCTCGGGCTGGGAATCTGCTACGACGGCTGTTTCCCCGAGCACGGCCGGGCCGCCGCCCTCGACGGCGCACACGCCTACCTGTGCCCCAGCGGATACCTGGTCGGCTCCGAGCACCGCCGGGATCTGTACTACGCCGCGCGTGCCCTGGACAACACGATGTTCGTGGTCTTCGCCAACGCGGTCGGCGGCGTCGACCCGTGGCGGTTCAACGGCGGCGCGGCCGTCTACGACCCCGAGGGAAGGGTGCTGGCTCGCGGGGCAGACGACGGCACGGCGGTCCTCGTGGCGACTCTGGATCCCGCCGTGCTCGCGGCCACCCGGACGGCCCACTCGATGCTCGTCGATCGGCTGCCGGACCAGGGTGGCGCGCGGCTGTCGATGCCTGGCTGAGCCCTTCGTCAGCTCGATACCCGCCGCATCTGTTGGCGGACACGTCGGTCCCGTAGGGTGCCCGAGTGCCACTGCTCCTGCTGGACCTGGACAACACCCTGCTGGATCGGGCCGGGCCGTTCCGCCGCTGGGGTGAGCGCTTCCTGGACAGCATCGGCGCGCCCCATACCGACATCGACTGGCTGATCTCGATCGACGCCGACGGTCTGACCGACCGCTGGGACCTCGCCGACGCCATCCGGGACCGCTACGAGCTGCGCATTCCCTCGATCGACCTGGTCGAGGAGCTGCACGACGGGGTGGTGGCGCAGACCCGGCTCGACCCGCTGACCGCCTGCGCGCTGCGGATCGCCGACGACGCCGGCTGGGTGCCGGTGGTGGTCTGCAACGGCACCGTACGCGTCGAGGACGCCAAGATTCGCCAGACCGGGCTGGACCAGTACGTCGCGGACTGGGTGATCTCCGAGGAGGCCGGGGTCAGCAAGCCCAACCCGAGAATCTTCGCGCTCGCCGCTCAGCGGGTCCGGATGCCGCTGCGGGGGGCGTGGGTGATCGGCGACAGCCCGGAGGCGGACATCGGCGGTGCCGCCGCCGTCGGGCTGCCCAGCGTCTGGCTGCACCGGGGGCGCACCTGGTCGGACGTCCGGTTCGCGCCGAGCCGCACCGTGGACGGGTTGATCGCCGCCGTCGCCACGGTCCTGGCCCGCTGAGGGTTTCCGCGCCGGCGACTGGGCGTCGGAGCGGCCGTTCGGGTGGCGGCTCGGTAATTCGGTTGACCGCCCGACGTGGTGGTACGAGCATTGTCCGCGCATGGTGCATCCCGGGCGAGTGCCCGGTCGAGGAGAGGGGGTCGGTCATGGCCGTCTTTGCAGGTCGCTTCCAGCTGCCTATCTCAGCCTCGACCAAGGGAACCTCACCACAGTGCGCGATCATGACCTTCCGGCGCTCGAGCGCCGAAGCCGCGGCAAGAGCCGCTTCGACGACGACGAACCGCAGTTTCTGAAGCGCGGGCGGCCCACCGAGCCGCTCGCAGACCCGGACAGCGAGCCCGACCCGGACACCGGCGAGCGCTGGTCGTCCTGGGACGACGCCGTGCACGGGCCACAGCCGCACCCCGCCTGGCTGGTCACCGAGTTGGCCGCCAAGGACACCGAGCTGGGTGTGTTGAAGACCGGCAAGGAGGCGGACGTCCACCTGGTCCGTCGCGCCGTGCCGGACACCGACCGGTCCTGCCTGCTCGCGGTGAAACGCTACCGCGATCCCGAGCACCGGTTGTTCCACCGCGATGCCGGCTACCTGGAGGGCCGTCGGGTGCGCCGGTCCCGGGAGAACCGGGCGATGGCCGGCCGGACGGCGTTCGGCCGGCAGATGATCGCCGGGCAGTGGGCGGCGGCCGAGTTCGCCGCGCTGAGCCGGCTCTGGGAGATCGGCGCCGGGCACGACCGGATCGCCGTGCCGTACCCGGTGCAGTTGCGGGGCACCGAGCTGATGCTGGAGTTCGTCGGTGACGCCGATTCGGGGGAGGCGGCACCCCGACTGGCCCAGTTGCGACCCGGCCCGACCGAGCTGCGTGACCTGTGGGCCCAACTGGTGGAGGCGCTGCGGGTGCTGGCGCGGGCCGGCTACGCGCACGGAGACCTGTCGCCGTACAACCTGCTCGTGCACCAGGGTCGGCTGGTCGTGATCGACCTGCCGCAGGTGGTCGACGTGGTGGCGAACCCACAGGGGCCGGAGTTCCTGGCCCGCGATGTGCGGGTGGTGGGCGCCTGGTTCGCGGCCCGGGGTCTCCCCGCCGAGCAGGTGGACCCCGGCATGTTGACCGGAGAACTGCTGCACGAGGCGGGCCTGCGCTGATCGGAGCGGGTCGGGCGGCCACACCGCCCGACCCGCCACGTCGGCTATTGCAGGTAGCGCTCGACCTCGGGCTTGGGGCGTTCGCCCTGGGCGTCCGGGTCGCCGTGGGTCTCCCGGGCAGCCCGTCGGCGGCGCAGCAGGTCCCAGCACTGGTCGAGGGACTCCTCCAGGGCGCGCAGTCGCTCGCTGGCCTCGCCCTCGGTGCCCGACTCGTGGGCCTGGGCGTCGGCACGCAGCTTGTGTTCCTCGTCGACCAGCTCGGAGATCCGGTTCAGGATGGTCTTGTCGTCCATGCCACAGAGCCTGGCACAGGGTGCCGGGCATCGCCCGGATTCGGGGGTACCGGTGCGTCCTGGGTCACCGACCCGCACCGGTCAGCCCGACGCCGCCCGTCCGGTGCCGATGCCGCAGCCAGGTCGGCGGCACGCGCCCGTTCCGCCCATCGCACTGGACCGTTCCTGAGTATCCATTCAGGAATCGAACAAGATGAGAACATCGACGAGTGTGCGTGCACGTAGATGGAAATTGCGCCGTCCGCAAGTCTGGAGGTGCCCCTCGTTTGGTGAGATGCTTCCGTCGGCCCAGAAGGTGAAAGTTTCATCAACCCGCCCGACCGAAGTGGACCGCTGCGGTCGCCGGGACGACGAGGAGACGTGGTTCGATGTCGCAGGTGTTCGAGGCGCGCCCCGCCACTGTCAGCACCGAGCCCCGGACAATCCCGTTACGACGCGCTCTGCCGGCACTGGTCCGCGATCCGCTGGGCGCGCTCGTCGACTTCGCCCAGGACGCCGACGGCGACGTCGTCCGGCTCAACCTCGGCTCGTTCCGCCCCTATCTCGTCAGCCATCCTGAGCACCTGCAACGCGTGCTGCGGGACAACGTTGCCAACTACACCCGGGACGGCGACGGGTTGCTCTGGCGACCGGTCCGCCGCATCGTCGGCGACGCCATCCTGGTCGCCGAGGGTGAGATCTGGGAATCCAGTCGTGGCGCGCTGCAACCGTTGTTCACCGCCAAGCGGGCCGAGACGCTCGTCGACAAGATGGCCGAGGCGATCAACGAGGCGGTCGACGAGTGGGTCGAACCGGCCCTCGCCGGGCGCCCGATCGACGGCGGCGCCGAGCTGACCCGGATCGTCCTGCGCACCACCATGCGGGTGCTCTTCGCCGATCGGATCTCGGTCCCCGACGCCCTGCGGATCAGCGCCGCGCTGGACACCGTCACCACCGCGATGCTTCCCCGACTGCTGATGCCCGCCGTGCCGTACGCGGTGCCGATGCCCGGCGACCGGCGCTTCCGCGAAGCGGTGCGCACCATCGACGAGGTGGTGCTGCCGATCATCCGGGAGGCCCGGGCCCATCCCACCGACGGCGACGACATCATCTCCACGCTCTGCCGGCCGCGCGCCGACGGCAGCGAACCAGACGAGTACGCGATCCGCGGCGACGTGGTCGCGATGTTCTCCACCGCCACCGAGACCACCATCGCCCTGCTCTCCTGGCTCTGGCCGGTGCTGGCGTCCCGGCCCGACGTGGCCGAGCGGATGACCGACGAGATCGAGCAGGTGGTCGGCGCCGAACGGGTCGGCCGCGAACACCTGCCCCAGCTGCGCTACGGCCGGATGGTGCTCGACGAGATGCTGCGGCTCTACCCGGCCGGCTGGATGATCCCGCGCACCGCGGTCGGCGACGACGTGCTGGGCGGGGTGCGGATCAAGGCCGGTGGCACCGTGCTGGTCAGCCCGTACGTCACCCAGCGGATGTCGACGTTCTGGACCGACCCGGCGCTCTTCGACCCGGAGCGGTTCGCGCCGGAGTTGCCCCGGCGGCGCTACCGCTACTCCTACTTCCCGTTCGGCGGGGGCCCGCACCAGTGCCTCGGGCAGTACCTGTTCCTGCTGGAGGCCCAGCTCATCGTCAGCACCGTGCTGAGCCGCTACCGCTTCCGGCTACGCGAACCGGTCGACCTCACCCCTCGGATGGGCGCCTCGCTGCAACCGAAGCAGCGGGCCGAGGTCATCCTCACCCCGGTCGAGCGCCCGGTCGCATCGTGACGGAGACCCCGCGACCGGCGCGGGCCGGTCAGGACGCGGTCGCCGAGCAGGGACGGGTGTGCGCACTCGCCGTCCGGGGCGTACGCGACCTCCAGAACGTCACCGCCGCTCACCCGGAGCTGTTCGACGCCGCGCCGTTCGACGCGGCGCTGCTCAGCTCGGTGGCCACCGCCATCGCCTTCACCGCGCCGTGGCACACCGCCGCGGAGCTGCGGATCACCACCCGTACCCTGCTGTGGGTCTTCGCCGCCGACTGGCAGGTCGACTACCTCGCGCGATCCGTCGACGACGTGCGGGAGATGGTGACCGACTGCCTCGCGGTGGCCGACGGCGCCGCGCCACCACCGGGGCGTCACCTGGCCCGGCTGCTGGCCGACCTGCGCGACGAGCTGACCACCGTCCCGGCGTTCGCCCGGCTACGGCCGATCTGGCGTGACGAGCTGGCCCGGATGCTCGCGGCAGTGGCGCGGGAGTGGGACTGGAAGCACCTGCCGACCGACCCGACCACCGGGCGGCGCCTGCCGGACCTGGACCGCTACCTGGACAACGCCGACAACCTCGCCTGCTCCTTCGTCAACGTCACCCACTGGATCGCCACGGGCGACGAGAAGACCCTCGCCCAGCTGACCGACCTGCTGGACGCCGGTCGTGGCGTGCAGCGCGTACTGCGGTTGGTCAACGACCTGGCCACCCAGGGCCGGGACGCCGAGTGGGGTGACCTGAACGCCCTGCTGCTGGTCGACGACCCGGCGCAGGTGCACGACCGGCTGGCCGAGCTGACCGCGCGGTCCCGGGGGGACCTGGCCGCCCTCGCCGAGCGGTGCCCCCGCCAGGCGGACTACCTCGGCCGGCAGATCTCCTTCACCGGCGGCTTCTACCAACTGTCGGACTTCTGGGGGGCACGCGATGAGTGACGGTGCCACCCGGGTGTTCGCCGACGCGGGGACCGCCGCCGACCCGGTCGCCGACGCCGCCCGCGAGCTGATCGCCGGCCTGGCGCTGCGGCCGTGGGGGCAGGTCGCCCCCTCGGTGTACGAGAGCGGCCGGCTCGTCGCCGGTGCGGCCTGGCTGCCGGGACACCACCAGCGGATCGGTTTCCTGCTGCGCGAGCAGCGCCCGGACGGCGCGTGGGGCCCACCCGAGGGGTACGCCCTGGTGCCCACGCTCAGCGCCACCGATGCTCTGCTCGCGGCGCTGGCCGACGGCGGATGGGCCGGTGCGGATCTACTCGCCCCGGTGGCGCGCGGACTGGACGCGCTCACCGGCCGGCTGCTCCCCATCCACGCGCGGGCGTTGCCGGACACTCCGGCGCTGGACCTCATCGTCCCCGCGCTTGTCGAGTCGATCAACGGCCGGTTGACGGGGCTGGACCGGGCGACCGCCGAGCGGCTGCCCCGTCCGCCGCTGGCGCTGCCCGCGGGGCTCGGGTCCGACCGGCTGCGCGCGGTCCGCGCCGCGGTGGCCGCCGGGGCGGCGCTGCCGACGAAGCTGGCTCACTTCTACGAGGTGCTGGACGCGACACCGGCCGACGCCGGACCGACCCTGACCGCCGTCGGCGCGTCACCCGCAGCGACCGCCGCCTGGCTGACCGCGGCTGGCCCGGCCGCCGGCCCCGCCGCGCACGCCTTCCTGCGGGAGTTGATCCGCGAGGCTGACGGGCCGGTGCCCTGCCCGACCCCGATCACCGTGTTCGAGCGGGCCTGGGTGCTCAGCGGGCTGCGCCGCGCCGGTGTCGCTGTCAATCCGCCGGCGACAGTGCTGCGTACCCTGGCCGCCGCCACCGGCGCCGAGGGCATCGCCACCGGCGAAGGACTGCCGACCGACGCGGACACCACCTCGGTCACGCTGGACGCGCTGGCCCGCTTTGGCCGCCCGGCGGACCCGGCGAGCCTGTGGGCGTACGAGACGGCGGAGGGGTTCTGCACCTGGCCGGAGAGCGAGGACGGCTTCTCGGTCACCACCAACGCGCACGTGCTGGACGCGTTCGGCCAGCACGTGGCCGCACACCCCGGCGCGGACGCCCGGTACCACCGGACGGTTGAGCGGCTCAGTGCCGTGCTGCCGGCACACCAGCTCGCCGACGGCCCCTGGCAGGACCGGTGGCACGCCTCGCCGTACTACGCCACCGCCTGCTGTGTGCTGGCGCTGGCCGAGTTCGGGCGGGGTGCGGCCGCCGCCGAGGCGGTGGATCGGGCGGCCGGCTGGGTGCTGAACAGCCAACGCGCTGACGGTTCGTGGGGGCGGTGGGACGGCACCGCCGAGGAGACCGCGTACGCCCTCCAGGTGCTGCTGGCGGTGCCGACGACAGTGCCACGGGTCGACGACGCGGTGGCTCGTGGGCACGCCTACCTGCACGAATCCGCCGGCCGGGAGCACCCTCCACTGTGGTATGGCAAGGAGCTGTACTGTCCGACCGTCATCGTTCGCGCCACTGTGCTCGCCGCCTGCCGGTTGGCCGGCATCCGTACCTTCGGCGTGGACCGATCGGTGGTGGATTGCGGTTACCGGTCAACAAAAACAGCAACTTGAGGGGTTGTGTGGACACTGCTAGCGTACGCAGAGCCTCAGCCCCGGATGCCCCGCTGCGGTGGGACGTCGCCCCCTCTGATCATTCGTTGATGAGCTGAGTCAACGCCCGGCCTGGGACGGTTCAATGCGTTCTCGCGGTACGAGTATCCGCACCAAGGTTGTCGCCCTGCTGCTCTCCCTGGTCGCGCTCTGGATGTTCGCGGCGTGGGTGACCCTGCGCGACGGCTTCAACCTGCTCGGTGTCCAGTTGCTCAACAGCAAGGTCTACACACCGAGCGAGCCGCTGTTGCAGGAGCTCCAGGTGGAGCGGCGGTTGACCCAGGCGTACCTGAGCAACCCCGAGACCGCGCAGCGGACAGCGCTCGAGGCTGAGCAGCGCAAGACCGCCGAGCTGGCCGCCGACTTCGCCGCCTCGGTGCGCAACTGGCAGGTCGACATCGCCGGCAGTTCCGCACTGGACACCCAGCTCGGTATGACGATCGCCCAGGTCAACGCGTTGGAGCAGACCCGCGCGGAGGTGCTGGACCGCAAGATCGACCGGATCGCCGCCGCTGAGGCGTACACCGGCGCGATCGAGTCGATCTTCCAGATCTACGACGTGACGGGCAGCCTGGACGACAAGCAGATCGCCGGCGAGGCGGCGGCCCTGATCCAGCTCAACCGGATGAAGGAGCTGGTCTCCCAGGAGGACGCGCTGCTCAGCGGCCTCTTCGGCAACGGTCGGATGAGCGGCCCCGAGTACGCCCGCTACGTCGCGCTGGTCGGCTCGGAGCGGTTCCTCGGTGAGGAGACCCGGGTACGGCTCGCCGACGCCGACCAGCGCCGTTACCAGCAGCTCGTCGAGGGCGAGGCGTTCACCCGACTGCGCGCCGTGCAGGACAGCATCATCCGCGAGGGCCGGCCGTCGACCCAGCTGCCGGTCGGCGCCGAGCAGTGGCGGGGCACTGTCGAGCCGGTGCTGGCCGAGGTGAACGGCGTCGTCACCGCTGGCGGCGAGGGCATCGTGGACCGGGCCACCGGCGTGGCCGTGATGGTCGTCGTCCGACTGGTGCTCGCCACCGGTCTGGGCCTGCTCGCCGTCATCGCCTCGGTCGTCGTCTCCATCACCACGGCCCGGAACCTGCTGCGCCAGCTGGACCGGCTGCGGGAGGCCGCCTGGCAGCTCGCCGACGAGCGGCTGCCCCGCGTGGTCGAGCGACTCGGCCGAGGCGAGGAGGTCGACGTGGCCACCGAGGCGCCCCCGCTGGAGTTCGGTACCGACGAGATCGGCCAGGTCGGTAAGGCGTTCAACGCGGTCCAGGAGACCGCGTTGCGCACCGCCGTCGAGCAGGCCGACCTGCGTCGCAACGTCCGCGAGGTCTTCCTGAGCCTGGCCCGACGTACGCAGGCGCTCGTCCACCGCCAGCTCACCCTGCTCGACGCGATGGAACGCCGCGAACACGACGCGGAGGAGTTGGAGGACCTGTTCCGGGTCGACCACCTGGCCACCCGGATGCGGCGCAACGCGGAAAACCTGATCGTGCTCTCCGGCTCCACCCCCGGTCGGGCCTGGCGGCGCAACGTCCCGATGGTCGACGTGGTGCGCGGCGCCGTGGCCGAGGTGGAGGACTACACCCGGGTCAACGTGCTGCCGCTCGGGCCGGTCTCGCTCGCCGGCCGCGCGGTCGGCGACGTCATCCACCTGCTCGCGGAGCTGATCGAGAACGGCCTGTCGTTCTCCCCGCCACACACGACCGTGGAGGTCCGCGGCCAGCTGGTCTCCAACGGGTTCGCCATCGAGATCGAGGACCGGGGCCTCGGCATGAGCGAGGAGGATCTGGCCGCGGCGAACCACCGGATCGTCGACCAGTCCGAGCTGAACCTCGCCAACGCCGCCCGCCTCGGGCTCTACGTGGTGAGCCGGCTGACCGAACGCCACGGCGTGCGGGTACGGCTCAAGGAGTCCGCGTACGGCGGCACCACAGCTGTCGTGCTGATCCCGCTGGAGCTGGTCACCGAGGCCGACGTCTCCCCGGAGGACTCCGGGTCGTTCCGGACCGGCTCGGCCATCCCGATGCCGTCGGCGCCCGCCACTGACAGCGGCCGTCCGGCGTCCCTCGCACCGGTCGCGCTCGCCGCGCCGACGACCACCGCGCCGGAGAAAGCGGTGACCTCGGCGGTGCCGATGCCGGCCGACACCACCGCGCCGACGACGGACGAGGAGGCCGAGGCGGACACCGTTCTCCCCACCCGACAGCGGACCACCCCGGCAACCGGCACCCCCGACCTGCCCACCCGCGCCCGGCGCGGCCCGGCCCAGCCAGCCCTGGAAGCCCCGACCGTGCCCACCGGCCTGCCCGCCGTCGACCGCACCCGCCCGGAGACCCCCGACGGAGAGCCGGCCGGCGACGGTGGCCCGGTGCCCGCCCGCGCCGAGGCGGAGCGGACCGACTCCGGCCTGCCCGTCCGGGTCCGACAGGCGAACATCGTTCCCGAGTTGCGAGACGACCCAGCGGTGTCCGAAACCGACGACGAGGATGTGGTGCGCCCACCGGAGCAGGTTCGCCGGATGATGAGCTCCTACCAGACCGGCACCCGGCGTGGGCGGACCGACGCGGCTCGGCTGCTCGGCGGTGCCTCCGGCGCCCCGGCGGCGACGCCGTCCGAGCCGACCGACGAGGATCCACAAGCGACCTGACCGAGCACCGACGACGCGGGTTTCCGCGCGGTGTGACGGTCGAGCCCCAGACGAACAACGGCGCACAGCCGGGCGAGAAGAGGACGACGAAGTGACCCAGAAGACGGCTTCGAGCGCCGACCTGACGTGGTTGCTGGATGACCTGGTGGGCCGGGTGAAGCAGGCCGAACACGCGGTCGCGCTCTCCACCGACGGCCTCTTGATGGCCTCCTCCCAGGGGTTGAGCCGGGACGACGGCGAGCACCTCGCAGCGATGGCGGCCGGCATCCAGAGCCTCGCCCGAGGCGCCGGCAAGCGTTTCGGTGGTGGGCAGGTACAGCAGACCATCATCGAGATGCAGTCGTCGTTCCTGTTCGTCACCGCGGCCGGCCGCAACGCCTGCCTGGCGGTACTGGCCAGCGAGGACGCCGACGTCGGCCTGATCGCCTACGAGATGGCGATGCTGGTCACCCGCGTCGGCAAGTACGTCGCATCGCCGTCGCGCGGCACTGATCAGCAGGTCGGCGAGAGGTAGCGGCGATGACGGTCCAGGGGGAGTCCGCAGACCATCAGTGGGTGGATGACCACGCGGGTCCGGTGGTGCGTCCGTACGCGGTGACGCGTGGTCGGGCCCGCCCGGTCACCGGCACATTCGACCTGATCTCCCTGGTCACGGCGACCCGAGCCGAGGTCACGCCCGAGGTCGGTCTCGGTCCTGAGCATTTGGCGATCGTCGGGCTGTGCCAACGCATACAGTCCGTCGCCGAGATCGCCGCCCATCTCGACCTGCCGGTGGGCACCATCCGGGTGCTCCTCGGTGATCTGGCGGCCCGCAGCCTGGTGCAGGTCCGCGAGCCGCAGACCACGGCCGGTCTTCCCGACAACAGCATCTTCGAGGCGGTAATCAATGGACTACGGGCACTCTGACCGGCCGGCGGGAGCGACGCCACTGCCCACCGCGATCAAGATCCTGGTCGCGGGCGGCTTCGGCGTGGGCAAGACGACAATGGTTGGCGCGGTCAGCGAAACCCGGCCGTTGCGCACCGAGGAGGTGCTGACGGAGACGGGGGTCGGCATCGACGACCTGTCCGGGGTGGAGGGCAAGACCACCACCACCGTGGCCATGGACTTCGGCCGGATCACCATCAGCGACGACCTGGTGCTGTACCTGTTCGGCACGCCGGGGCAGGACCGGTTCTGGTTCGTCTGGGACGAGTTGGCGTTGGGGGCGATCGGCGCGGTGGTGCTGGCCGACACCCGCCGGCTCGCCGACTGCTTTCCCTCGATCGACTACTTCGAGGGTCGGGGCACGCCCTTCGTGGTGGCGGTGAACTGCTTCCAGGACGCCCGGAAGTACCGGCTCGACGAGGTGCAGGCCGCACTGAACCTGGACCCGGGTGTGCCGGTGCTGCTCTGCGACGCCCGGCAGCGTGAGTCCAGCAAGGAGGTGCTCGTCACGCTGATGGAGCACGCCATGAAGACCCGCGAGGCCCGTCGCCGCGCCGCCAGCGGAGACTGACAGAAGTTTTTCGGGGGAGGGTGTCCGGAACGCCGCCGGCCGATCGTCATGCTGGCGACACCCCGAGAAACCAGGGAGCGACCAGATGAAGTACATGATGTTCGTTTGCAGCGACACCCAGCCGGACACCGACCCCACCGAGCTGCCCGACATCGAGAAGTGGGTGGCGGAGAACGACTCCCGTGGCCGCCGCCTGACCGGCAACGTGTTCGCGTCGCCCAGCGCGGCCACCACCGTCCGTGTTCGCGACGGTGAGCTGCTCGTCTCCGAGGGGCCGTTCGCGGAGACCGCCGAGGTGATCGTGGGCTTCGACCTGCTCGACTGCGCCGACCTGGACGAGGCGATCGAGGTGGCCCGCACCCACCCGATGGCCCGCAACGGGCGACTGGAACTGCGTCCGTTCGCGGACCTGTCCGACTGACGAGGTTGTCCACGTCGCCGCGCCGGCCGGTGCGCACCCCGGCACCGTCCGGCGCGGCGGCGGCGGAGGCCGCCGCGGCCGCCAGCGTCGAGGCGTACCCCCGGATCGTCGCGACCCTGATCCGGGTGACCGGGGACTGGGCGTTGGCCGAGGACTGCGCCCAGGAGTCGTTGACCGTCGCGCTGGAGCGTTGGCCCACCGACGGTGTGCCGGCCAACCCGGGTGGCTGGCTCATGACGGTGGCGCGCAACCGGGCGATCGACGTGCTGCGCCGGGCCACGGTGGAGCGGCGAAAGCTGCACGACCTGGCGTTGCTCACGCCAGACGAGGCGCAGCCCGAGCCCGAGGTGGGGCAGGACGTGGTGGACGACCGGCTGCGTCTCATCTTCACCTGCTGCCATCCGGCGCTCGCGATCGAGGCCCGGGTGGCGTTGACGCTGCGAACGGTCTGCGGCGTGCCGACCGCTGACATCGCGCGCCTGCTGCTGGTCAGCGAGTCGACGATGACCCGCCGGTTGACCCGGGCGCGCACCCGCATCGCCCAGGCGGGCATCCCGTACCGGGTGCCGAGCGGGCCGGCGCTGACCGAGCGGCTGCCCGGCGTCCTCGCCGTGCTGTACCTGCTGTTCACCCGGGGCTACGTCGCCGACGGCGAGCCGGCCTTCGCCGACGAGGCGGTCCGGCTGGCCCGGCTGCTCGACCGGCTGATGCCCGACCAGTCCGAGGTCGCCGCGCTGCTGGCGCTGTGCCTGTTCCAACACTCCCGTCGGGACGCCCGCCGCGACGCCGCCGGCAACCTGCTCACACTGGAGCGGCAGGACCGCGACCGGTGGGACCGCGCCGCCATCGCCGAGGGCCTGGTCGCTATCGATCGGGTACGCCACGACGGGCCGTACGCGTGGCAGGCCCGGATCGCCGCCTGCCACGCCACCGCCGCCTCGGCCGACGAGACCGACTGGCCGACGATCGCGCGGGCCTACGACGCGCTCGCCGACCTCCGCCCCTCACCGGTGATCGCGCTCAACCGTGCGGTCGCGCACGGGTACGCGTACGGGCCGGCCGCCGGGTTGGTGCTGCTCGACGCGGCGCGCGCCGGGGGTGGGCTGGACGGCTATCCGCTCGCCGTGGCGGTGCAGGCCGATCTGGTGGCGCGACAGGGCGACCGGCCACGTGCGGCAGGGCTGTTCCGGGAGGCGGCGGCAGCGGTGGGCTCAACCGCCGAGCGCCGTGCGCTGCTCGACCGGGCCGACGAACTCGCCCGGTAGGGCAGTGGGGGGTCAGCCGCGCTTGGCCAACACCAGGAACCGGGCCCAGGCCGCCGGGTCGAAGGCGAGCGCCGGACCGGCCGGGTCCTTCGAGTCACGTACGCCGATGACGCCCGCGAGGTTGTCGGCCACCTCGACGCAGTCGCCGCCGTTGTTGCCGCTCTTGCTGCTCTTGCGCCACCGAGCGCCGGTCAGGTCCATGATGCCGCCGCTTCCCTGATCAGATTGAGGGACTGCGCACGCGACAGGGCGCCGTCGCGAATGCGTTCCCACCGTCGGTCGAGCGTAGCAACGTCGGCAACCTTGTCGATGAGCTGTGCTTGGGCCTGGCTGTCGACGTGCGCGACCCGCGCCCCGTCCGGCATCTCGGCCACTGTGAACGGCCCACCGAGGCCCGGATACATGCCGACGTCGGCGGGCACGACGAACAGCGACACGTTCGGCAGCGTGGCCTGCTCGGCCAGCCGCTCGCACTGCTCCCGCATCATGGCCCGGTCGCCGTCGAGGGTGCGCCGCAGGATTCCCTCGTCGAGGACCGCGACGAGCAGCGGTGGGCGTTCCCGGCGCAGGATGGCCTGCCGGCTCAGCCGCGCCTCGGCGAGGTCGTCGGCCTCGGCCGGTGTCAGCGCCTCGCCGACCAGTGTCGCCAGCGCATACGCCTTGGTCTGTAAGAGGCCCGGTATCCACGCGAGCTGAAACGACCGCAGCGACAGTGCCTCGCGCTCGATCTCGGCCCAGGGCCGAAACCAGGCCGGCGTCCGGCGCTTCAGCGCGTCCGGCCACAGCTCGTCGACGTTCCGGCCGAGCAGCTCGGCGACCCGCGCGCGATGACGCGTCTGCGGAATTCGTCCCGTGCTCGCCCACTTGGCGGCCGTCTTCGGATCGACACCAATCTGAGCAGCGAGACTGTCCGCCGTGTGGCCCCTCTCGGCCATCGCCGCCTGTACGGCTCGATTCATCTCCAGACCCTCCAGAACGTTCCAGACGTCGGAAGGAAATACTCCTACGCGGTGTGATCGCTTGGCAACCCTCGGCAGGGTGCTGTGTAGACAGCATCGAAGAGGGAGCACCGGATGCCCGACGACAGGTCCTGCAACCGCCCACATCGGCCGGGCAATCGACCGGGCCAACCGGCCTCGCCCCGTGGGAACGTCGCCGGCCCGACCGGGCCACGGCACCCGCCGTACCGAGGTCCCGGTCGCGCGGGGAACGACGTGCCCAAATCACGCTGGCGGTCCCGGTGCGGCCCGCCGGTCGCGCACACCGCCGACGGCCCGCTGTGGACGTGCGACGCCTGCGGTAGAGACTGGCCCTGCCCGGCGCTGCGAGCGACCCCGACGGACGCGGCCCGTCGCGCGACCCTGATCCCCGAGTTCTCCCGGATCACCCGCCGGGCGATCCGCGACCTGCGCGGCCAGCCCGGCGGACCCGACCCGGTCGCCATCGTCCGCCGTTTCCTCTGGTTTCTGCCGCTCACCGACGAGGAGGCCCGCGCGGTCGCGCTGCGGCTGCGCTGACCGACCGTTCACCCACTCCGGGCGCTCTGACCGCAAGCCTTCCCCGGCATGAACGGCGAAGGCCGCCCCCGCCGAAGCGGGAGCGGCCTTCGACCAGCCCTACGCGATCAGTTTGCGATCATGCGGCGCAGCACGTACTGCAGGATGCCGCCGTGCCGGTAGTAGTCCGCCTCACCGGGGGTGTCGATCCGCACCACGGCATCGAACTCGACGCCGGTGTCGGTGCTGACCAGCACGGTGCGCGGGGTCTCACCGTCGTTCAGGGCGGTCACCCCGGTGATGGTGAACGTCTCGGTGCCGGTCAGGCCGAGCGACTCGGCGGTGACATCCACCGGGAACTGCAACGGCAGCACGCCCATGCCGATCAGGTTGGAGCGGTGGATCCGCTCGTACGACTCGGCGATGACCGCCCGGACGCCCAGCAGCATCGTGCCCTTGGCCGCCCAGTCCCGCGACGAGCCCGAGCCGTACTCCTTGCCGGCCAGCACGACCAGCGGGATGCCGGCCTCCTGGTAGGCCACCGAGGCGTCGTAGATCGAGGTCTGCTCGCCGGTGAGGTGGTTGACGGTGAAGCCGCCCTCCACCCCCGGCACCAGCTGGTTGCGCAGCCGGATGTTGGCGAAGGTGCCCCGGATCATCACCTCGTGGTTACCCCGGCGGGAACCGTACGAGTTGAACTCGTGGCGCGGCACGCCGTGCTCGGCCAGGTACGAGCCGGCCGGCGAGTCCGCCTTGATCGCGCCAGCCGGCGAGATGTGGTCGGTGGTCACCGAGTCACCCAGCTTGGCCAGCACCCGGGCCGCGGAGATGTCGACGACCGGGCTCGGCTCCTGCTGCATGCCCTCGAAGTACGGGGGCTTGCGCACGTAGGTGGAGTCGCTCTCCCAGGCGAAGGTGTCGCCGGTCGGGGTCGGCAGCGACTGCCACCGCTCGTCGCCGGCGAAGACATCGGCGTACGCGGCGCTGAAACCGGTGGCGCCGATCGCCTGGGCGATGACGTCCTGGATCTCGGCGCTGTTCGGCCAGATCTCGCGCAGGTAGACCGGGTTGCCCTCGGAGTCCTCACCGATCGGCTCGTTGGCCAGGTCGATGTCCATCGTGCCGGCCAGGGCGTAGGCGACCACCAGCGGCGGCGACGCCAGGTAGTTCATCTTGACGTCCGGGTTGATCCGGCCCTCGAAGTTCCGGTTGCCCGAGAGCACCGAGACCACCGACAGGTCGTGCTCGTTGACCGCGGCCGACACCTCCTCGGGCAGCGGGCCCGAGTTGCCGATGCAGGTGGTGCAGCCGTAGCCGACCAGGTTGAAGCCGAGCTTGTCCAGGTACGGCGTGAGGCCGGCACGCTCGTAGTAGTCCATGACGACCTTCGACCCGGGCGCCAGGGTGGTCTTCACCCACGGCTTGCGGGTCAGGCCCTTCTCCACCGCGTTACGGGCCAGCAGCGCGGCACCGATCATCACCTGCGGGTTGGACGTGTTGGTGCAGGAGGTGATCGCGGCGATCACCACGGCACCGTGGTCCAGCTCGTACTCGACGCCGTCCGCGCCGGTGACCCGGACCGGGTTGCTGGCCCGGCCACCCGCGCCGACCGCGGCGGTCTCCAGGTCACGCGGCTCGTCGGCCGGGTCGCTGAACTCGTTGGCCGGCGGGTCGCTGGCCGGGAAGGACTCGGCGCTGGCCTCGTCGGCCGGGCCGTTGGCGCCACGCGGCAATTCCTCGCGGGGGACACCCGGCTTGAGGTCGCGCTCACCGACGGAGTCGTCGGCCACGTAGTCGGTCAACGCGGAGCGGAACAGCGTCTTCGCGGCACCCAGCGGCACCCGGTCCTGCGGGCGCTTCGGGCCGGCGAGCGACGGCTCGATGGAGCCGAGGTCCAGCTCCAGGCGCTCGGAGTAGTCCGGCTCGGCGTCCGGGTCGTGCCAGAGGCCCTGCTCCTTGGCGTACGCCTCGACAAGCGCGACCTGCGCCGCGTCGCGGCCGGTCAGCTCCAGGTAGCGGATCGTCTCCGCGTCGATCGGGAAGATCGCCACGGTGGAGCCGTACTCCGGGGACATGTTGCCGATGGTGGCCCGGTTGGCCAGCGGCACGGCGCCCACGCCGGGACCGTAGAACTCGACGAACTTGCCGACCACACCGTGCTTGCGCAGCATCTCGGTGATGGTCAGCACCAGGTCGGTGGCGGTGGTGCCGGCCGGCATCTCACCGGAGAGCTTGAAGCCCACCACCCGGGGGATCAGCATGCTGACCGGCTGGCCGAGCATCGCGGCCTCGGCCTCGATGCCGCCGACGCCCCAGCCCAGCACGCCCAGGCCGTTGACCATCGTGGTGTGCGAGTCGGTGCCGACCACCGTGTCCGGGTACGCCTGACCGCCCCGCTCCATGATGGTGCGGGCCAGGTACTCGATGTTGACCTGGTGCACGATGCCGGTGCCCGGCGGGACTACCTTGAACTCGTTGAACGCGGTCTGACCCCAGCGCAGGAACTGGTAGCGCTCCTTGTTGCGCTCGTACTCCAGCTCGACGTTGCGGGCGAACGCGTCCTCGCGGCCGAACAGGTCGGCGATGACCGAGTGGTCGATGACCAGCTCGGCCGGGGCGAGGGGGTTGACCTTGCTGGCGTCGCCGCCCAGGTCACGTACGGCCTCGCGCATGGTGGCCAGGTCGACCACGCAGGGCACGCCGGTGAAGTCCTGCATCAGGACCCGCGCCGGGGTGAACTGGATCTCCACGCTCGGGGCGGCGGTGGAGTCCCACCCGCCGAGCTGGCGGATGTGGTCGGCGGTGATGTTCGCGCCGTCCTCGGTCCGCAGCAGGTTCTCCAGCAGGATCTTCAGGCTGTACGGCAACCGCGCGTGGCCGTCCACCTTGTCGATCTTGAAAATCTCGTAGCTCGCGTCTCCGACGCGTAGCTGGGTCTTCGCACCGAAGGTGTCGAGGCTCGCCACGTCGTACTCCTTCACACCAGCGACCGTGAGTAGTCCTGAGCAGTCTGTCGCACCGGCCGGGGTGCCGCCGAGGTTAGGTGACACTTACCGCCCGATTCCGCTTCCAACAAAACCGTACGTCCGTCTTGCTATCTGCGCAACCTGGCGTCACGGGTTGGGTGACCCACGACCGCGCCGCCCCGTCGGCTCGGCGGGGTAGGGTCGGGGCCGATTCGGAAGGGGTGCCGAGTGATCGACGTTCAGCACTGGCTCTCGGCGCTGCCTCCGGGCGTGGTCTACCTGCTCGTCGCCGGAGTGATCGGCGTGGAGAGCATGGGTGTTCCGCTGCCCGGCGAGATCGTCCTGGTCAGCTCCGCCCTGCTCGCCGCCACCGGAGTGGTGGAGCCGGAATGGGTGGCCAGCGCGGCGGCGTTCGGCGCCATCGTCGGCGACTCCGTCGGGTACGCCGTCGGCCGACGCGGCGGTCGTCCGCTGCTCGCCCGGCTGGGCAGACGCTTCCCCAAGCACCTGGGCCCGGCGCAGCTCGCCCGTGCCGAACAGAGCTTCGCGCGGCACGGCGTCTGGGCCGTCTTCTTCGGTCGGTTCGTGGCACTGCTGCGGATCCTGGCCGGGCCGCTCGCCGGGGCGCTGCACGTGCCGTACCGCCGCTTCCTGGTGGCGAACGCGGCCGGCGGGTTGGTCTGGGCCTTCGGCACGACGTACCTGCTCTACTCCGTTGGCCGGGCGGCCGAACACTGGCTGAAGGACATCTCCTGGGCCGGGTTGGTCCTCGCGGTGCTCGCCGGGCTCGGCAGCACCTGGTGGCTGCGCCGCCGCGCGCACCGCGTCGCTTCGGCCGACGGCGCTGCCGACATGGAGGCGGCCGAGGTGCCTTCCGGCGGTCAGTCTGTCGGGGCGGCTTCGGGCGGCCACTCTGTTGCGGCGGCCTCCCGTGGTCAGGCGGCTGTGGTGGCCCCCGACGTTGAGCCGACCCGCGCGGGCGAGCACTGACCTAGGCATGCCGAAGGGCCGGACCCTGGTGGGGGTCCGGCCCTTCAGTCTGTGCTGGTGGTTTGTGGGTCAGCTGGTGGCGTAGCCGCGGGTGGCGATCCAGTCGGCGAGGTGCTCGACGCTGATCTGGTAGGCGGCCTGGTTGGGGTCGGCGGAGTCGGCGATGGTGACGGTGTTGCCGTTGTCGTGGTAGCCGACGACGCTGATGTAGTGCCCGCCCTCGTAGGAGTGGGTGTTGCCGTCGGTGTCGGTGCTGGTGCCGGCGATGTTGGCGACCACGGCCCGGCCGTCGTCGACGGTGCGGACGATGTCGGCGCGCAGGGTGTCGGTCTGCTTGGTGTCGGCGTCGGGGGTGCTGATTTCCACGGACCGGTAGGCGTCGTTCTTGCCGGTTTCCTTGTTCAGCACGGGGGTGATGTCGTTGATGGAGTTGGTGCCGGCCTCGGTGGTGCCCATTTCCTTGGCCATGTCATCGACGTTGATGTTCTTGCCCTGCACGGACAGGGCGTTACGGGTGGCGGCGGGCCCGCAGTAGTAGAAGTTCGGCTGGGCTTCGTAGCGCACGCCCAGTTCCCGCTCGCTGTGGCCCTTGCGGTCGGTCTGGGTCTGGGTGGTGGGCTTGCTGGTGGTGGGTGCGGCGAAGGCGGTGGTGACGGGGCCGGCGATGGCGCCGCCGGTGAAGGCGAGGCCGGCGGCGGTCAGGGCGGTCTTACGGATCAGATCGGTACGCATGATGGCGTGCTCCTCTGGCGTCGGGGGTGCCCGCACGGCACTTCAACAGGGGGATCAGTGCGTGCGGGGGAAGTTCGAGGGAGTTCTGCCCGGTGACCCGCAACGAGGGGGTCGGCGTCGGGACAGGGTGTAACCGTTCGCGGTGGCCGGTCATTCCGCCTACCTGCGGGGGTCAGCCGTTGTGGTGCTCGGCCGTTCGGGGGGTGTAACCGTGCAGGCCTGGCGGGTGTTCCCGGCGGGGGCCGGCGCACCATGACCCGGACTGTTGCGGTGGTCTGCCAGGTATAACGACCCGGCCCGGCCGCCGATTCCGCCGCCGGGGTGGCCCCGACCACCCGACACTCAACACCAAACCCGGCAAATCACCCACCTTGCCGGCCCGGCGAACCCGACACGGAGGTCACGACGGCGTGATCCACTCGGGTTCCTGAAAGTCGCGGTGTCCCAGCGCTGGGGATGCCCCGACATCATGAAAGCCGAGTGGATCACTTCGGTACGTCCAGCCCGACTGATGCGGTCCACCTCGCCCTCACCGCCGCCCACTACTCCGCTGGGCGAAGGCGGCCGGTCCGACTGGCCGGACATTCAACGCTAACGGCATGCCAAGGCTGACCAGGCACCGAAACGACGTGAACCGTCGCTTATGAATCGAGTACCTGGTCTGCGGCGCGCTGCCACCAGGCAACATCTAGGCTCTGACCGAGAAGGGTGGATCATGGACGCTGCAATGTGCCGGGCTCTGGCTCCTTCCCCGCCCGGGGTCGGCCGATGAGCGCAGTGGCATTCCTGAACATCGCCATGCACGGGCACATCAACCCGACACTGCCCGTCGTGGCCGAGCTTGTTCGTCGTGGTCACTCCGTCACCTACCACACGACGCCGGCCTACGCCGAGCAGATCGCGGCCACCGGGGCAGGGGTGTTCCTCTACCCCGGGGACGACCTACCGCTCTCCGGCCCGCCGACGCCCCTCACGGTGATGGAGCAGCTTGCGCGTACCGCCGTGCGCGTGCTGCCCGCCGTCCTCACCGATCTGCGGGGCACCCGACCCGATCTGATCGTGCACGACTCCCTCTGCCCGTGGGGGCCGGTGGCCGCCCGCGAACTCGGCGTGCCGCCGGCATCGTCGTTCACCACGTTCGCCTTCAACCGGCACGTGCCCAGCCCGACCCGCGGCTCCTGGGAGTTGCTCGGCGCCGCGGCGGCCCTTCCCCGTCCGACCGTGGGCTATCTGAGGTCCCGCTGGGAGCTGCGCCGCCGGTACGACACCCGCCGGCTGCCCCTGATCGACCTGGCCAACATCCGTCAGCCGCTCAACCTGGTCTACACCTCACGGGCGTTCCACCCCGAGGCGGACAGTTTCGACCAGTCCTACCAGTTCGTCGGGCCCAGCATCGGTGCCCGCCCCGCAGACTCGTCGTTCCCGGCCGATCGACTGCGGGACCCGGTGGTGTACGCCTCGATGGGCACGGTGTTCGACGCCCCGCAGCTGCTACGCACCTTCGCCGATGCGCTCGCCCCGCTGGGTGGCACCGTGATCATGTCCACCGGACACACCGATCCCGCCGCGCTTGGCCCGTTACCGGACAACGTGCTCGCCTACCGTTCCGTACCGCAGCTGGAGGTGCTGGCCCGCGCGGCGCTGTTCATCACCCACGGCGGGGTGAACAGCGTCAACGAAGCCCTGTACGCCGGCACCCCGATGCTGGTGGTCCCGCAGGGCGCCGACCAACTGCTGGTGGCTTCCCGCATCGTCGAGCTCGACGCCGGCCTGTCGATCCGTACCGAGGACGTCACGGTGGAGGTCGTGCGGGCCCTCGCTCAGCGCCTGCTCGACGAGCCTCGATTCCGCGCCGCCGCGAGCACCCTGCAGGCCGCCCAGCGTCAGGCGGGCGGCTACGTGCGTGCCGCCGACGTACTCGAGCACTTCGTGCAGCAGACCGGCTCGGTCACTCGGCCGGGTGCCGTCGATCTGCCACCACAGGGCTGACCGATGTCTCCCGTCGTCGCCATCCTGCTGCTGGTCGCCGGGCTGTCCGAGGCCGCCGGGCGTCTCCTGCCGGTGGTGGCACGCCTGTCCGGCGTGTCGCACGTGCGGGTGGTCAGCCTGTTGCTGGCGGGCGCGATCGTCGACGGCGCGGTGTTCGCGCTCTGGCCGCTGTCCGCGTGGGCCGTTACCGGTCTGGTGCTGCCGACCTCGGCGTCCGACGAGGCCGCGCTGGTCTGGACACCCGGCCTGGCTGCGCCGCTGGTGCTTGCCGGCGTCCTCGCGTTCCCGCTTCTCGGGCCACTGCTGCACCTGTTGCTCATGGTCGGGGTGGGGGCCGGCCTCGCCGGTGCACTCGCCACGGTGGCCGGGGTTGGCTGGTGGGAGGCCGCCGGCTGCGTAACGATCGCGGGAATCGGGCTCGGCGTCTCCGTCGAGGCCGTTCGCCGCCTCGTCGTGAAGCTCAACACCAGACGAGCACCGGAGCCTGTCGCGTGATCGGACTGGCGCTCCTGCTGCTGCTCGGCGGGCTGGGACTGGTGCTGATCGCCGAGGCCCTGCTCGCCCGCTACGAGGTGCTGGTCTACGCCGCAGGATGGCGCACACCCACCATCGCCCGCCCCGAGGGCATGTCCTACGCCCGCGGGGCCGATCCGGACCGCCCTCCGGATGCCTACCTGGTCTATCTGGACGGCATCGGGAAACGCCGTTTCCACGACACCCGCGATGGTGGCCGACTGGTCAAGAGCCTGATCAACCGCGCGCCGGAGCTCAGGGTGCTGGGCCAGGTGCAGCCCTACTCCCCGCTGGCCGTGCCGCTCGCCGACCGGCCGGTCTGGACCTGGGTGCGCCGCCACATCGGGCTGCTGCTGTTCCTGCACAACGTGATGCAGATCTTCGTCGCCGCCGACCGCCGCTACCGCCCCCTGTACAACCGTGCCGTCGGTGCACAGATCGCCACCGAGCTCCAGGTCGCCGGTTACCAGCCGGACAGCGGCATACCCGTGGTTTTGCTCAGCTACAGCGGTGGCGCCCAGGTCGCCAGCGGCGCGGTGAACGAACTGTGGTCCCAATTACGCACTCCGCTCTGGCTGATCACTCTCGGTGGGTTCCACAACGGTGCCAACGACATCACCCACGCCCAGCACCTCTACCGGCTGACCAGCGCCGGCGACTGGATCGAGCGAGTCGGCACCTGGATCTTTCCGCAGCGGTGGCGGCTGTTCCGCTGGAGCGGATGGAACCGGGCCGACCGCGAAGGCAAGATCACCGTGCATCGGCTCGACCCCGCCACGCACATTGGTCCCCGCAGCTACATCGCCCCGGAGGCTCGCCTACCCGACGGGCGCAGCCACCTCGACCGGACCACCGACACCGTGCTCGCGCTGATCCGGGATCGGCTCAGCCTGACGGCGGAGACCGACGGCCCGCTGCCCTGAACGCTCACACGTCGGCATTCAAACCGGCCTGCTGATTCGCCTCCGTCTGGGGGAGCCCGGAGATCTGGAGCAGTTGACTGACGACAACCCGCAGTTGCGCGACGACGACAGCCCCGGAGGACCCGACACCCTCGGCACACGCCTCGTCGATGTCACTGATCACCTGAAGCGCTCGCTCCCGCGCGCGGTCCGGCTCTCGTCCGGCCAGGAAGTCACGATGCAGAAGCCTGAACGCCTGGCCGAAGTGCTCGATCGCCGTGGAGAGACCGGCCGGCAGCGTCTCCCGGGCGTGTAGTGCCGACACCGCCCACTGCACCATCTCGCGGCTGCTGGTGTAGGCGAGTTCCAGGTGTTCGGCCGCCCGCGCGTACCGACGCAGGATGCCCAGCCGTCTCCTCCGCCACGGTGAGAGAATCGCGACTTCGCATGCTGCGGCGACCACATCGCCGGTGTTCCGTCGTTGCGCCTCTGCCGCACGCAGTCGCTGTAATGCATCCTCGGCCTGCCGCGCGTCGCGCTGAGCCAGAGCGTTGGCGATGGCTGTCATCTCCCGGGCGATGGCATCGACTGTCGGGCCAGCGGCGCGGTGCACGATCCGCACCGGATTGAGCGGCAGGATCAGCAAGGCCACCACGATGGCCACCACCACACCGACCAGCGCATTCGCCGTCCGGGGCACGGCCAGGTCCGGCCGGTCCGGAGACACTGTGCCGAGCAGGACCGCGGTGCTTCCCGCCTGCACCATGACGGCGCCGTTGCCGCGAAAGACGGCTGCCGCCGAAATGGCCAGTGCCACGACCACACCGGTCTGTATTGGTCCCGCCCCGATGAACCGTACGATCCCGTTTCCGACCAGCACCCCCAGGAACACCCCGGCGAGAAGTTCCAGAGTGCGACGAGCCCGATTGCCGACGGCCGCCGCGATGGTGCCGACCGCGGCGGCGGGTGCGAACAGCGGCTGCGGATTGTGCAGCACGTCGCTGGCAACAAACCAGGCCAAGCCGGCGGCCAGCCCCGCCTGCACCGCGAGGATGAGGTAGGTGCGAAGCCGTTCATAGGCTTCCCGGCCTTCGCGCAGCGCACTCTCCGCCGGTCGGGCACCCCGACGTCTGCCGCGCACCTCTCACCCCCACCACCGATCGGCTCTCCCACGATCGTCGTACGGCGGCGAACGTCGGGTGCGAGAGATCCCCAATCTGATGCAGCAGCGACGGAAGCCTCCGCATCCGCACACGAGGGGTATTCGGCCCGAGGGGTGGGTCAGCCGGCGTCGAGTAGTTCCAGGACGGCGTCGCGGGCGGCCAGGACGGCTGCCTCGGATTGCGGGCCGTGGTTGAGGATTTCGAAGGAGTGCTGGCCGTCCGGCACCTCGATCACCTGCATCGGCCAGCCCTGGGCGGTCGCTGCGGGGAGGAACGCGTCGATGCCGGCCAGGACCGGCGGGATGTCCCGGCCGGCGCGGGTCAGCACCAGTGGCACGCCGGTGCCGGAGCTGAGTGCCTCGACCGGCAGGAACCGGGCGTCGACCTCCCAGCCGGGGAACGGGATGAGCAGCGGGTACGTCAGTGCGATCCCGCGTAGCCATGGCGGCGGGACGCGCAGCCAGTCGGCCGCGAAGAGGCCGCCACCGGAGAAGAACCACAGCACCACCCGCTCGGGGTCGACCCGCGGATCGGCGCGGACCTGCTCAACCATGGCGGCGATGTCGTCGGCGGCGGCGGGCAGCGCCGACAGGTCGGACACCTGGTAGCTGACCAGCGCGGTGACCACGCCGCTCGCGGCGAGCAGCGCTCCGTAGCCGCGGTAGAGCAACCAGTCGCGGGGGTCGGGCGCGTCGGGTGGCAGCGGAGCGCCGTGCACCACCACGACGGCGGGCGCGCGGCCGGCGTCGGTGGGCAGGTGCAGGTCGACGTTGCCGTGTCGTTCGACCGGCGCGGTCGGAATGGACAGGACGAAGGGCCGCTGTGCGACGGGCGTCGTCATGGCCGCATCGTATCGATCATCAACCGGCCTGGCTGCCCCAACAATGATCTACAGAGGACGGTGGGTCAGGCCGGGTCGCCGGGTTTCGCGGCGTCGCCGGCCTGGGCGTGCCGTTCCAGCAGCCGCTGCCGGATCTCCTCGGGGGTGTACGCGCGCCGACGCCGTTCGGCCCGCGCGATGACCACACCGGAGGCCGCGACGCCGGCGAGCCCGGCCAGCCCGAGAACCTTCCACCACCGCATTCGTTGCCGCATCGGCCTAGGCTAGACCCTCATGAGCATCAGCCTGGATGAGGCCGTCGAGTTGACCCGCACCGGTGACGTGTGGGTGTTCCGGGGTCGCAGCGTGCCGGACCGGGCGATCCAGTTCACCACCAACAGCCCGGTGAACCACGTCGGGATGGCGGTGGTGCTGGACGACATGCCGCCGCTGATGTGGCACGCGGAGTTGGGCAGGTCATTGCCGGACCTGTGGTCGGGCAGCCACCAACGCGGCGTCCAGCTGCACGACCTGCGGGACGCAGTCTGCGTCTGGGCCAACCGGTACGGCCAACGGGCCTGGCTGCGGCAGCTCGACCCGCCGGCCGACGCGGAGATGGAGCGGGCGGTGCTGCGGACCATCGCGCGGTTGGACGGCACGCCGTTCCCGTCAACCGCCCAGTTGGCGTGGCGCTGGGTGCGGGGTCGGGTGCCGGCGCTGCCGAGCCCCGGCCGGCTTCCCGCGCTGCCGCACCTCGGTCGGCTGTCGGCGCTGTCACGCCTCGGCCAGCCGGCACCTCGACCAACCTCGACCGACCGCCCCAACCCGGCCGACCGCGCCAACCCCTCCAGTCCGGCCCGGTCGGCGGGGGAGCGGGACCGGGCGCTGGAGACGGCGTACTGCGCCGAGGTGGTGGCGGTGACCTATGAGGCAATGGGGTTGCTGCCGGCGGGCCGGCGTCCGAACTGGTATGACCCGGGGCGGTTCTGGAGTGGGGACGACCTGGGTCTGGCCGCTGACGCCCGGTTGGGTTCCGAGATCGAGGTTCAGGTACCGCCGCGCTGAGGTTTGACCTGGGCGGCGACCGGCAATTGCTGTGACCGTGAACGCCTCCACGGATCTTGACACGTTGGCCGACTTCTTCGACCGGTACGGCGTGGCGTTGACCTCCGGCGACCTGCCGGCCATCGCCGGCTGTTACGCCCTGCCGGGGCTGGTGGTGGCCGACACCTACAGCTTCTCGTTCACGTCCGCTGCGGCGGTGGCGCTGTCCTTCGTGGGCGCCGCACCCGACTACCAGGACCGGGAGTTGGTCGCGGCCCACGCCCGGATCGAGGACGTGCAGCCGGTGTCCGCGCTGTTGACGATGGTGGCGGTGGAGTGGGAGTTCCTGGACAGTCGGGGGCAGGCGGTGCCGGGGGAGCGGTACCGGTACCTGCTGCGTATGTCGGATGACGGACCACTGATCTGCACTGTCGTCCGGACGGGCTGACCGACGGGGGCCGGTCGGCCCGATCCGTACCCGGCCGGTTTCCGGTCCGTGCGGCGGTGGCTACGCTGTCGCGTCGGTGGGGACGAGGGGAGACCTGATGGCAGTGCGGCCGGACGGTGCGGCAGATTCGCGGGCGGCGCGGGTATTGGCGTCGGTGCCATGGATCGTGGTGCTGCTCGGTGTGTGCGCGCTGGTGGTGCTCCTGGTGATCGCGCTGTTGTCGTTCCGGACCAGGGAGCGGGACGCGCCGCCGCAGGCCGCGCCTCCGACGTTCCTGCCGACAGTGCCGGCCGCCGCGTCGGCCACCGGCGGGCCGACTCCGGCCGCTGTGGAGCGGCGCTCGGTGTCGCCGCGACCGTCACGCAGTAGTCGTACGCCGTCACCGCGGGCCACCGTCACCGGCTCGCCGACTCCGGGGCGGACGAGCGTCCTGATGGCCCCGTCGGCGGACGACACGGTCAGCGCCCGGTACGAGGTCGGTACGAACGGCTGGGACGGGGACGCGGCGGTGCTCGCGATCGCCAACGAGTCGAGTCGGTCGGTGGACTGGCAGGTGGAGTTGGTGTTCGACGACGACACCTGGACTCTGCGGGTGAGTGAGGACTCGGGCGTCTCGGTGCGAGGGCGTGGGCACGGGGAGTTCGTGTTGCGCGGGACCAGTTCGCTGAATGCGGGTGACTCTCGGACGCTGCGGCTGCGCGTCGGCTGGGGTGACTCGGCGCAGCGACCGGTCAAGTGCACGATCAACGAGGTCGACTGCCGGATCGGCTGAGCCAGCGCTGCATCGCAAGACCGTCGCACCGCAAGACGCCGCACCGCAAGACCGCCGCGCCGGCGCACCGCTGCACCGCTGCACCGCTGCACCGCCAAGGCTTTCCGGGCCGGGCCGCCGATCGCTACGCTGCGCGGACGGTCCGCTGAAGGAGGTACATGTCCGGCATGCGCCGTGTTCCGCGCCCGCCACACGGTCCGGTGGCGATCGCCACGTCGCCCTGGATCGTGGTCGGCGCCGGTGTCGTCGTGATGGTGGTCCTGCTCATCGTGGCCCTGGGCGCGTACCGGGGACGTAGCCCCGCGCCGGACGGCGCGCAACCGCCGGCGCTGCCGGTGCCGTCCGCGGTGGTGGCGCCGAGCGTGCCCACCTCGGTGCCGTCTCCGGCGCCGGTGCTGCCGGGGATATCCGGCCGTGCGAGCGGGCTGCCGCCGAGCGCCGCCGGGTCCGGTTCACCATCGGCTGACCCGACGGTCGGTCCGATCGGGAAGCCGACGGCGACGCGGTCGCCGAGCCGGGCCGCGCCGGTACAGCCGGCGATGACCGGGCGGTACCGGGTGGTGCAGAGCTTCGACGGGGGTTTCATCGGCGAGGTGGCGATGGTCAACACGTCCGCCCGGAGCCGCGGTTGGACGGTGCGGTTGGAGTTCTCCGGTGGACGGCTGGTGACCGCCTGGGTGGAGGGCGTCCCGCAGGGGACGGTCCGCCAGTCAGATGACGGCTTCACGTACGTCAGCGGGGTCGAGGTGTCGCCCGGCGGTTCGGTGTCGTTGCGCTTCCACATGGAGCGGGCGTCCAGCACGCCGAGGGAGTGCACTGTGGACGGGGTTCGCTGCGACGGGCTCTGAGCGGCACTTCCGCAAGGATGCTGCTTTGTTGCGACCATGTTTGCAAGGTATTGCAGAATGTTTCGGCAAGGGTTAGCGTGCGGCCAATCAGCGACCAGAGGAAGGCGTCGATGAAACCCCCGCCGATACCGCGCACTGCCCTGCTGGCCCTTGCCTCCCTGCTCACCGTCACGCTCGTCGGCGCTCCGGTCGCCGTGCACCCCGCCGCCGCGGCCCCCCGGCCGTCCGACGGCGCCGCACTCGCGATCGGCGGCGCGACCCAGTGGCGTGACGAACCCACCGCCGAGGCGCTGCTGAAGGCCGGCGGCAACTCCGCCCGAGCCGAGCAGTTCTACTTCGTCCTGCCAGACCGGTTCGCCAACGGAGACCCCCGCAACGACCGCGGCGGCCTCACCGGCGACCGGCTGCGGACCGGCCTCGACCCGACCGACAAGGGCTTCTACCACGGCGGCGACCTCAAGGGCGTCATCGACAAGTTGGACTACATCCAGGGGATGGGCACCACCGCCATCTGGCTTGCCCCGATCTTCAAGAACCGGCCGGTGCAGGGTGCCGGCAACGACATCTCGGCCGGCTACCACGGTTACTGGATCACCGACTTCACCCAGGTGGACCCGCACTTCGGCACCATGGACGAGATGAAGCGGCTGGTCAAGCTCGCTCACCAGCGCGGCCTCAAGATCTACCTTGACGTGATCGTCAACCACACCGCCGACGTGATCAAGTACGCCGAGGACAAGTACGCGTACGTGGACAAGGCGACCTCGCCGTACACCGACGCGCAGGGCCGGGCGTTCGAGGACCGCAACTACGCCGACGGCTCCCGGGCGTTCCCGCCAGTCGACAAGGAGTCCTTCCCGTACACGCCGACGTTCGACGAGCCGAAGGACGCGAGCGTCAAGGTCCCCGCCTGGCTGAACGACGCCACCATGTACCACAACCGGGGTGACTCCACCTTCGCCGGCGAGAACAGCGAGTACGGCGACTTCTTCGGCCTCGACGACCTGTGGACCGAACGCCCCGAGGTGGTCCGGGGTCTGACCAAGGCGTACGGGGACTGGATCGGCGCGACCGGCGTCGACGGCTTCCGACTGGACACCGTGAAGCACGTCAACATGGACTTCTGGCCGCAGTTCAGCCAGGGCATCGAGCGGGCCGCCGAGAAGGCCGGCAAGAAGGACTTCTTCATGTTCGGCGAGGTGTACAGCGCCGACCCGGAGATCAGCTCCAGCTACGTCCGCCAGGGTGGCCTGCCGGCCACCCTCGACTTCGCCTTCCAGGAGGCCGCGCGGGGCTTCACCGCCGGCGCCGGCTCCGCGAAGGCGCTCGCCGACGTGTACGCCCGCGACGACCTCTACGCGGCCCGGGACACCGACGCCGGCCGGTTGACCACGTTCCTCGGCAACCACGACATGGGCCGGATCGGATCGTTCATCGCCGGTGGTGGCAGCGACCCGGCCAGCCACCTGCGTCGTGACCAGCTCGCGCACCAGTTGATGTTCCTGACCCGTGGCCAGCCGGTGGTCTACTCCGGCGACGAGCAGGGCTTCACCGGCCCGGGCGGCGACAAGGACGCCCGCCAGGACATGTTCGCGTCGAAGGTTCCCGACTACCTCGACGACGACCTGCTCGGCACCGACCGCACGCACGCCAGCGACCAGTTCGACACAGCCCACCCGTTGTACCGGACCATCGCCGACCTTGGCCGGCTGCGCCAGGCCCACCCGGCGTTGCGCGACGGTGTGCAGGTCACCCGGTACGCGGCCGACGGGCCCGGCGTCTTCGCCGCCTCCCGGATCGCCCCGGCCGACCGTACCGAGTACGTGGTGGCCGTGAACAACGCCGACAGCCCGCAGACTGTCACGGTGGACACCTGGTCGGCCGGCGCCACCTTCACCGGCATCTACGGCGGCTCGGGCGACGAACACGCCAGCGGTGACGGGGAACTGACCCTCACCGTGCCGCCGCTGTCGGCGGCGGTGTACCGGGCCGGCAGCCCCATCGCGCCCGCGGCCGACAAGCCGACCATCACCATCACCAGCCCGGCTCCGGACGCGTCGGTCGCCACCCGGGCGGCGGTCACCGCCCGGGTGACCGGCGATCCGCTGGCCACCGTCACCGTCGCGGCCCGGGTGGCCGGCGGCCGGTGGACGCTGCTGGGCAGCGCCGACCACGCCCCGTACACGGTGCAGCACGACCTGACCGGCCTGGCCGGCGGCACCCCTGTCGAGTACAAGGCGGTGGTCCGCGACGGCCGTGGCCGTACCGCCACCGCCCGGTCCACCGCCGTGGTGGGGACCCCGGTGCAGGGCAGCTCCCGGGAGTGGGCGGTGGTGCACTACCAGCGTCCCGCCGGGGGGTACGACGACTGGGGGCTGTACGCCTGGGGAGACATCGACCCGGCGTACGTCACCGAGTGGCCGAAGGGGCAGCCGTTCGCCGGGGAGGACTCCTACGGCCGGTTCGCCTGGGTGAAACTCAAGCCGGGCGCGACGTCAATGAACTTCCTGGTTGTCGACAAGGCTGGTACGAAGGACGTCGCCCAGGACCGCAGCATCGACGTCACCCAGACCGGCGAGATCTGGCTCAAGCAGGGCGACCCGGCAATCTACCCGAGCCGGCAGGCGGCCGCCGGTGAACCGGACCCGCCGGTCGAGGAGGGCACCGCCGTGCTCCACTATCGGCGGGCCGACGGCAACTACGACGGCTGGGGCCTGCACCTGTGGGACGGCGCGGCCAACCCGACCGAGTGGTCCGCCCCGCTGCGGCCGACCTCCGTCGACGCGTTCGGGGCGGTGTTCCGGGTGCCGCTGGCGGCCGGTGCCACCGGCCTGAACTACATCATCCACCAGGGCGACACCAAGGACCTGCCCGACGACCAGCGGCTCGACTTCGCCAGCGCCGGCCGGGAGGTGTGGTTGCTCGCCGCCACGCCGGGCCGCCTGCTGCCGTCGACGGCCACCACGGCCAGCGGAGACACCGACATCAACAAGCAGAAGGCGCACTGGATCGACAGGTCCACGGTGGCGTGGCAGACCCCGCCGACCGACGGCAAGACGTACGCGCTGGTCACCGCGCCCACCGGCGGGGTCAGCGTGGTCGACGGCGAGCTGACCGGCACGTACACCACGTTGCCGCTGCGGGCGCAGCGCAACGGGCTCACCGAGGCCCAACGCGACACGTTCCCGCACCTGTGGTCGTACCGTAGCTTCGCCCTGGACCGGGCGGACCTGGCCAAGGTCCCGGCGGCGCTGCGGGGGCAGTTGCTGGTCACCGAGCGCGACGCCGAGGGCGCGCTGCTCGCCGCGACCGGCGTGCAGATCCCCGGCGTGCTCGACGACGTGTACTCCCGGGCGGCCGACGCCACCCTCGGGCCCACCTTCGTCGGCCGGACGCCGAACCTCGCGCTGTGGGCGCCGACCGCCCACAGCGTGCGACTGCACCTGTTCGACTCGCCCACCGCCGCGCCGAAGACGGTGCCGATGCGCCGCGACGACCGCACCGGCGTCTGGTCGGTGCGCGGCGACCACGGCTGGACCGGCAAGTTCTACCGCTACGAGGTGCGGGCGTGGCAGCCGGCGGCACAGCGGATGGTCACCGCGTCGGTGACCGACCCGTACTCGGTGGCCCTCGCCGCGGACTCCACGCACAGCCAGCTCGTCGACCTGAACGACAGGGCGCTGGCCCCGACCGGCTGGCGCACGCTGCGCAAACCGGCACCGGTGCCGGCCGCGAAGGCGCAGATCACCGAGCTGTCCGTGCGGGACTTCTCCATCGCCGACGACACAGTGCCGGCCGAGCGGCGGGGGACCTTCCTCGCGTTCACCGACCCGGGAACCGCCGGCATGACCCACCTGCGGGCGCTCGGCGACGCCGGGGTCACCCACCTGCACCTGCTACCGGCGTTCGACTTCGCGACGATCCCGGAGAAGCGGGCCGACCAGCGCAAGCCGGCCTGCGACCTGGCAGCGCTGCCGCCGGACTCGGCCGAGCAGCAGAAGTGCGTGGCGGCGGTCGCCGAAACCGACGGCTACAACTGGGGGTACGACCCGCTGCACTACACAGTGCCCGAGGGCGGTTACGCCGTCGACCCGGTCGGCGCGGCGCGGACCACCGAGTTCCGGCGGATGGTCGCCGGGGTGAACGACGCCGGGCTGCGCGTGGTCATGGACGTGGTCTACAACCACACGTCCGCGGCCGGCACCGACGCGAAGTCGGTGCTCGACCAGATCGTGCCCGGCTACTACCACCGGCTGCTGGAGGACGGCACGGTGGCCAACTCCACCTGCTGCGCCAACACCGCTCCCGAGCACGCCATGATGGGCAAGCTGGTGGTCGACTCGCTGGTCACCTGGGCCCGACAGTACAAGGTGGACGGCTTCCGCTTCGACCTGATGGGTCACCACCCGAAGGCGAACATCCTGGCCGTCCGGGCGGCCCTGGACCGGCTCACCGTCGCCCGCGACGGCGTGGACGGCAAGGCGATCATGCTCTACGGCGAGGGCTGGAACTTCGGCGAGGTCGCCAACGACGCCCGTTTCGTCCAGGCCACCCAGGCCAACATGGCCGGCACCGGCATCGGCACCTTCAACGACCGGCTGCGCGATGCGGTGCGCGGCGGCGGACCGTTCGACGAGAACCCGAGGGTGCAGGGTTTCGCCTCCGGGCTCTACACCGACCCGAACGGCGACGCGGTCAACGGCTCACCGGCCGAGCAGAAGGCCCGGCTGCTGCACGCCCACGACCTGATCAAGGTGGGGCTCACCGGCAACCTGCGCGGCTACCGGTTCACCGACACCGCCGGGCGTGAGGTCACCGGGGATCAGGTGGACTACAACGGCTCCCCGGCCGGCTACACCGCCGCACCGGGGGAGGCCGTCACCTACGCCGACGCGCACGACAACGAGATCCTGTACGACGCGTTGGCGTACAAACTGCCGCAGGCCACCACGGCGGCGGACCGCTCCCGGATGCAGGTGCTGGCGCTGGGCACTGTGGTGCTGGGACAGGGCACCGGGTTCGTCACCGCCGGCACCGAACGGCTGCGGTCGAAGTCGTTGGACCGCAACTCGTACAACTCCGGTGACTGGTTCAACCAGATCCGCTGGGACTGTGCACGGGGCAACGGGTTCGGTGCCGGTCTGCCGCCCGCGCCCGACAACGAGGACAAGTGGTCGTACGCGAAGCCGCTGCTGGCCGACCCGGCGCTGGTGCCGGACTGCGCGGCGATCAACACGACCGACGCCCGGTACGCCGAGTTGCTGCGCATCCGGGCGTCGTCGCCGGTGTTCGGGCTGGCCACCGCCGAGCAGGTGCAGCGGCGGGTGGCGTTCCCGCTGTCCGGCGCGCAGGAGACACCGGGGGTGCTGACCATGACCCTCGACGCCAGTGGGCTGGGCGGGCCGTGGAAGTCGCTGACCGTCGTCTTGAACAGCACCCCGTCGGCGGCCAACCAGACGGTGACCGAACTGCGCGGAGCGGACGTGGCACTGCACCCGGTGCTTGTCGACTCGGTCGACCCGGTGCTGCGTACCGCATCGTTCGACCGGGCGGCCGGCACGTTCACCGTACCGGCGCGCAGCGTGGCGGTCTTCGTCCAGAAGTGACGTGAACCGGCCCCCTTCCGCGTCTCGCGGAAGGGGGCCGGTCCGTTGTGCTGGCGCTATGCCGTCGTCACCCGAGGGTGAGCGATCAGGCGAAGCAGTTGTCGATCGTGCCGCCCGGGATGGCCAGGCAGTTGGTCGGACGGTTCGCGGTGATGGCGGACTTGTCGTCCACGTTCACGTCTCCGAAGAAGCTGAAGACACCGCCCGGCTCGAAGGTGGAGAAGTTGTGGGCGACCTTCGTCTTCGACAGGTTGACCTCGCCGAAGATGTTGAAGATGCCGCCGCCGACCCCGATCGGGCCGATGGCCCGGTTGCCGACGACCTCGCTGTCGCGCAGCGTGGTGACGCTGAGGACGTTGAAGAGCCCGCCGCCGAAGAAGCCGGCGGTGTTGTCCTTGATGCTGCTCTTCTCGAACGTGACCGCGCTGTCGAAGGCGATGGCCACACCGCCACCGACACCGGCGGTGCTGTTCCTCTCGACCGTTGCGTTGTGCAGGTTGAGCTGGCTGTCCGCGGCAGCGAGACCGCCACCGGCGAGAACCGCGGTGTTCGAGACGAACTTGGTCTCGTACGCCGTGGTGTTGCCCTCGATGTCGAGGTAGCCACCGCCGAAGCCGAACGTCTCGTTGTCGGTGATCTCGGCCTTCTTGAGCTCGACAGTACCGCCGTCGACGTCGTCGGCGAAGATCCGCGCAGCGCCGTTGGAGATACCGCCACCACCGATGATGGCGGTGTTGTCCTTGATCTTCGACTCCTCGACCTTGAGCAGGCCGGCGTTGAACACACCGCCACCGAAGAAGAAGGCGGTGTTACGGGTGACGGTGCTGTGCCAGATCTTCGTGGTGCCGAAGTTGGCCACACCACCACCGTTGCCGCCCGACTGGTTCAGGACGACCTCGGACTCCAGGATCTCGGCGGTGCCACCCGGCTGCACCAGGATGCCGGCGCCGTCGGTGGCGTCCGGGTACTCCACGAGCGGCGTGACGACACCCGCCTTCGCGGTCGGCGCGGCCTTGGGCGTCACCTTCGGCGTCGCCGTCAGGCCGGCCTTCGGGTTGGCCTGACGGGCGGTGAGCGCCTGGTTCAGCGGGACGCCCGCCTTCACCTGCGCCGCGATCGCCTCGGAGTCCGAGTACGACGCCCAGACGGCCGCCGGCTCGACGCTGTTGTACAGCTCCAGGGTCTGGCCACCCTTGATGGTCAGGCCCTTGATCGTGAGGTGACCACCGGCGCCGACGTTGAGGATGCGGAAGTAGTCCGCTGTGGCTTCCCGAGAGATCGTGGTGTGCTCGCCCTTGAGCGTGATCCGCTCGGTGATCACCGGCAGGCCGTTGCCCTCGTAGTCGTTGCGGGACAGGTTGTAGGTGCAGCCCTTGGCCAGCTCCAGCACACCGCCGTGCCTGTTGTTGGCGAACACGATCGCCTGAATCAGCTTGTCGGTGTCGCAGGGCACCTCCTTCCCGCGCTCGTGGTCCTTGTCCCGGTCCTTGTCCTTGTCCTTGTCCTTGTCCCGGTCCTTGTTCCGGTCCTCGTCCTTGTCCCAGTCGCGCGCCTCGTCACCCCGCTGGTCGCCGTCCTTGCTGACCTGCGCGGTGTTCCAGTTCAAGCCGACCGCTCCGGCGCTGCCCGCGACGCCAACCGCCGCGAGACTGATCACGCCCGTCAAACCGGCCACGCCACTGGCGAGCCAGAGCTTGCGGCGGCTCTTGGCCGTCGCCCGCCCGGAGGCTTCGTTGTTCGTTAGGTAGTTGGACATCGGAGCTCTCTGCCCTCTCCTCGTACCAGACAGGGTCGCCGCCGTCAGACGGGCGTCCCCTGCTACAAATCGGTTGTAGCTCCCAAAACCACCGTATGAGAAGGTTCCTCGCCTCGCGGGCTTATCCGAGAGAAGCCCACATTCGGTTCATGTTGCCCCCAGCGGGGCCCGGACCGACACACCGCCGCCCAAGCCGGCCTGCACGCGCCTGACCTGCCCAAATGGGTACGCCCCTCCGAGCCGGTCACGGCTCGAAGGGGCGCGCCCTCTATGTGGTTCGGCCCCACCCGATCAGGCGAAGCAGTCCAAAACGTTGAAGCAGTTGGTCGGGCGGTTGGCAGTGACGGCGGACTCGTCGTCCAGCGTCACGGTGCCGCCGATGCTGTTGAAGATGCCCCCCGGCTCAAGGGTGGAGAAGTTGTGCGCCACCTTCGTCCGGTGGAGCGTGACCTCGCCGCCCTCGGTGTTGAGGATGCCGCCGCCGCGGCCGAACGGACCGACGGCCCGGTTGCCCGACACCTCGCTGTCGCGCAGCGTGGTGACGCTCTCCTCGTTGAAGAGGCCCGCGCCGGAGAAGCCCGCAGTGTTGTCGTTGATCCTGCTGTTCTCGATCGTCGCAACGCTGTCGTTGGTCACGGCCAGGCCGCCACCCGAGCGAGCGGCGCTGTTCTTGACCACCGTGGCGTCCTTGAGGGTGAGCTGGCTGTCGGCCACCGCGACGCCACCACCGTCGAGCACCGCGGTGTTGTCACTGACCGTCGTCTGGTGCAACGTCGTGGTGCCCTCGACATCCAGGACACCGCCGCCGAAGCCGAGCGTCTCGTTGTCGGTGACCTCGCTCTTGTGGACCCAGACCGAGCCGCCGTCGACCTCCTCGGTGAAGATCCGCGCCGCGCCGTTGGAGATGCCGCCGCCGCCGATGATGCCGGTGTTGTCCTTGATCTTCGACTCGTCGACCTGGAGTAGGCCGGCGTTGAAGATGCCGCCGCCGAAGAAGAAGGCGGTGTTGTGCGCAACAGTCGTCTTGCTGAGCCTGGTGCTGCCGAAGTTGGCCAACCCGCCGCCGTTGCCGCCGGACTGGTTGTAGAGCAACTCGCTGTCCAGGATCTCCGCGCGACCACCGGGCTGCACCAGCACCCCGGCGCCGTCGGTGAACCCAGGCTGCTCGACCAGCGGCACCACCGCCGTACCGGCACCCACCGGCTTCGCCGCCGCGGCCACCGGCTTGGCCGTGGCGGCCTTTGTTGCTGTCGCCGCGGGCTTGGCTGGCGCTGCTTTCGCGGCCTGCTTGGCGGAGGCCTTGGCGGGCGCGGCCTTGGCGGTGGCCTTCGTGGCCGGTTTGGCGGCGGTTGCTGCCGCCGTCGCTGCCGCTGGCTTGGCGCCGGCCGCCGTCGCGGTCGCCGGCTTCGCGGCGGGCGCCGCTGCGGCCGGTGGCGCGGCCACGGTCGAGCGGACCTGGACCGAGTACGGCGCCCAGACCGTCGCCGGGTCGGCGGTTATCGGGGACTGAAGGGTCTGGCCACCCCTGATGCTCAGGCCCTTGAGAGTGAGGTGCCCGCCAGCGCCGACGTTGAGGATGCGGAAGTAGTCGGCCGTGGCCTCGCGACCGATGGTGGTGTGCTCACCCTTGAGGGTGATGTGCTCAGTGATCACCGGGAGGCCGTTGCCGTCCTGGTTGCGAGTCAGGGTGTAGGTGCAGCCCCTGGCCAGCTCCAGCACGCCGCCGTCCTCGTTGTTGGCGAACGTGATCGCCTGGATCAGCTTGTCGGAGTCGCACGGGACCTGCTTGGTGCGGTCCTTCTCGTCGTGCTTGCCGTCCTTGCCGTCCTTGCCGTCCTTGCCGTCCTTCCGGTCCTTGCCATCCTCGCCGGACCGGTCGTCGAAGCCGCTCCAGTCGTCGCCGCTCCACTCGTCGTCCTGACCGCCGTCGTCCTTGGCGCCGCCCTTGTCCGCGCCGCCGTCGTCGCTGACGGTCTGCCGGTTGGTCGACGGCTGCGCGTCGGACACCTGGTCGGACTTTGGCTTGTCGTTCCGAGCGGCGACGCCGCCGAGGGCCGCGAGGCCGACCACGCCGGTCAGCCCGGCCACGCCGGCGACCCAGAGCGCCCGCCTTCGCCGTGTTGGCGGAGCCGTCGAGGCCCCGCCGTCGGTACTCGTTACGTCGTTGGACATCAGAGCCTTCCGCCCTTTCCTGCTACCAGACGGGATCGCACCGCCCGAGGCGCCACGACCAGCTACAAATGGGTTGTAGCCTCTGATCCTCACCGTATGAGAACCATCTTCGCGATGCGGACTTATCTGAGATAACCACGCATTTGGCTCAGGTCAGGTGAGGGCGGCCAACCGGTCCCGGCCGGTGGAAAGGGTCCCAAGCAGCACGAACACCGAATGTCGCTGGCCGAGTGGATCACGTCCGGGGCACCTGGTTGCCAGCCCTCAGTGAGGGTCGGGCGGGCTGCTGCGGGCCAGACGGCGGCTGGGACGGGCGGGGCGTGGCCGGGCACCTGGTTGCCAGCTGCCACTGACGGGCAGGCGGCTGCTGCGGGCCTGGGCCGGGCCAGACGGCGGCCGGGACGGGCGGGGCGCGGGCCGGAGGCGTTGGGTCAGGCGGAAAGCGCGGTCGGGCGTGGGTCGACTAGGGCTGGGCCGGACGCTTCAACGTTGCGGCGAGGTCAAGGTGCGGCGAGGTCGGTCCGTGGTGGGGTCGGTCCGTGGTGGGTGAACCACTCGGTTTTCTTGAAAACGCGGTATCCGAGCGGCCGGGACAGCGCGACTGCAAGGAAGTCGAGTGGATCACGCAGCGAACCCCTGGCCCGCCAGCCCTCAAGAAGGGCCAGGCGGGCCAGGGGCGGGGCTTGATTCGCCAACCCCGGCAGACAGCCGGCTCAGCTGGGCAGGCGGGGGCCGGCTTCGCGCTGCTCGGCCAGCCAGGTCTCCACCTCGTCGGAGGTGCGGGGCAGCCCGGCCGACAGGTTGACCGCGCCGGTCGCGGTGACCAGCACGTCGTCCTCGATCCGAATGCCCATACCGCGCAGCTCGGCGGGGACCAGTTCGTCCTCCGGCTGGAAGTACAGACCGGGCTCGACGGTGAGCACGTAGCCCTCACCCAGCGCGCCGTCGCGGTAGGTCTCCTTACGGGCGTTGGAGCAGTCGTGCACGTCGATGCCGAGCATGTGGCCGAAGCCGTGCAGCGTCCACCGTCGGTAGACGGTCGACTTCTCGTCCATCGCCTCGTCCACGCTCACCGGCAGCAGACCCAGCTCGGACAGGCCCTCGGCGAGCACCCGCATGCAGGTCAGGTGGACGTCCTTGAACTTCACCCCGGGGCGGATGGCCTCGATGCCGGCCTGCTGCGAGGCGTACACGATGTCGTAGACCTGGCGCTGTAGCGCGGTGAACCGGCCGCTCACCGGCAGGACCCGGGTGACGTCGGCGGTGTAGAGGTTGGGGCCCTCGACACCCATGTCCATCAGCAGCAGGTCACCCGGTCGGGTGGCGCCGTGGTTGTGCACCCAGTGCAGGATCGTGGCGTGCTCGCCGGCACCGACGATCGAGCCGTACCCGACGTCGTTGCCGTCGTGGCGGGCCCGCAGCGCGAAGACGCCCTCCAGCAGCCGCTCGGAGACCGCCCGGTCGGCCGGCAGGATCCGGGCGACGTCCTCGAAGCCGCGTACGGTGGCGTCGATCGCGTCCTGGAGTTGGCCGATCTCCCACTCGTCCTTGACCAGCTTCATCTCCGAGATGGCGATGGCCAGCTCACGGTCCCGGGCCGGCTGGCCCTCGGCGCGGGGCCCGTCGTAGGGGCGGACGGCCGCGTCCACCTGGGCGTCGAAACCGCGCAACACCCGGGTACGCCCCGGAGCCAGGTCGGCGAGCGTCGCCTCCAGACCGGTCAGGTCGGCGGTCGGCAGGCCCAGCTCGGTCGACTTCTCGCCGAGGGTGTGCCGCCGGCCCACCCACAGCTCGCCGTTGCGGCTGCGGAAGAACTCGTCGGTCTCCCGGGAGGACCGGGGCCGCATGTACAGCATCGCGTCGTGCCCCGAGCCGTTCGGGCGCAGCACCAGCACGCTGTCGGCGTCGTGGTCGCCGGTCAGGTAGGCGAAGTCGCTGCCCGGCCGGAACGGGTAGTCGGTGTCGTTGGCCCGGACCTTCTCGGTGCCGGTGGGGATCACCAGCGTCTCGCCGGGGAAGGCCGCCGAGAGGGCGGCCCGCCGCTTGGCGTAGTTGGGCGTCTCCGGGCGGGGCGTCACGGGGAGCGCGGTGTCGCTCCAGCCCTGCCGCATGAAGGACAGGAACGCCTCCGGGAAGTCCGGATCGTGCGATTCCGTACCGTCCGTCGGCGTACCGTCGGTCTGTCCCTCGGTCATTGCGCCGCTCCCTCCGCTTCGTTGCTGGTCCCGACGGTACCGCGCGTCCGGTTGCCGGTAACGCCCCTGGGAGTCGGGTGGATCGACGGACGGCTGCAAGGGCCGACAGCGCGCGTGGAAAGATGGCCACCATGTGCGGACTTCTGGCCTTCTTCAGCGCGAACGGCAACGCCGCCGCGCATCGCGACCACATCGCCGGAGCGTTGGAATGCCTGCACCACCGCGGCCCCGATGAGACAGGGGTCGAGGTGGTCGGCGACGCCTCCGGCCGGTACGCGGACGGCGTGTTCGCCCACAAGCGGCTGGCCATCATCGACGTCGCGTCGAGCCACGAGCCACTGCCCTACGCGAACGGCCGTTACCTGCTGACCTTCAACGGCGAGATCTACAACTACATCGAGCTGCGCGAGGAGTTGATCAGAAACTTCGGTGCCCAGTTCGCCACCGCCGGTGACGGCGAGGTGATCGTCGCGGGCTACCACTTCTGGGGTGAGCAGGTGCTCACCCGGCTGCGGGGCATGTTCGCCTTCGTCATCTGGGACCGGCAGGAGCGCCGGGCGTTCGGTGCCCGTGACTATTTCGGCATCAAGCCGATGCACTACCTGGAGACCGCCGACGGCCTCTACCTGGCCTCGGAGAAGAAGGCGCTGCTGCCGTTCGCGCACAGCAACTACCAGGGCGACGCGGGCGTCGACACGGCCAACCTGAGCCACTACCTGACCCTGCAGTACGTCCCCGAGCCCGGCACCCTGCACAAGGGCATCAGCCGGATCGGCTCGGGGGAGTACCTGAACTGGACCCCGGGCGGCCGGATCGACGTACGCCGGTGGTACCGGCCGGTGTTCCGGCCGGCGCCGGTCGACGACGAGCAGAAGCTCTACCACGAGATCCGCGAGACGCTGCGGGAGAGCGTGCGCATGCACATGCGCTCCGACGTGCCGGTCGGCTCGTTCCTGTCCAGTGGCATCGACTCCACAGCTGTGGTGGCGCTGGCGCGGGAGTTCAACCCGAACATCCTCACCTTCACCGTCGGCTACGACGTGCCGGGTTACTCGGAGATCGACGTCGCCCAGGATTCGGCCCGGCACCTGGACGTCACCACGATCCCCACCAAGATCGGTCCGCAGGACATGATCGACGCGCTACCGAAGATCGTCTGGCACCTGGACGACCCGGTGGCCGACCCGGCGCTGGTGCCGCTCTACTTCGTGGCGAAGAAGGCCGCCGAGCACGTCACCGTGGTGCTCTCCGGTGAGGGCGCGGACGAGTTCTTCGGCGGTTACACGATCTACCGGGAGCCGCTGTCGCTGGGCACCGTCAACGGTCTGCCCGGCGGCGTGCAGAAGGGGCTGCGCGCGGTTTCCAAAGCGATCCCGCAGGGGGTCAAGGGCAAGAGCTTCCTGGAGCGCGGCACCACCCCGATCGAGGAGCGTTACTACGGCAACGCCCGGATGTTCACCGAGGAGGAGAAGCAGCACCTGATGCGCCGCTACGACCCCTCGGTGCGCTACACGGACGTCACCGCCCCGATCTACGCCGAGTGCACCGAGCTCGACGACGTCACCAAGATGCAGTACGTCGACCTCTACACCTGGCTGCGCGGCGACATCCTGGTCAAGGCCGACCGGATCTCGATGTCGCACTCGCTGGAGGTGCGGGTGCCGTTCCTCGACCGGGAGGTCTTCGACGTCGCGGCGAAGATCCCGGTCGACCTGAAGCTGCCGCCGCGCTCCGACGCCACGAAGTACGCGATGCGTCAGGCGTTGCAGGGTGTCGTGCCGCCGGCCATCGTCAACCGCAAGAAGCTGGGCTTCCCGACCCCCACCCGGGTGTGGCTGCGTGGCGAGATGTACGAGTGGGCCCGGCACGTGCTCAGCACCTCGGGTGCGGGTGACCTGCTCGACCTGTCGTACGCGCTGCGGCTGCTCGACGAGCACAAGCGGGAGGAGGCCGACCACTCCCGCAAGGTGTGGACGGTGCTGATCTTCTGCATCTGGCACGCGATCTTCGTGGCCAAGACCCTCGACCCGGGCATCCAGCGCAACCAGTCCGCCCTGCTCACGAAGCCGGTCGTCGGCTCCATGGTCCGCTGACCCCTGCCCCACCCTGTTGATCAAGAGGTTTGCGTCATCCGGAGCGGTTCCGGTGACGCAAACCTCTTGATCATTTCAGGGTGGTGGTGGTGGTGGTTAGCGGCGGGCGCAGGTGACTGTGGGGAGTCCGTTGGTTCCTGTGGAGCTGGCCAGGAAGCCGAACGTTGTGGTGCCTTCCGGTGCGACGGTGCCGTTGTAGGCGACGTTTGTCGCCGTCACCGTCGAGCCGGACGATGTCTGGGTGGCACCCCAGATCTGACTGATCGCCTGCCCGTTGGGCCAGGTCCAGCTCGCGGTCCAACCGGCGAACGGCGTACTGCCGTGGTTCATGATCGTGACCTCGCCCTGGAAGCCGCCCTGCCAGGTGCTGGACACCTTGTAGGTGGCCATGCAGTCACCGCCGGACGGCGGCGGGGTGGTGGGCGGCGGGGTGGTGGGCGGCGGGTCGGTGGGCGGCGGGGTTGTGGGCGGCGGGTCGGTCGGCGTGCCACCCGGACCCACGCCGGTGACCTGGCCGTTGCCGCCGTCGAAGGTCACGTCGGAGCAGCCGAAGAAGTTCTCCTGCGAGTCCGAGCGGACCCAGCGGGAGTAGATGATGTGCCGGCCACTCTTGCCCGACGGCAGGTTGCCGCTGAAGTAGTAGTGCCCGTCGTTGCTGCCGACCGAGCCGCGCTGCGGCGGGTTGGTCACCGTGAGGAACGGCTCCTCCAGGTCACTCCAGGCCAGGGCCCGGGTCGGGCTCCAGCTGTTCTTCGTCACGTAGAAGTAGAACGTGCCCGGGTGGTGCGCCCAGTTGCTGTACTTGAAGTCCAACCGCGCCCCGGCGGTCAGGTGGGTCAGCGGCCAGTCGGTGCGGGGCAGGTCGTAGCCGCGGAAACCGGTTGCGCCGCCGCTGCACAGTTGCCCGTCCGGGATGAAGCCGGTGGTCCGGCCGCCAGCGTCGGAGCGCAGCACGCTGAACCAGTTGTACAGCGAGTTCGCCCCGCTCTGCGCCACGGCGGCAGAGCACGCGGGGTTGTTCGGCCTGATCTCACCGGTCTGGCTGCGGCCGTCCTGCCAGCACAGGTAGGTGCGGCTGCCCGGCGTCATCGCCGCGCCGTGCGCGGCGGCCGGCTGAGGATTGGACGCCAGGGCGACAGCGCCCAGCGCGAGGGTCATGGCCGCGGTGAGCAAGGCGGCCGTACGGGAACGGTTCACGGGTTCTCCTGACTCGCGAGGGGCGCTGCCTGAGCCGCCCCGCCGCAATCGGGTGGGATGTGGCGTGATCGCCCCGCTGTCGTGAGCGGTCGACGATCACGGCGACGTGCCCCGGCGGAAAACAGCCAGTGGACGTGCGCCGTCGACGGTCCTGTCCTGGACCGGTGCCCTCGCGTCTAACCAACCCGGCAACCGGCGGTGCCGCAGCCCTCGCACCGCCCGGTACGCGTCATCCCACCACGCCGCAGGGCCGAGCGCAATAGGTCTTCCTCGATGCATGAGAAGACCCGCCGGCCGCGGCTGGACGCCATATCCTGCGTACGGGGAGCGGGAACGGAGAGGCGGCAGCCGGTGCCGGACGTGTTCGACGAGGTGCACCGCCGGTGCCGCGACGGCGAGCCGATCGCGCTGGCCACCGTGGTGGCCACCTGGCACTCCGCCCCGCAGCCACCCGGTACCGCCATGGTGGTCACGACCGACGGCACGGTCATCGGCAGCGTCTCCGGCGGCTGCGTCGAGGCGGATCTCTACGAACGGGCCCGCCGTGTGCTCGACACCGGCCAACCCGAGCTGTGCCGCTACGGGATCAGCGACGACGACGCGTACGCCGTGGGCCTGACCTGCGGCGGCATCCTCGACGTGTTCGTGGAGCGCGTCGACACGAGAGCCCTGCCGGCGCTGGACGCGGTCGCCGCCGCCCGCCGCAGCGGCCACCCGGCGGCGATCGTCACCTGCGTGGCCGCCGACGCCACCGACGATCCACCCGCCGATGCCGGCAGTTCTCCGGGCGCCGCACCGACCGACCCGGCCCGGCGGCTCGGCCGGCGGCTGGTGCTGACCGGCCAGCGGTCCGTCGGCTCGCTCGGCGACGACCGGCTCGACGACGCCGCCAGCGCCGACGCCCTCGGGCTGCTCGCCGCCGGACGCAGCGGAATGCTCCGGTACGGGTACCACGGGCAGCGCCGAGGCGGCGGCATCAGCCTCTTCGTGACCGCGTACGCCACCCCGCCCCGGATGATCGTCTTCGGGGCGATCGACTTCGCCGCCGCGGTGGCCCGGATCGGCGCGTTCCTCGGCTACCGGGTCACTGTCTGCGACGCCCGGCCGGTCTTCGCCACCGCGCGGCGCTTTCCCGAGGCGGACGAGGTGGTGGTGCAGTGGCCGCACCGCTACCTGCGTACCGAGTTGGCGGCCGATCGGCTCGACGAGCGGACGGTGCTGTGCGTGCTCACCCACGACCCCAGGTTCGACGTGCCGTTGCTGGAGCTGGCGCTGCGCCACCCGCTGTCGTACGTCGGCGCGATGGGCTCACGACGCACCCACGACGAGCGTCACAAGCTGCTGAGCGAGGCGGGGCTCAGTCCGGCGCAGCTCGCCCGGCTCGCCTCCCCGATCGGGTTGGACCTCGGTGGTCGTACCCCGGAGGAGACCGCCGTGAGTGTGGCCGCGCAGATCGTCGCGGCCCGGTGGGGCGGCACCGGTCGCCCGCTCGCGGTACTCGACGGGCCGATCCACCAGCCGGGGTAGCGCGCACGTCGGTGCGTGGCCTTCCGCGCCCATCGGGCCGTGCGCTGTGCCAGCCTGGTGCCACGGAGATCGGCTCGGCGATCGGCGGCCGGTGGCGACGACGAGAGGATCGGCATGGGATACGCGGTGGTGCTCGGTGAAGCGCTCGTCGACCTGCTCGACAGCGAGCGCGACGGGGAACGGGTCTATCGGCAGGCCATCGGCGGCGGGCCACTGAACGTCGCCGTCGGGGTGGCCCGACTCGGCGGTGCGGCACAGTTCGTCGGCTCGCTCGGTGACGACGCGCTGGGCGGCCGGATCCGCGCCTTCCTCACCGCTGCCGACGTCGGGGTGGCCGGTGCGATCACCGTGCCAGCGCCGACCACACTCGCGGTGGTCACGTACGCCGGGCCGGAGCCGGACTTCCGTTTCTACGGCGAGCCGGCCTCCTACGCACTGCTCGGCCCCGATGATCTGGACCTGGCGCTGCTGGAGGGCGCCGACGTGCTCTACTGCGGCTCGATAGTGCTGCTGCAACCCGCCCCGCTCGCCGCCGCCCGCCGGGCCTGGTCGCTCGTCCCCGGCCTGCGGGTCTTCGACCCGAACGTGCGTCCCCGGCTGCTGGACGGGCCGGCCGCGCTGGAAGGGCTGCGCGAGGTGGTGGCCGAGTTCGCCGCCGGCGCGCACCTGGTCAAGCTGAGCGCCGCCGACGCGGTGCTGCTCTATCCCGGTGAGCCGGTCGAGGGGGTGGCGGCGTACCTGCGTGAGTTGGGGGCGGCCACCGTGGTGGTGACGCTCGGCGCGGCCGGTGCGGTGCTGGCTGCCGCCGAGGCTGACCCGGTCCGGGTGCCGGCCCCCAAGGTCAACGCGATCGACGCCACCGGCGCTGGTGACTCCGTGATGGCCGCGCTGATCGCCGACCTGCTCGTCGACGGTGAGCCGGAGGGCCCGTCGGGCTGGGCCGATCGGGTCGCCTTCGCGCTGCGGGTTGCCGGCCTGGTCTGCGAATCCCCGGGCGGCGCCACCGCCATGCCCACCCGCACCGCCGTACAGAACCGCTTCAACACCTAACCCCCCGCGCCCCCGCCCCACCCCACCCCACACCCCCGCGCCGACGGTTGGTCCGTTTTGCTCTTATTCGACGCCGCGGAAAGTGCAAGATCGCGGCAGGAGTGGGGCGGGGGAGCGCGGGTTGACCTCCGACTTTGTGAGCGTTAACATCGACGACACACGATGGAAGCGTGCGCGTCGTCGGGGAGGCTCTGATGCGGGTGGTTCTGGTACCTCTGGCGTTCCGCCGCGTCGCGGCCCTGCTGGTCATGCTGCTCGTGGCTGCCGGGATGGTCGTCGCCGACCCGCCGGAGCGGGCGGCCGCGTGGGACAACGGGGTGGCCGACACCCCGCCGATGGGGTGGAACAGCTACGACTCGTTCAACTGGAGCGTCACCGAGGCCGACGTCCGGGCCAACGCCGACTACATGGGCACCAACCTGCGGCAGTTCGGCTGGGAGTACGTGGTGATCGACTGGGCCTGGTACTACCCCGGTCGGCACAACAACAGCCCCAACCAGGACGCGAACCTGCAACCCCGGCTCCGGATGGACGCCAACGGACGGCTGCTGCCGGACACCACCCGCTTCCCCTCCGCCGCCGGCGAGAACGGGTTCAAGCCGCTCGCCGACTACGTCCACGCGAAGGGCCTGAAGTTCGGCGTCCACCTGATGCGCGGCATTCCCCGCCAGGCGGTCGCCGACAACGTCCCGATCCTCGGCACCACCTGCCGCGCCAACCAGATCAACAGCACCACCACCGCGGCCTGGCTCAACCTGATGTGGGGCCTGAACATGGCCAACCCCTGCGCGCAGACCTACCTGGACTCGATGTTCCAGCTGCTGGCGTCCTGGGGAGTCGACTACGTGAAGGTGGACGACATCGCCGCCCCGACGTACCGACAGTCGGAGGTCGAGGGATACCGACTGGCCATCCAGCGCAGCGGCCGCCCGATGGTGCTCAGCCTGTCACCCGGCCCGACCTCGGTGGCCAACGGCGCGCACGTCCAGGCCAACGCCCACATGTGGCGGATCGTCAACGATCTCTGGGACAACTGGTCGTCCGTGGACGCGCTCTTCGACCAACTGCGCAACTGGACCCCGTACCGCACCACCGGCGCCTGGCCCGACGCCGACATGATTCCGATCGGTCGGCTCTCCAGGTACGGGCCGGTCGGCTCGCCGCGATACTCCAACCTGACCCCCGACGAGCAGCGCACCCTGATGTCACTCTGGGCGATCAACCGGGCGCCACTGATGTGGGGCGGCAACCTGGTCGAGAACCGCGCCGCGGAGCTGGCGTTGATGACCAACGCTGCGGTCATCGGGGTCAACCAGAACAGCGCCAACAACCGTCAGCTCTACGGCGGCAGCCGGCAGGCGTGGATCGCCGACGTGCCGGGCAGCAACGATCGGTACGTCGCCCTGTTCAACAGGGACGGCAGCGCGGCGCAGGTGTCGGTGAACCTCGCCGACCTCGGCATCGGGTCGGCCGCCGTGACCGACCTGTGGTCCGGCGCGGCCCTCGGCACGGTGACCGGCACCCTCACCCGGTCGCTCCCGGCCCACGGAGCCGGGCTGTACCGGCTGACTCCGGACACCACAGTGCCGGTGCCGACCGCGTACACCCTCACCGCGCGACACAGTGGCAAGCTGCTGGACGTCTACAACAACGCGACCACCGACGGCGCCGAGATGGTGCAGTGGGCCGCGAACGGTCAGCCCAACCAGCGGTGGCGCTTCCAGGACGCGGGTGGCGGTTACCAGACGGTGGTCAGCGTGCACAGCGGCAAGTGCCTGGACGTCAACGGCGGTGCGAGCGCCACAGCCGACGGGGTCCGCGTGATCCAGTGGAGCTGCAACGGCGGCACCAACCAGCAGTGGCGCGTCCAGGATCTCGGCTCGGGGTACGTGCAGCTCGTCGCCCGGCACAGCGGCAAGTGCCTGGAGGTGCTCAACGCCGCCACCACCGACGGTGCCCGCCTGGCCCAGTGGACGTGTGGCACCGGCACCCACCAGCAGTGGCGGCGTACCCAGGTGTAGCTGCGCCGGGTGGGTCAGGCCGTGCCGGTCAGTTCCAGGTAGCCGCGGTGAGCGGCGACCAGGGCCGGGCGGGCCCCGAAGGGGGCCTCGGCGGCCACCCGCTCCGGCGGGGCGCTGCCGGTGTGCGCGGCCCGGATCAACCAGGCCAGCTTCGCCAGCTCCGCGTGCTGGGCCCGGACGAAGTCGACGTCCACCGGGTCGCCGTGGCCCGGAATCACCACGGTGCGCGCGGTGGTCAGTCGCAGCAGATCCGCGACCGCGTCCGGCCACTGCAACGGGTACGAGTCCTCGAAGGCGGGCGGACCGCTCTGCTCCACCAGGTCCCCGGTCACCAACACGTCGGCGTCCGGCACGTGCACCACCAGGTCGGCCTCGGTGTGCCCCCGCCCGGGGTGGCGCAACAGCACCCGTCGACCGCCCAGGTCGAGGACCGTCTCGACGTGCACTGTGTGCGTGGGGGCGAGCAGCGGGGTGTCGGCCAGCTCGGCGGCGAGCGCCGGGTGCTCCGTGCGCAACTCCTCGTACGCCTCCCGGCGCAGCCGCTCCGGCTCCTCGCGGAGGGCGGTGGCGGCCAGTTCGTGCGCGTACACCGGGCGGGGTGGGTCGCCGGCCAGGACGGCGTTGCCGAAGCAGTGGTCGTAGTGGTGGTGGGTGTTCACCAGCGTCAACGGACGGTCGGTGACCGCCCGGACGGCCGCGGCCAGCTCGGTGGCCTGGGCGGCCGAGGAGAGCGTGTCCACCAGTAGCGCCTCGTCGTCGCCGACGACCAGTGTGACGTTGACCCGCAGCAGCGGTTCGGCCAGCACGTGCACCCGGTCGGCGACCTCGACGAAACCGGCGTTCACGACGCCCGCCCGGCGCGTTCGACGAAGCGCGCCCGGTCGACCAGGATCCGGTCCACCCGGCCCCGGGCCACCGTCTGGTCGCCGTCGCTGACAGTGACCTCGAACGACAGCCGGCGACCGTCGACGGTCGTCAGCAGCGCCTGCGCGCGGACCGTCCGGCCGACCACTGTCGGCGCCAGGTGCTCCAACTCGACCCGGGTGCCCACTGTCGTCGAACCGGGCGGCATCCCGGTCGCCGTCGCCGCGACGGTGGCCGCCTCGGCCAGCGCCAGCACCCGGGGAGTGCCGAGCACCGGTACGTCCCCGGAACCGACCGCCTGGGCGGTGTCCGCGTCGGTGACGGTCAACTCGACCTGGGCGGTCAGACCCGGCGCGAAGGCCGGCTCGGGCTGCTCCTGCATGGTCGTCAGCCTAGGTGCTCGCCGGACGCGTCGAGCACGCGCCCGACGATCCGGGCGGGGCCACCCACGACGGCCACCGGGTGGTCCCCGTCGGTCTATGCCGCACCCGTCGTTAACCTTGACCCCGATGGCCGTCGTGACTGACCCCCAGCCCCCCGCCCGGACCGACCCGCCCGCGTCCCCGGACGGGGGTCGTCGGCGCGTCGTCGCCATGACCGTCTGGGCGGTCGCCTTCGTCGCCGCGTGGCTGGCCATCGGGCTGCCCACCGACCCGGCGTACGCCTTCGTCTGGATCTGGCTGGCGACCATCGCCTGGAACAGCGAGCGGCCGTGGCGCAGCCACCTGCGCTTCGCCCGGGACTGGGTGCCGGTGGTGCTGCTGTTCGTGATCTACAACCTCTCGCGCGGGTTCGCCGACAACGGGGCCACGCCGCACGCGATGGAGCTGATCGTCGCCGACCGGTTCATGTTCGGCTGGGCCACCGGCGGCGAGGTGCCCACCGTCTGGTTGCAGCAGCACCTCTACCACCCGCAGGTGCACTGGTGGGATGTCGCCGCGAGCTGGGTGTACTTCTCCCACTTCGTGGTGGCGCTGACCGCCGCCGCGGTGCTCTGGCTGCGTGACCGGCACCGCTGGGCCGCGTACATGCGGCGCTGGGGTTTCCTCTGCGCGGCCGGCCTGGTCACCTACTTCATCTACCCGGCCGCCCCGCCCTGGTGGGCGGCGCAGAACGGCCTGCTCACCGAGGTCGCCCGGATCTCGACCCGGGGTTGGAAGGCGTTCGGCATGCACGGTGCCGGCAACGTCCTCAACGCCGGTCAGATCGCCTCCAACCCGGTCGCCGCGATGCCGTCGCTGCACACCGCGTGGGCGTTGTTCGTGGTGCTGTTCTTCCTGACCGCGACCCGTCGTCGCTGGTGGCCGCTGCTGCTCGCGTACCCGCTGGCGATGACCTTCACCCTGGTCTACTCGGGTGAGCACTACGTGATCGACGTGCTGGTCGGCTGGGCCTACGTGGGGCTGACGTTCCTGGTGGTCGGTCTGGCGGAGCGCGGCTGGGCGGCCTGGCGGGCCCGCCACCCGAGCGCCAAGTCGGAACTGGCCAAGGAAGTCCCGCCGACCCCCGCCGACCCCCGGCCCGGCGAGCCCGAGCCCTCCACACCACGGGAACCGGACACCACCACCCACCCCGCGATCCCCGCCGACCGCTAACTCCCACCGCGCCCCCGGAGTTGGTGTTCAGCGCAGCACGGGTTCGTCGGGTGGTAGCGACCGCACCTCGGGCCTGAGGCGACGGGTGAGGCGATTGATGCCGGCCATGGTGGCGGCGATCACCGTGATGAGGATCGCCAGCGGCAGCGGCTGACCGTCGAAGTGCCGCATCGCCGTGTTGGAGAGCAGCGGGTCGGGGACGAGCCATCCGGCGATGAAGCCGGTGAGTCCGACACCGATGATGACGGCGGGCCGGTGGCGGCGGACTGCGAAGGCGGCTCCGACAGCGACGGCGGCGGCGGTGAGGATCCCGATGACGGTCGGCACGGCGTCGGGAACGTAGACGCCGTGGCGCCCCCACTCTCCGGTGCCCTTCCAGGCGAGGATCCCGAGCGGGACGAGGGCCCACCAGAACAGGCGCGGCCGGGGCACGGCCCACCGCTCGCGGGCGGCGATCGCGAGCAGGACGAGGGTCAGGGCCGGTGGGGCGGCGGACGCCACGAGTTGCTGGCCGGGGTTGATTCCCAGGCCGGCGCCGCTGACCACGTCGATGACGAGCCAACCTACGGTGGCCGTCAGGAATATCGCCTGCAGGGTGAGGGCGGTCCGGGTCGCGCCGCACAGCCAGGCGATCAGCGGTGCGAGGGGCAGCAGACCGAGAGCGACAAGCTGCGGCCAGCCGGCGATGACGGCCGACATGTCGGTGGCGAGGACGGCACCGGTGAACAAATCCAGGGTGTGACCTGCGGGCTGGGTGCCGGCGGCGACGAGCAGGGCGGTGAGCCCGGTGGTCAGGGCCGTGGTGGTGACGGGCGTGGTGAGTCGCAGCCGGATCGCCAGGGCGATGATGTGCAGTGTCTCGTGTCGGCTGGGGCGCCGGCGGCCGTCGTCGAGGTCGAGCAGCAGCCCGAGCAGTTCCTCACCGCGGGTGGTGCGGTGCGTGGCCGGCAGCAGGCGCAGCAGTCGCCGATATCGTCGTTCCAGGGGGCTGATGTCCGGGCTCATCCGATGGTCCCAAGGCGCGGGGCGTTGCGGGCGGCACGCTTGTTGAGGCGCTCCTCGGCGAGCCGGACCGCGGTGGCCATCCGCTGGCTCTCGGCGCGGATGGCGTCTGCCCCTGCGTCGGTCAGTTTGTAGAAACGGCGCAGCCGGCCCTTCTCCACCTCGTCGTGGTCGGGGGCGATGAGCCCCTGGGTGACGAGGCGGTCGAGGGCCCCGTAGAGCGTGCCGGCGCGTAACCGGATCCTGCCGTCGGTCATCTCGTCGACCTCTGTCACCACCGCGTAGCCGTGGCGGGGTTGGTCGGCGAGGGCGGAGAGGATCAGGAACGTCTGCTCACTGATGTCCATGGGCTATATATATCGCACTCCGATATATATAGCAATGACGTCGACCGTGGCGGGTCAGGGTTGGGTGCGGGCCTGGTGGGCTCTCGTGGTCAGGTCGGCTGCCAGGGCCCAGGCCTCTGCCAGGTCGCGGTCCTGGGCGGTGGCGCCGGAGCCGCCCGCGGTGTCCGCGTGGACGGTGGCCAACCCGAGACGGCGCTGGATGGGCCCCTGGACCACTCGCACGCTCTGGATCCGGGCGTACGGCACGATCACCAACTGCCGGGTGAGCCGCCCGGACCGGGTGGCGAAGACCCGCTCGAACAGCCCCGCGCCGAACGCGGCACGGCCCAGCGGGTGCAGCCAACGGGTCCGGCGCGGCGGCGGGCTCAGCGTGAGCGCGTCGAGGCGTACCCCGGGAAGCACCTCGGCGACGATCATCGTCGCCGTCGGCAGGTCGCCGACCGGCAGCAGCCGGTCGGGCCGGTTGCGGTCGTCGGCCTCCGTGACGGAGTAGCCGGCCACCTCCAGCCGCAGGCGCAGCCAGCCCTTCATCCGCCACAGCAGCGGCCAGGTGGCCCGCACGGTCTGCACCCGCTCCAGCGGCACGGTCTGCGCCCGCGTCTCCAGCAGGCCGTTGTGCACCCGCAGCGTGCCGCCGTCGCGGGCCAGCCGGAAGTTCCAGTCGTCGAGGACCCGGCGGATCGGTTGCAGCAGTACACCCGCCATCGCGGTCAGGGTGCTCGCCACCGCGACGAACGACCACGAACCGGCGGTGAGGAACTGCACCACGACGAAGGCCACACCGAACGGGAGCAGGAACGCCTGCGGGGTGAGCAGTTGGCTGATCAGCAGGCTCTGGTTACGTACCGCATGCAGTGGCCGGCCCGGCACGACCGCCGGTGGCGCCGTCGCACCCGGGGCCACCGGGGCCGCCGCGTCGCCGGGCGCGGGCTGCTGCGCCACCCGCCCGGCCAGCGCCAGCAGACGCTCGCGCAGCACTGCCGCGTCGGCCACCCCGAGGTACGCCAGTGGCGCCTCGGTCTTGCCCCCGCCGACCACTTCCAGACGCAGCTCGGCCAGGCCGGTGAGCTGGGCGAGCAGCGGCCGGACCACCTCCACGGCCTGCAACCGTTCCAACGGGATGGCCCGGGTACGCCGCCAGAGCAGCCCCTCGTACACCCGTAGTTCCCGGCCGACGACGTGGTAGCCGGTGTTGTACCAGCTGATCACCGACAGCACTGTCGCGCCGAGCGCCAGCACCGCCACCATGGCGGCGAACCAGCCGAAGCCCACCCGGGACAGCGTCGACCAGGACAACCCGGCGATCACCACGACCAGGGACTTGGCGCCGTGCAGCACCGGGCTGAGTGGGTGCAGTCGCTGCCGGGGTTCGCCCTCGCCGCCGCCCGGTGGTGCCGGCCACGGCGCGGGCGTCCCGGGCGGCGCCGGCCCATCGGGTGCCGCGCCAGTCGGCACCGGCCCAGGCGGTGCCGCGCCAGCAGGTGCCGAGCCAGCGGGCAGCACCGGCCCCGGTGGCGTCGGGCCGGTGGGTGGCACGGTGCTCGGCTCGGCGGGCCTGTCGCTCATCGGAGCGGCCCTCGGCGCGGTCGGCGGCTGCCCGCGCGGGTGCTCACAGCCCCTCCGCCCGGTCCTCGCCGAGCGCGGTGAGTCGATCGCGCAGCCGGGACGCCTCCGCCGGACGCAGCCCGGGCACCCGGGCGTCGCTCGCTGCCGCCGCGGTGTGCAACTGCACGGTGGCCAGGTCGAAGGCGCGCTCCAACGGCCCGGCGCTCACGTCGACGAACTGCATCCGCGAGTACGGCACGATGGAGAGCCGGCGGACCAGCAGCCCGTGCCGGACCAGCAGGTCGTTCTCCCGCTCGGCGTACCCCCAGGCCCGGACCGCGCGGACGATTGCGACGGCCCGCCACGCGCCGAGCACCAGCACGACGGCCACGGCGAGCCCGAACAACCAGTGACCGCTGAACGCCCAGCCGACCCCTGTCACCGCCAGCCCGATGGCGACCACGATCGCCAGCCGGATCAGCTCCACCCAGATCAGATCGGTGGAGATCGGCTGCCAGTGGACCGTGTCCGGCCAGGGCTCCAGCGGACCCCGGCCACCCGGCGCAGCCGTCAGCAGCGCGCCGGGCTCGGGCGGCAGGAGGCCCGGGGGTGGCAGGTCGGGCGCCCGCTGGTCGGCGGCGGATGCCGGCCGGTGACCGGGCGGCAGCGCGCCCGGTGGCAGCGGGGCGGGCGTCGAGACATCCGGCGCGGTGGGCTCCGGGCCGAGCGTGCCGGGTGCCGGGAACGCGCCGGGCGGCGGATCGACGCCGGGTGGTGCGGTGGCCGGGGTGGGCGGCCAGGACGGGGAGGTGGTGCCGGGGGAAGCCGGAGGGTCGCCGCTCACAGGTCGAGCGTAGGCGATCCGGGCACCGGAGTGACGGCACGCAGGAAGCCTCGGGCGTCGAGGAAGTCACCGAGGCTGCCCCGGTGCTGGGTGCAGGCCAACCAGGTCTTGCGCCGATCGGCGTCGTGCAGACGGGGATTGTTCCACTCCAGCGCCCAGATGGCGGCGGACCGGCAGCCCCGGGCCGAACAGACCAGGGCTTCGTCGGCGGGGGAGGGGATGCTCATCCCGGCCAGTCTAGGGCGGCGGGACGGAGAAGTTGAGCGCCGGGCGACCACGGGGGGAGTCGCCCGGCGACGGGGTGAATCGTACACGCGGCGAGCCGGTGCGCGCATACCCGCGATGCACGATTCGGCCGCTGGGGACGGCGCGGTCAAAATCGGCTTCTCCCCACCTCGACACTCAGCAAGGCGTGCGAGTCTTGATACCGCACGAGCCGCGACGACCGACAAACGCTGTGGAGGACCGGTGGCCCAGCCGACCATGCCCGACGCCCCGACGCCGAACGGAGCGGCACCTGCCCCGGTGACCACACCCGCGCAGGACGCCAGCCTGCTGGAGAAGGGCCTGTTCGAGATCAAACGCGTGATCGTCGGGCAGGACCGGATGGTGGAGCGGATGTTCGTCGCGCTGCTCGCTCGCGGTCACTGCCTGCTCGAAGGCGTGCCCGGGGTGGCCAAGACCCTCGCGGTGGAGACCCTCGCCAAGGTCGTCGGTGGGTCCTTCGCCCGGGTCCAGTTCACCCCGGATCTGGTGCCCGCCGACATCATGGGCACCCGGATCTACCGGCAGTCGAGCGAGAAGTTCGACGTCGAGTTGGGCCCGGTCTTCGTCAACTTCCTGCTCGCCGACGAGATCAACCGGGCGCCGGCGAAGGTGCAGTCCGCGCTGCTGGAGGTCATGAGCGAGCGGCAGGTGTCCATCGGTGGGGAGAGCCACCGGGTGCCGGACCCGTTCCTGGTGATGGCCACCCAGAACCCGATCGAGCAGGAGGGCGTCTACCCGCTGCCGGAGGCGCAGCGGGACCGGTTCCTCATGAAGATCGTGGTGGGCTACCCGACCGACGCGGAGGAACGGGAGATCGTCTATCGGATGGGCGTGGCCGCGCCCGAGCCGACCGCGGTGTTCGACACCCCGGAGCTGATCGCCCTGCAACGCAAGGCGGACCAGGTCTTCGTCCACAACGCCCTCGTCGACTACGCGGTCCGGTTGGTGCTGGCCACCCGGGCCCCGGCCGAGCACGGGATGCCCGACGTCGCGCAACTGATCCAGTACGGAGCCAGCCCGCGCGCCTCGCTGGGTCTGGTCCGGGCCACCCGCGCCCTGGCGCTGCTGCGCGGGCGTGACTACGCGCTGCCGCAGGACGTGCAGGACATCGCGCCGGACATCCTGCGGCACCGGTTGGTGCTCAGCTACGACGCGCTCGCCGACGACGTGCCCGCCGACCACATCGTGCAGCGGGTGATGTCGACGATCCCGCTCCCGGCGGTCGCTCCCCGGCAGCAGGCCACCCCGCAGTCGATCGCGCCGCCGCCGGGCGCTGGCTGGCCCGGGCAGCGCCCGTGACCTCACCCACCCCTCGTCCGGCACCCCTCGCCGACCGCAGCGAGGCCGTGCTGTCCCGGCTTCAGCTGCTCGTCACCCGCAAGCTCGACGGCCTGCTCCAGGGCGACTACGCCGGCCTGTTGCCCGGACCGGGCAGTGAGGCGGGTGAGTCCCGGGAGTACCGCCCCGGTGACGACGTGCGCCGGATGGACTGGCCGGTCACGGCCCGGACCACCACACCGCACGTGCGGCGTACGGTCGCCGACCGGGAGCTGGAGACCTGGCTGGCCCTCGACCTGTCCGCCAGCCTGGACTTCGGCACCGGGCAGTGGCTCAAGCGCGAGGTGGTGGTCGCCGCCGCGGCCGCCATCACCCACCTGACGGTGCGCGGCGGCAACCGGATCGGCGCTGTCATCGGCACCGGCGGCGGCGCGTCCGCCCCGGCCCGACGCTGGCGGGGCACGCCGCCACCGGCCGGGCCCGGGGTGCTCACCCGCCTGCCGGCCCGTTCCGGTCGCAAGGAGGCGCAGGGCCTGTTGCGTACGGTCGCCGGCACCGCCATCCAGCCCGGCCGTGGTGATCTGGGCGCCCTGATCGAGATGCTCAACCGTCCGCCCCGCCGTCGCGGGGTGGCAGTGGTGGTCTCGGACTTCCTCGCGCCGGCCGAGCAGTGGGCGCGGCCGATGCGCAAGCTGCGCGTCCGCCACGACGTGCTGGCGATCGAGGTGGTCGACCCGCGTGAGCTGGAGCTACCCGACGTGGGCGTGTTGCCGGTGGTCGACCCGGAGAGCGGCGAGCTGCACGAGGTGCAGACCGCCGACCCACGGCTGCGGCAGCGCTACGCCGAGGCCGCCACCGCCCAACGGGCCACGATCGCCGCCGCCCTACGCGGCGCCGGCGCGGCCCACCTGCGTCTGCGTACCGACCGAGACTGGCTGCTGGACATGGTGCGATTCGTTGCCGCGCAGCGGCACGCCCGCACCCGGGGGACGACACGATGATCCGTTTTCTGCAACCGTGGTGGCTGCTGGCTGTGCTGCCGGTCTTCGCCCTCGCCGCGTTCTACGTCTGGCGGCAGCTGCACCGCCGGGCGTACGCGATGCGGTTCACCAATGTGGACCTGCTGCGTACGGTCGCGCCGAAGGGCCTGGGCTGGCGTCGGCACGTCCCCGCGACCGCGTTCCTGCTCTGCCTGCTGGTGCTGGCCACCGCGCTGGCCCGTCCCGCTGTGGACACCAAGGAGCCGCTGGAGCGGGCCACAGTGATGCTCGCCATCGACGTGTCGTTGTCGATGCAGGCCGACGACGTGGCGCCGAACCGGCTGGAGGCGGCCCAGGAGGCGGCCAAGCAGTTCGTCAGTGAGCTGCCGGAGAGCTACAACCTGGGCCTCGTGTCGTTCGCCAAGGCGGCCAACGTGCTGGTGCCGCCGGGCAAGGACCGGGACGCGGTGACCAGCGCCATCGACGGGCTGGTGCTGGCCGAGGCGACAGCGACCGGCGAGGCGGTGTTCACCTGCCTGGAGGCGATCCGGTCGGTGCCTACCGATGGCGCGGCGGGCATTCCGCCGGCCCGGATCGTGCTGCTCTCCGACGGCTTCCGGACTTCCGGTCGGGCGGTGGAGGAGGCGGCGGCGGCCGCGCAGGCCGCCAACGTTCCGGTCTCCACCATCGCCTTCGGCACCGACACCGGGCAGGTCGACATCGGCGGGCAGTTGCAGCGGGTGCCGGTGGACCGGTTGGCCCTCGCCGAGCTGGCCGAGACCACCGAGGGTTACTTCTACGAGGCGGCCTCGGTGAGCGAGCTGAAGCAGGTCTATCAGGACATGGGCAGCTCGATCGGGTTCCGCACCGAGCCGCGTGAGGTGACCCAGTGGTACGCCGGGGTGGCGTTGCTGCTGGCGCTCTGTGCTGGCGCGTTCAGTCTGCTCTGGTCGTCCCGGATGCTGTAGCCGGTGCGCCGGCGGCGGTCAGGGACCGCCGCCGGCACCAGCACGGGGCAGCGCCAGCCGCCGCCGATTCGGAGCGGTCAGTGACCGCCACCGGCGAGCACGAAGACGATGGCCACCCAGACGGCGGCGAGGGTGAAGCCCAGCGGGGCGACGTAGCGGCTCATGGACGGCTCCGGGTGGCGGCTGGACGGTCCGCGTGCGGGGGCGGACCGCAGGGGGTGGGGACGCGCACACGAAGTCGTGACCGGGCGGCTCCCGGCGACCGCCCGGGATCGGGCGGCGCGGCACACTCACCTCGGCAGGTGCCGACGTGGTGGGGAGCGGAGCGGGGTCAGCTCACCAGACTGAGTCGTGGCTCAGCGGGACTGACCATCGGCCCGGCCACGACTGGGAGGATCGCTATCTCGCACAGCGATCACCTCCTGCAAGTCGGGCGGGCCGGAACGTCGATGATCGTACACCTGCGGTGCCGGCGGAACGCACTCGGCCGACCGGCCGGCGACCCCTCCACCGCCCGGTTGGCGACGCCGCTCGCCACCAGCGCGTACGCCTCGCCGAAACGACCTCGGCTGCCCGACCCGCACCACAGTGACCAGCACCATGGCGAGCAACGGCAGCCAGCAGCAGCGCGCTAGCACCCACAGCGGGCCGTCCGGGGCGGTGTGCAGACCGGGCAGGGCCAGCCCGCCGCGGGCGGTGAGCGCTGTCACCGCCACCAGTACCGGCTGGTGCCACAGGTAGATCCGGACGGCGGACCGGTTCACAGCGGTCACCGCTGCGCCCGGCAGCGGCCGGGTCAGCAGCCGGTGCAGTGCCGGCCGGGCGAGCAGCCCCAGCCCGACCTGGGTCACCGCCAGCGCCACGACCAGCAGTGACGGCGGGTTCAGGTTGGACACCCCGGCCCCGGGCACGCCGACTGCGCTCACCGGGTAGCCCAGCGCCAGCAGCGCCGCCAGCGCGACCGCCCCACCGGCCGCCAACGTGCCGCCCGCCCGCCGGCCGTCCAGTCGCCCGTCGGCGTGCGCCACACCCAGCAGGTACGGCACCGACCAGGCCGTCAGCACGGTGACCGGGGGCAGGTCGGTGCCGGACGGCAGCAGCCGGACGGCCAGGTCGACAGCGGCCACCACGGCCACCGCCGGTGCCCCGCACCGCGCCACCCCCCACCGGCGTACGGCGACGCGCAGCGGGCCGGTCACCGCGACCAGGATCACCAGCGGTAGCAGGAACCACAGCGGGCTGACCGCCAGCCGCAGCGCGACGGCGAGCGTGTCGTCCGAGGTGCCGAGGACGGTGGCGGCGAGCAGCACGGCGGCCCCCACACCGAGCAGCGCCACGGTGGGCAGCAGCAGCCGGCGCAACCGACCGGCCAGCCAGCCGCCCGCGCCGCCCGGACAGCGGGCCAGCGAGCGGGTCGAGCCGAACCCGGCGGTGAAGAAGAACAACCCGAGCGTCTGCAACACCCAGGTCGTCGGGGCCAGGTCGGGCAGGGCGGTCAGCGGACTGGCCTGGTGCAGCCCGCCGTCGCCGGTCAACACCAACCCGGTGACCAGCCAGTGCCCCAGCACCACCCCGCCGATGGCGTACGCCCGCAGCGCGTCGACGGCACGGTCCCGGCTCACCGGGCGTCCCCGATCCGGTCGGCGTCGACGCCGCCCAACACGACCGCCGCCACCGCGACCAGCGCGGCGCTGCCCGGCGCGAGGTAGCCGTCGTGCCCCGCCACCCCACCCACCGGCAGGGGTCGGGCACCGAACGCCGGATCACCGGGTCGTCGGCCGAAACCCAGGCCGGGCAGGCGCACCGGCGGTACCCGGCGGATCCAGTCGGTCGGCGCCTCGGCCGCCCAGAACCGCCGCCCGCCGGGCAGGTCGTCGGCGCGCTGCACCCCGGCGCCGACGCCGCCGAGGCTGACCACGTCGGTGACCTGGGTAGGGGCCTCCGTCGCCGCCAGCGACACCACCAGCGACCCGTAGCTGTGCCCGACCAGCGTGATCGTCGCCGCCGGACGCCGCCCGGCCAGCTCCCTCAGCAGCGTGGCCAGGCCGGCCGCGCCGCGCCGCGCGCTGACGCCACCGGCGGCGGTCAACGCCCCGTCGGGCGGGTCGTAGCCGAGCCAGGCCAGCACCGCGACCCGCGCCGCCGGGTCGGTCGCCCGCAGCTCCCGGTAGAGCTGCCCGGCCTGCACCGCCGGCGCCCGCCGGGCCACACCGCCCAACCCCCTGTCGAAGTCGGCGAGGGTGCTGCCGACCCCCGGCACCAGCACCGCGATCCGGTCCGCGTCGGCGAGGTCGCCGAACACCTCGACCGCGCGGCCGTCACCGCGTTCGTCGAACAGCAGGAACCGGCGTCCGTCGGCCGCCCAGTCCGCGTACGGGGGGCCGGCCGCGCGCATCGCCGCCGCCATCACTGGGTACGCCTCGACGAACCCCGCCGCAGTGGCCGGCTCGGGTCGGGTCGGCAGAACCAGGTTCACGCCGAGCAGCGCGGCCATCGCGACCCGGCTGGCACCTCGTCGTCGCATCACGTTCTCCCTCCGGAATGTCGTTCGGAGGGAGATTGCGCCCAGGGGCGGGGCCGGGTCGTCGTCCCGCAGAGCCGTTCCCGGGCTGGCTCCACAGGGCTACTCGCCGGCGGCCACCAGACCCGTCTCGTACGCCAGCACCACGGCCTGGGCCCGGTCGCGCAGACCCAGCTTGGCCAGGATCCGCCCGACGTGCGTCTTCACTGTCTGCTCGGCCACCACCAGGTCACCCGCGATCTCCGCGTTGTTGCGGCCCCGCGCGATCAACCGCAGCACCTCGGTCTCGCGTGGGGTGAGCCCGGCCAGGTCGGTGGGGCGTGGGCGGCGACGGTCCGGACGGGCCGCGAACTCGGCGATCAGCCGACGGGTGACCCCCGGGGCGAGCAGCGCGTCCCCGGCCGCCACCACCCGCACCGCCTGCACCAGATCGGCCGCCGGGGCGTCCTTGAGCAGGAACCCGCTGGCCCCGGCGCGCAGCGCCTCGTACACGTAGTCGTCCAGGTCGAAGGTGGTGAGGATGAGCACCCGGGGTCGCTGCGTCGACCGGTCACCGAGCAACTTGCGGGTGGCCTCCAGCCCGTCCATGACCGGCATCCGCACGTCCATCAGCACCACGTCCGGGTCGAGGTGGCGGGCGGCGGCCACCGCCTGCGCGCCGTCGGCGGCGTCCCCGACCACCAGCAGATCCGGTTGGGCGGCGAGCAGCGCGCCGAAACCCTGCCGGACCATCGCCTGGTCGTCGGCGATCAGCACCCGGATCATCGGTCCCCGCCCTCCGCGTCGTACGGCAACTCGGCCGCCACCGCGTAACCCCCGTCGGGCAGCGGCCCGGCGGTGAACGTACCGCCCAGCGAGGTGGCCCGTTCCCGCATGCCGGTCAGCCCGTGCCCGGAGCCGCCGTCGGCGGTCGGTCGGACGTCGGCGGGGGAGTTCTCGACGCGTACTCCCAGACCGGACCGGCCGACGCGGACGGTGACCCGCACCGCGGCGCCGGCAGCGTGGCGGGCCGCGTTGGCCAGGCCCTCCTGGACGATGCGGTACGCGGCCAGCCCGACCGGCGCGGGCACCCGGTCGTCGTCCACCGGCTCGGCGTCCAGAGTGACCGGCAGCCCGGCCCGGCGTGCCGCGTCCACCATCGCGCCCAGGTCGGTGAGGTCCGGCTGCGGCGCGGTCTGCGGCCCGCTCGTCTCGCTGCGCAGCACCCCCAGGAGCCGCCGCATGTCGGTGAGCGCGTCGCGGGCCGACGCGGCGATGGCGACGAACTCCGCGGCTGCCGGGGCCGGCACGTCCGTCAGCCGGTACGGGGCGGTCTCCGCCTGCACCGCGATCAGCGACATGTGGTGGGCCACCACGTCGTGCAGTTCCCGGGCGATGCGGGTGCGTTCCTCCAGCACCGCGCGGCGCTCCTGCTCCCGTTCGCTCAGCTCGGCCTGCGCCGCCAGCGCGTGCCGGGACAGCCGGTTGCGGCGGATCAGGTCGCCGACGATCGCCAGCGCGCCGAGCAGCAGCAGGACGGGGACCCGGTTGTCGGGATGGACCAGGGTGAGCACCGGCACCGTGCTGATCGTCACCACCCAGACCAGCACCGGCCGGTCGACCCGTGCGACGACCACCGCCAGCACCGCGATCGACCCGAGTGCCAGCGGCGGGGTCCACGGCCACGCCTGGTCGGCCGGCGCGTTGAACGTGCAGATCAGCAGGGCCAGCACCGTCAGCCGCCAGGCCAGCAGCGGACGCCGGGGCAGCGCCAGCAGCGGCGCCACGGTCATCGCCGCGAACAGGAGCGCGATCGGCGGCGGCAGGCCCCAGTCGCTCTCCACGGTCAACGTGATCAGGAAGAGGCCGAGCGCGGCGAGCAGGCCGACCGGCGCGGCGTAGCGGGCCGGGCCGGGCCAGCGGGCCAGCAGCGGCCGTTCGGGCCGGGCGTCCGGGCCGAGCAGTGTCTGCCGTAGGGCCCGCAGGGCCACCGCGATCGGATGCCGGTTCACCACCCGGAGGCTACGGGCCGACCCCGCCACGAGGCGTGCCACCAGGGGTTGATCCCGGTGTCGTACCCCAGTGTGACGCGACTCCCGTTAGCGCTTACCTGCCGGTAACGCCTAGGCTCCGACGCGTCCGTGCTGACCATTCGCAAGGGGGAACAGTGGCCCGTACCGTGCTGGTGACCGGGGGCAACCGGGGGATCGGCCTGGCCATCGCGCAGGCCTTCGCCAAGCAGGGCGACCGGGTGGCGGTCACCCACCGCAGCGGCGAGGCACCCGACGGGCTGTTCGGCGTACGCGCCGACGTCACCGACGCCGCCTCGATCGACGCTGCGTTCGCCGCCGTCGAGGCCGAGCTGGGTCCGGTCGAGGTGCTGGTGGCCAACGCCGGCATGACCGCCGACACGCTGCTGCTGCGGATGTCCGAGGAGCAGTTCACCGACGTGGTGGACACCAACCTCACCGGCGCGTTCCGGGTCGCGAAGCGGGCCTCCGGCAAGATGCTCCGCGCCAAGTGGGGTCGCATGATCTTCATCTCCTCGGTGGTCGGCCTCGCCGGCGGCGCCGGGCAGGTCAACTACGCCGCCAGCAAGGCCGGCCTCGTCGGCGTCGCTCGCTCGATCACCCGGGAGCTGGGCAGCCGCAACATCACCGCGAACGTGGTGGCGCCCGGCTTCATCGACACCGACATGACCGCCGGCCTCTCCGGCGACCGCAAGGCGGAGATCCTCAAGTCCATCCCGGCCGGCCGGATGGCCAGCCCGGACGAGGTCGCCGCCGTGGTCACCTGGCTGGCCTCGGACAGCGCCGGGTACGTCTCCGGCGCCGTCATCCCGGTCGACGGCGGCCTCGGCATGGGCCACTAACCCTTTTGATTACGGAGGAAATCAGCGATGTCCGGACTGCTCGCCGGTAAGCGACTGCTCGTCACCGGTGTCATCACCGACGCCTCGATCGCCTTCTCGGTGGCGAAGCTCGCTCAGGAAAATGGCGCGCAGGTCGTGCTCACCGGCTACGGCCGGCTCTCCCTGGTCGAGCGGATCGCCAAGCGGCTGCCCGAGCCGGCGCCGGTCATCGAGGTGGACGTCACCAACACCGAGCACCTGGCCGGCCTCGCCGACCGGGTACGCGAGCACGTCGACGGCCTCGACGGTGTCGTGCACTCGATCGGCTTCGCCCCGCAGAGCTGCCTGGGCGGCGGCTTCCTCGACGCGCCCTGGGAGGACGTGGCGACCGCGCTGCACGTCTCCACCTTCTCGTACAAGTCGCTGGCCATGGCGGCGCTGCCGCTGATGTCGCCCGGCGGCGCGGTGGTCGGCCTGACCTTCGACGCGACGAAGGCGTGGCCGGTCTACGACTGGATGGGCGTGGCCAAGGCCGGCCTGGAGTCCGCGTCCCGCTACCTGGCGCTGCACCTGGGCAAGCAGGGCATCCGCAGCAACCTGGTCGCCGCCGGGCCGCTGCGCACCATCGCCGCGAAGTCGATCCCCGGCTTCGACCAGTTCGAGGACGCCTGGGCCGAGCGTGCCCCGCTGGGTTGGAGCCTCACCGACCAGGAGCCCGCCGCGCGGGCCTGCCTTGCGCTGCTCTCCGACTGGTTCCCGGCCACCACCGGCGAGATCGTCCACGTCGACGGCGGCTACCACGCCATCGGCTCCTGACGCTGCACCTTGACGCTCCCTGGTCACCGTCCGCGTGATCTACGCGTCCGGACCAGGGGGCGTCGCCGGGACGTCCCGGTCGAGGGGCAAGAATGACCCCATGTCGTACGACGCGGTGGTGCTGGTGTCTTTCGGCGGGCCCGAACGGCCCGAGGACGTGATGCCGTTTCTGCAGAACGTGACCCGGGGCCGGGGTGTGCCTCCCGAACGACTGGTCGAGGTCGCCGAGCACTACCAGCACTTCGGCGGGGTGTCCCCGATCAACCAGCAGTGCCGGGACCTGCTCGCCGCCGTCCGCGCCGACTTCGCCGCGCACGGTGTCGACCTGCCCATCTACTGGGGCAACCGCAACTGGGACCCGATGCTCGCCGACACCGTGACCCAGATGCGCGACGACGGGATCACCCGGGCGCTGGCCTTCGTCACCAGCGCGTACGGCGGCTACTCGTCCTGCCGGCAGTACCAGGAGGACATCGCCGCCGCCCGTGCCGCCGTCGGCCCGGACGCCCCGGTGATCGAGAAGCTGCGTCAGTTCTGGGACCACCCCGGCTTCGTCGAGCCGCACGTCGACGCGGTCCGGGCGGCGCTGGGTCAGCTCGACCCGGCGAAGCGGGACACCACCCGGCTGGTCTTCACCGCCCACTCCATCCCCAACTCGATGGCGGCGAACGCCGGCCCGCACGGCGGCCGGTACGAGGCGCAGCTGCACGAGACCGCCCGGCTCGTCGCCGCGGCCGCCGCACCCGACCTGGCGTACGACCTGGTCTGGCAGAGCCGCTCCGGCCCGCCGCAGGTGCCGTGGCTGGAGCCAGACATCAACGACCACCTGGCCGCCCTCGCGCAGGGCGGCACCACCGGTGTGGTGGTCAGCCCGATCGGGTTCGTCTCCGATCACCTGGAGGTCGTGTGGGACCTGGACACCGAAGCGCTGGAGACGGCGAAGCAGCTCGGCCTGGACTTCGTCCGGGCCGGCACGCCGGGCACCGACCCGCGCTTCGTGACCATGGTGCGTGAGCTGGTCACCGAGCGGACCGACCCGGACGGCGCGCAGCTGCGCCGCCGCCTGGGCGAGCTGCCCATGTGGGACACCTGCCCCACCGTCTGTTGCGTGCCGACCCGTCGCCCCTGACCTCTGAGGATCATCATGCATGACCGTAAGCCCGTGCAGAGTTGGCTGACCGACATGGACGGCGTGCTGGTGCACGAGGGCCAGCCGGTGCCCGGCGCGCCGGAGTTCATCAACCGGATGCGCGCCTCCGGCAAGCCGTTCCTGGTGCTGACCAACAACTCGATCTACACCCCGCGGGACCTGACGGCCCGGCTCAGCCGGATGGGGCTGGACGTGCCGGAGGAGTCGATCTGGTCGTCCGCGCTGGCCACCGGCCAGTTCCTCGCCGACCAGCGGCCGGGTGGCACCGCGTACGTCATCGGTGAGGCCGGGTTGACCACGGCGCTGCACGCCGTCGGCTACGTGCTGACCGACTTCGCCCCCGACTACGTGGTGCTCGGCGAGACCCGCACCTACAGCTTCGAGGCGATCACCAAGGCCGTCCGCCTGATCAACGACGGTGCCCGGTTCATCTGCACCAACCCCGACGTGACCGGCCCGTCCGTGGAGGGCGCGCTACCCGCCGCCGGCTCGGTCGCCGCCATGATCTCCAAGGCGACCGGGGTCGAGCCGTACTTCGTGGGCAAGCCCAACCCGATGATGATGCGCTCGGCGCTCAACACCATCAACGCGCACTCGGAGAGCACCGCGATGATCGGTGACCGGATGGACACCGACATCCTGTGTGGCCTGGAGGCTGGGCTGGAGACCATCCTGGTGCTCACCGGGATCAGCACCCGCACCGAGGCGGAGCGTTACCCGTACCGCCCGTCCCGGATCGTCAACTCGGTAGCGGACCTGCTCGACGAGGTCTGAACTGCCCCGGTCGGCTCCGTGCCGGCGGTGCTGCGTGCGGTGGTCCGATCAGGGGCGCAGGGGAGCGTTGCAGGCGGCCACCAGCGCCTGCCGGCAGGCAGCGGTCAGGGGGCGAAGTGCCGCGTCCCGTTGCTGCGCCTCGTAGTTGTTGATCGCCCCGCCCGGGGCGGAGTGCCCGGCCAGCGCGAGCACGCGGTCGAGCACCGCGGCCCGGGCGAAGAGCCGACGGGCCCGCGGGTCGAAGCCCGGTGGCAGGTCGGTGGCGCCGTCCGGACGGCGGAGCGCGGCCAGCGCACCGGCCAACTCGGGCCGCCACTGGGCCACGTCGAGTCGGGTCAGGGCGGCGGTCGTCTCGGCCAGCGCGGCGGCCAACTCGGCCTCCGCCTCGGCCGCGCCAGGCAACGACAGTGACGCGGCGGCGGCGTTGGCCGGCAGCGGGTAGACCCGCCACAGCACCGTCTCGAAACAGTCTCCGGAGCCGGAGGTGTGCAGCCGCACCTGGGGAATCAACCCGAGCCCGCCGGCGACCACCGCCTCGCCCGTGACCAGCGCCGCACCGGCGAAGTCGCCGGGGCCGGGCAGACCCCTCGGGTCGCCCGGCGCGGGCAGCACCAGGCGGATCTCGTCCGGGGAGAGCTTGGCCAGGGTGGGCAGCGCGGCGCCCAGCGGGACGTCGGTCCAGGTGCCCGGGGCGTCCGCAACGAGGTGTTCCTCGTCGCCGGCGATGGCGTCGGCGACCTCGTCGTAGGGCACCAACCCGGCGCGCCACGCGCGCACCCAGGCAACGAACCGGCTGGACCGGCGCGGCGCGAGTGTGGCCGCGCCCGTTGCGGGGGTGGACATGCCGAAAGGGTACGTGGTCACGACCGGCCCTGTCTCGGCTGCCGCTCCGGTCGCCCGGCCTGCCCCCAACTGCCCCCTTCGCCCGATCCTCGGCCGCGGGCACGGTCAACTCGTCCGCCCGGGCCGGCAGCCCCGTGACCGTGTCCCGCGTACCTCCCCGTGCGCTAACGCACCCGCAAGCCCGCGATGACGAGTCCGACCATGAGGCGCGCGTCGTAGTCAGGGCTGTCGGCGCCGATGCAGAGATTGCCGATGCCGTGCATCAGGACGAGGGCGTCTATGCCAGGAATGATCTCGCCCGCTGTGCTGGCGGCGTCGAGCAGTTCGGCGCAGACGGGGACGAGCCGGTCGAGGAAGTAGGCGTGCAGCGTCTGGAAGGCGGCGTCGTCGGACCGCATCGCCTCGGCGAGGCCGTGCTTGGTGACCAGGAAGTCGACGAAGAGGTGGATCCAGCTCGCCAGGGCGGCGTGCGGTGTGGCGCTCTCCGTCAACAGCACCGGGCCCGCCTCGGCGCATGCCTCGACCTGGTGTCGGTACACCGCGACGATCAGATCGGCCCGCGTCGGGAAGTGGCGGTAGATCGTCCCGACGCCGACGCCCGCCCTGGCGGCGATGTCGCGTACCGGCGCGTTGACTCCGGAGACGACGAATGCCGCGGCGGCCGCCTCCAGTAGCGCCGTCTCGTTGCGCCGCGAATCAGCCCGCTGCTTCCGCGGGACGCCCGACTCCGTGCCGGTCACCGTTGCCTCCGTCACACCCCTTGGAAAACGGAACCATGTTCCGCGTGTCCGCTATAGCGGAACCAAGTTCCGCATATGCAGCATGCCAGAACGGCAAGGCAACACCAAGTCACGGAGGAACGGCCATGTACGGACTGCCAGAGCCCACGTGGGCCGGACTGGTTCACCGACGCGTACCACCTGAGCCCGGGCGGCGAGAGCGCCCTGGGCCGACTCGAAACCACCCCATGATCGAGACAGTGGTGGGGTGTGGGTGGGGCGGTGTGTCGGGGGGCGGGGTGATGGTGGGGGAGTTAGCGTGATCGACATGGCGGGGCGATACGGCGAGGACGTGTTGGCGGGCGACTGGCGACGGCGCAAGGTCACCCCCGAGGTGGACGCCGAACCGGATCTCGTGGTCGAGGATGCCGACTCCGGGTTCTGCGGAGCGGTGGTGGGCTTCGAGGCCGGCGCGGTGGTGTTGGAGGACCGGCACGGTAAACGGCGCAACTTCCCGCTGCTGCCGGCGGCGTTCCTGCTCGACGGCCGTCCGGTGACGCTGCGCCGCCCGACCCGCGCGGCGGTGCCGACGGCCCGTCGGCGGACCGCGTCCGGCTCGGTCGCCGTGGACAACGTCCGGGCCCAGGTGGCGAAGGCCAGCCGAATCTGGGTGGAAGGCATCCACGACGCCGCGCTGGTCGAGCGGATCTGGGGCGACGACCTACGGATCGAGGGTGTGGTGGTCGAGCCGTTGGACGGCATCGACGCCCTCGACGCCGAGGTGCGCAACTTCGGCCCCGGCCCGACCCGACGACTCGGCGTGCTCGTCGACCACCTGGTGCCGGGCAGCAAGGAGAGCCGGATCGTCGCCCGGGTGAACTCGCCGCACGTGCTGGTTACCGGGCACCCCTACGTGGACGTGTGGCAGGCGGTGAAGCCGGCCGCGTTGGGCATCGCGGCCTGGCCGGTGGTGCCGCCGGGGCGGCCGTGGAAGGAGGGGGTCTGCGCGGCCCTCGGGGTGGCCGAGCCGGCCGACATGTGGCGGCACATCCTGTCCCGGGTGAACAGCTTCGCCGACGTGGAGACCCCTCTGATCAACGCCGTGGAACGCCTCATCGACTTCGTCACCGAAGCCCCCTGACCCGACCGGTCCTTCCGGCGGTCAGGGAACCTCGTCGGGGCTGCGCGTGAAGACGAACGTGGCGATGTCGATCGCCGCCGCCCGTCCGTTGTCGTCGCGCAGCACCGACAGGATCTCGCCGTTCTCCGGGCCGGAACGTCCCCGCCAGCGGTCCGTCCCCTCGGCGGTGAACCGGCTCACCCGCTCACCGCGTACGTGGGCCACCAGGTCACCCGCGTCCCAGCTCAGGTCCAGCGAAGTGCCCATCCACCACCAGCGGCCGGTCAGCTCGGCCAACTCGGCATCCGGCGCGGCGGTGGCCGGCCGCCACGGCTGCGGGAACGCCGGCTCGGCGTCCAGCACGGTGGTCAGCAGTTCGCGGCCGAGCCCGGTGATCGGGAAGCCGTACGAGTTGGCGAAACCGACCACTGCGGTACGGGTTGGCCGGTGCACCAGGAGGGCGGCCACGTACCCGGGCATCGAGCCGCCGTGCCCGACGTACACGCGCTCGCCGTCGCGGTAGAGCTCCAGCCCCAGGCCGTGCCCGCCGGTCCAGGAGTCCAGGTCGCTGATCACCACGGGGGCACACATCTCGGTCAGCGTCTCGGCGGCCAGCACCGCCGGGTCGGGGTCGGCCAGGAACGCTGCCCAGCGGCCCAGGTCCTCGATAGTCGACCAGAGCTGCCCGGCGGGGGCCATGGCGCCGGTGTCGGTGCGGGGTTCCTCGCGCAGCGTGCCGTGCCAGGGGTGGACGACGTAGCCGCGGGCGTACGGCTCGGTGGCCGCGTAGGTGGTGCGGCGCAGGCTCAGCGGGGTGAGGATCCGTTCGTCGAGCAGGTCGGCCCAGGGTGTCCCGGTGAGCCGTTCGAGCAACCCGCCGAGCAGCCCGTACGCCAGGTTGGAGTAGTGGTACGCGCGGTGCGGCGGGTAAGCGATCTTGTCGGCGTCGACCTCGGCGAGCACTGTGGCGAGATCGACCCCCGCCGCCCGCTCCCACCAGTCGCCCTCCGGTTCGCGTTGGATGCCGCTGGCGTGGCCGAGCAGTTGGCGCACTGTGAGCTCGCCCACACCGGTGCCCGGCAGGTGCTGCTCCAGCCGGTCGTCCAGGGCCAGTCGGCCGGCGTCGCGCAACTGCATGATCAGGGTGGCGGTCATCGTCTTGCTGATCGAGCCCACCCGGTACTGCAGGTCGACATCCGGGCGGGGGTGTTCGCCGGCGACGGCCACATGCGCGAGCGTGCCGTCGCGGACCACGCCCAGCACCAGCGACGGGGTGTGACCGTCGGCCTGTGCCTGGGCGACCCGGGTGTCGATCTGTCGGGCGGTCTCGGGGAGCACTGTCAACGGGATCTCCTCGGGTCGGGCCGCCGATCGTGGTGTTTCTGACGGGCCGGAAAGGGTCTCGCAGAGCCTACTGATCTTCACGGGAAGGTCGCGCGTGCATTTGCGTGTCACGATTGGGTGGTGGACGCCGTGGTGTGGATCGTTTTGGGTGTGCTGCTGGCCGTCGCCGAGATTTTCACGACGACGCTATTTCTGATCATGTTCGGGGCCGGTGCGTTCGCCGCCGCCGGTGCGGCCGCCCTGGGCGCGCCGGTCGCCGTGCAGGCGCTGGTCTTCGCGGTGGTGTCGGCGCTGAGCCTGGTGGTGGTCCGACCGGTTATCCGGCGGCACAGCCGCTCCGCGCTGGAGAGTGGCGAGCAGCCGTTCGGCGTGGAGGCGATCGAGGGCTCCACGGCGCTGGTGCTGGAACGGGTGGACGCCGAGCAGGGTCTCGTCAAGATCGACGGTGAGTTGTGGAGCGCCCGGTCGTACGACACGACACAGGTCTACGACCCCGGTCAACGGGTTCGGGTGATAAAGGTCCGGGGCGCTACCGCCCTGGTGTGGCAGGACGATGTTTCTTCCGCCGGCGAGCTGCCGGAATCGAGAGGGTGAACGGAATGACCTTAATCGGGGTGGTGGTGATCGCGGTGGCGTTGATCGCCGTGATAACGCTGGCCAAGGCTGTGCGGATCGTGCCGCAGCAACGTCAGGACGTGGTGGAACGGCTCGGCAAGTACAAGCGCACCCTCAGCCCCGGCCTCAACCTGCTGGTGCCGTTCATCGACGCGGTCCGTACCAAGGTCGACATGCGGGAGCAGGTGGTCAGCTTCCCGCCGCAGCCGGTGATCACCTCGGACAACCTGGTGGTCTCGATCGACACGGTCCTCTACTTCAAGGTGGTCGACTCGGTCCGGGCGACCTACGAGATCTCCAGCTTCCTCCAGGCCATCGAGCAGCTGACCGTCACCACGTTGCGTAACGTGATCGGTTCGCTCGATCTGGAGCGGGCATTGACCAGCCGGGACGAGATCAACCGGCACCTCTCGGGTGTGCTGGACGAGACCACCGGCCGCTGGGGCATCAAGGTGACCCGGGTCGAGATCAAGGCGATCGAGCCGCCGGCCAGCATCCGCGACTCCATGGAGAAGCAGATGCGCGCCGAGCGGGACCGTCGTGCGGCGATCCTGACCGCCGAGGGGCACAAGCAGTCGGTGATCCTCACCGCCGAGGGTGACAAGCAGTCGGCGGTGCTGCGGGCCGACGGTGACCGGCAGGCCCGGATCCTGCAGGCCGAGGGTCAGGCGAAGGCTATCCGGACGGTCTTCGACGCGATCCACCAGGCCAACCCGAGCCAGAAGGTGCTCGCCTACCAGTACCTGCAGGCTCTGCCGCAGATCGCCCAGGGCAGCGCCAACAAGGTCTGGATCATCCCGGCCGAGCTGACCAAGGCCCTGGAGGGGATGGGTGGCGCGCTCGGTGGGCTGAGCCAGATGGTGGGGGATCTGCCCGCACCGGAGGCTGCGGACCAGGCGAGCCAGGTCGAGCGCGAGGCTGCGGAGGCGGCGCAGGCCGCGGCGGACGCCGCGCAGCAGATCCACGACGAGGTACGCGTCGCCGAGGCGCAGGCCACCGGCGGCAAGGGGTCGAAGGGGCTGCCCGCGCCGGAGCCGGTGTCGCCGACCAGCCTCGTCGAGGACCCGGCCGACCAGCGCGAGCGCGGCTGATCCTGTACGCCGGCCACCCGGTCGGCTAAATACGAGAAAGACTCATGGGGCGCTCCGACGCCTGCCACGATCGGTCCTAGGACGGGTGGTGACCAGGCAATCGGGGCGCCCCGGCGCGTCGGTGCACCGCTCGACGACGAGCGAGGTGACGCATGAAGGATCCGGCGAATCGGATGTGGTCCTCGGCCCCGGTGCCCGGCGCGCACGACCCGGTCGCCCCGCTGGGCTCCCGGCGCAGCGGTGGCGGGTTCGGCGTACTGCCCTTCGTCGGCGAGCCGACCCCGGGCGCCCCTGCCACGAACGCCAGTTGGGCCTTCTCGGTACGTCGGTTCGCGCGAGCGGCGGTCTGGCTGCTGCCCGCGTACGCCATCCTGTACGGCGCGGTGGCGATGGCCAGCGACGGAGGGGTGGGCAACGACCCCTATCCGGCCGACGGCCGGGCGGTGTACCTGATCGGTTGGGTGGCCGCGGTCTGGCTCGGCCTGCTCGCGCTGCTGGCCCTCACCGGGCTGCTGGCCGCGACCCGCAGCCGCCGGGTGGCCGCCGCCGGCCTGCTGGTCAGCATCGCCGGCACCGTGCTGATGCTGCCGTTCGCCGGGTTCGAGGAGCAGACGCCGGTCTTCGGCGCCACCGCGCGGTCACTGGTCCTGCTCGGCGCGACGTTCTACAGCGCGGGCTGGTTCCTCACCGGCTGGGCGGTGGCCCGCTCGGGCACCTTCAGCCTCGGCGACGGCGTCATGCTGATCATCGCCGCGCCGCTGCTCGGCCTCGGCGGTGCCCTGATCGGCTCGTTGCAGACCTTCGGCGCGATCTTCGTGCTGATCGCCGGCATCGGCATCGGCTACCGCTCCGGTCGCCTGATGCCCCGCGAAACCGCACGAGACGCCGCCTCCGCCAGCCTGAGCACCCCCAACCCCTAACCCACCCACCCGGCCCCACCCACCCGGCCCCACCCACCCATCCACCCGGGCCTCGGGCCCGCCCCTCGCCCAGCTCCGGTGATCATGAGGTTGACGGGCGATCCCGTGATCAAACCTCCCGCTAACCCCATGATCACCGGGGCGGGGCGGGGCGGGGCGGGGGAGGCGCGGGGGCGGGGGAGGCGCGGGGCTGGGGGCTGGGCTGTGGGCGTGAAGTTGCTGACAATTGGCCGGTGGGGGTGGTCGGTTGGCGGCTTTCATGGCAATCCTGGGGAGCATGGCCGCCCCCCGCTCGCCGCTGTCGCGGCTCTTCACCGTGCTGCTCGCTGGCGTGTTGGCCGGGCTTGTCCTGGCAGTCGCCGCGTTGCCGGGCAACCTGCTGCTCGGGCTCACCGCCCGCTCCGCGCTCGGGTCGTACGCCGCGTTGCCGGCCTCGCTGAAGACCCCGGCCACGCCGCAGCGTTCGTACCTCTACGCCAACGACGGCAAGACGCTGATCACCACGTTCTACGACGTGAACCGCACCGACGTCCCCCTGTCGGAGATCGCCCCGGTCATGCGGCAGGCGATCGTGGCGGCTGAGGACCGGCGCTTCTACGACCACGGTGGCGCCGACCTGCGCGGCCTGGCCCGGGCGCTGGTGGCCAACGTCAAGGGTGGCGGCACCGAGCAGGGCGGCTCGACGCTGACCATGCAGTACGTCCGTAACGTACTCAAGACCGACCCCACCCGCACCGCCGAGGAGCGTGCCGCCGCCACCGATCCCACAGTGGGCCGCAAGATCCAGGAGATCCGGTACGCGAGCGCGCTGGACAAGAGCCTCGGCAAGGACGAGATCCTCGACCGGTACCTGAACATCGCCTACTTCGGCTCCGGCGCGTACGGGATCGCGGCGGCCAGCCAGCGGTACTTCGGCAAGCCTCCGGCGCAGTTGACCCTCGCCGAGTCGGCCCTGCTGGCCGGTCTGGTGCAGTCCCCGGACGCGTACAGCCCGATCAGTGGCGACAAGGACGAGGCGCTGGCGCGCCGGTCGTACGTGCTGGACTCGATGGTCGCCACCAACGCAATCACCGTCGCGCAGGCCGCCCAGGCCAAGGCGGAGCCGCTGGCGCTGCGCCCCACCGCCCAGCCCAACGGCTGCACCGCCGTCTCCCAGGGCCACGACGACTGGGGATTCTTCTGCGACTACCTGCGCCAGTGGTGGCTGACCCAGCCGGCCTTCGGGGCGACCGTCGCCGAGCGCGAGCAGGCACTGCGTTCGGGCGGCTACACAGTGGTCACCTCGCTGGACCCGAAGATCCAGGCCACCGCGCAGCAGCAGGCCACCAAGGTCTACGGGTACGACAACAAGCGCGCCCTGCCGATCGCGGCGGTTCAGCCGGGCACCGGGCGGGTTCTGGCGATGGCGGTCAACCGGCACTACAGCCTCGCCGACAACCCGGGCGGGCAGGCGAACCACCCGAACACCGTCAACCCGCTGATCTCCGGCGGAGCCAGTGTCGACGGGTACCAGGCGGGTTCCACGTTCAAGCTGTTCACGATGCTCGCCGCGCTGGAGTCGGGCCGTACCCTCTCCACCGGTTTCGACGCACCCGCCAAGCTGCCCACCCGGTACGCGGCCGAGGGGCCGGGCAGCTGTGACGGCCACTGGTGCCCGGCGAACGCCAACCCGGACTGGATGGACGGGTACCGGATGATGTGGGACGGCTTCGGCCGCTCGGTGAACACCTACTTCGTGTGGCTGGCCGAGCAGGTCGGCCAGGACAAGGTGGTCCAGATGGCGCAGCGGCTCGGCATCACGTTCCGTGCCGACTCGGACGCCAACTTCGCCAAGAACAACGCCGCGAACTGGGGTTCGTTCACCCTCGGCGTGGCGGCCACCACTCCGCTGGACCTGGCCAACGCGTACGCCACGGTGGCCGCCGAGGGCACCTACTGCACACCGGTGCCGGTGGTCTCGGTGACCGGCGCGGACGGCACGAAGGTGCCGGTGGGGCAGCCCTCCTGCAAGCGGGTGCTCGACGCCGACGTCGCCCGTGCCGCGACCGACGCGGCTCGCTGCCCGGTGGGTCAGCAGTCGGCGTTCGGGCAGTGCAACGGTGGCACCGCCACCGGTGTGAACGACATCCTCGACGGCCGACCGGTGGCTGGTAAGACGGGTAGCTCGGAGCAGAACTCCACCGAGACGTTCGTCGGCTTCACCCCGCAGGTCGCGGTGGCCGGTATCGCCGCCAACCCGGACGACCCGGCCGACTCGGTGGGGTCGGCGGTGCAGACCAAGGTGATCGACGCGGTCGCCCGGGTCATCGCCACCGCCGTGAAGGGCCAACCGGAGAAGGCCTTCGTCGCACCGAGCCGTGAGCTGGCCGGCGACGCGCGCCGCCCGGTGGAGCGCCCAACGGTCCCGGAACGCCGGCAGGACCCCACCACCGACGACCCCCGCTCGGCCCTCCAACGCTGGCTGGACCGCCGAGGCTGACCACCTGCCCTCTCGCCCTGACCCGCCCGCGGGGCGGGTCAACGGTCGTGGCGGCGGGGGCGGTAGCTGGCCAGGGTGGCGGGGAGGCCGCGGCGGATGATTCCGGCCCAGTCGGTGTCGCCGCGTAGCACCGCCGCGGCGGTCTTGCGGGCCTGCTCGACTGTGAAGTGCGGTGGCAGCATCAGCTCCGCCGGGTCGACCAGGGCGTTGATCACCACCGGCCGGTCGGCGGTGAGCGCGCGGTCCCAGACGTCGCGCACCTGGTCCGGTGAGTCGATCAACTCGCCGTGCAGCCCGAGCACCTCCGCCCACTGGTGGTAGGCGATGTCCGGCAACTGCTGGCTGTCCGGGAACATCGGCGTCCCCTCGGTGGAGCGCTGTTCCCAGCTGACGAACGCCAGATCCCGGTTGTTGAGCACCAGCACCACGAAGCGCGGGTCGGCCCAGCTGCGCCAGTACTTCGCCACGGTGATCAGCTCGTTGACGCCGTTCATCTGCATGGCGCCGTCGCCGATCAAGGCGACCAGCGGCCGGTCCGGGTGGGCGAACTTGGCGCTCAACGCGTACGGCATGGCACCACCCATGGACAGCAGCGTGCCGGAGAGGCTGGCCAGCATGCTGGGGCGTACCTGGATGTGTCGGGCGTACCAGGCGGTGGTGGTACCGCAGTCGACAGCGAGCAGCACGTCGTCGGGCAGCCGCTCGTTCAGCGTGTGGAAGAGCAACTGCGGGTTGACCGGGTCGGCTGCCTGCTCGGCCAGGTCGTGCTGCACCCGGCGCCACGCCGAGGTGGCCTCGGTGACCTCCGCCCGCCAGGCGGTCGGTCCGGGGCCGGGGCCCAGTTCGTTCAGCAACGCCCGCAGCGTGGGGCGGGCGTCGCCGGTCAGGTTCACCTCGGTCGGGTACCGCAGCCCGAGCTGGGTGCCGTCCAGGTCGATCTGCACCGCGCGGGCCTGCCCGGGCTGCGGGTAGAACTCCGAGTACGGCATATTGCTGCCCACGATCAGCAGCCGGTCGCAGCCGCTCATCAGCTGCCAGCTCGGTCGGGTGCCGAGCAGCCCGATCGCGCCGGTCACCCACGGTTCGCGGTGGTCGACGGCGGTGAAGCCGAGCAGTGCGGTGGCCACGCCGGCGCCGAGCCGGTCGGCGATCTCGCGGACCTCGTCGCGCGCGCCGAGGGCGCCCTGACCGACCAGCATGGCAACCCGTTGCCCGCCGCGCAGCACCTCGGCCGCCCGGCGCACGTCCGCCTCCGGCGGCACCGTCGGCGTGCTGCTCGGCGCGTTGCTGGTCTGGTAGTAGCCGTGGGCGTGCGGCGGGTTCGGTACGGCCGGCTCGTCCTGCAGGTCCAACGGCAGGATCAGGGCCGTGACGGTACGCCGGGCCAGCGCCGTCCGGCACGCCCGGTCGACCAGGTGGCGTACCTGCGCCGGGTGATCGAGCTGGGCCAGGAACGCCGCTGCCACGTCCTTGTAGAGGGCGAGCAGGTCGACCTCCTGGTAGTAACCGCCGCCCTCGGCGGTGGTCGCGGTGTGACCGACCAGGGCGACCACCGGTTGGTGGTCGAGCTTCGCGTCGTACAGGCCGTTGAGCAGGTGGATGGCGCCCGGCCCGCTGGTGACCAGCGCGCAGCCCAGCGGCCCACCGCCGTACTTGACGTGCGCGGAGGCGGCGAAGCCAGCGGTCTCCTCGTGGCGGACCTGGACGAACTGGGCCCGCCCGTTGGTGCGTTGCAGCGCGGAGGTGAGGCCGTTGATGCCGTCGCCGGGATAGCCGAAGTAGCGGTGTACGCCCCAGCTGAACAGTCGCGACACGATGTGGTCGGCGACGGTCGGACGCCGGGGCAGGGCGCCCGCTTCGCCCGCCGTGGTGTCGTCTGCGCTCACCTGGCTGGTCCTTCCCGTCGCGTCCCGATGTTCGTCGGCCATTCCCCTTCTTCTTCGGACAAAACACCCGGTCGGACGGGCGTCGGGGCGCACTGCTCCGCGTCCGGCAGAATCGTCGGGTGCCCGTCCACGAGATCACCGACCCTGACGACGACCGGATCGCCGACTACCGGGCGCTCACCGACGTCGAGCTGCGCACCCGCTGGGAACCACCGCACGGCCTGTTCATCGCCGAGGGGGAGCTGGTGCTGCGCCGGGCGCTGCGCGCGGGCTACCCGGCCCGGTCGTACCTGGTCGACGCCAAGCGGGTCGACCAGCTCGCCGACCTGGACACCGGCGACGCGCCGGTCTACGCAGCGACCCAGGACGTGCTGCAACGGGCCACCGGCTTCCACGTACACCGGGGGGTGCTGGCGTCGTTCCACCGCCGGCCGCTGCCGACGGCGGCCGAGGTGCTCGCCGCCGCGCGCCGGGTCGTGCTCCTGGAGGACGTGAACAACCACACCAACCTCGGTGCGGTCTTCCGGGGTGCCGCCGCGCTCGGCATCGACGCGGTGCTGCTGTCGCCGTCCTGCGCTGACCCGCTGTACCGGCGCAGTGTGCGGGTCAGCATGGGTGAGGTCTTCGCGATGCCGTACGCGAAGCTCGACCGCTGGCCCGAGGGCCTGGACCAGGTACGGGAGGCCGGCTTCACAGTGCTCGCCATGACGCCCGCGCCGGACGCCGTACCGATCCAGCGGTTGACCCCGGCGCAGCGCGAGCGGGCGGCGCTGCTGCTCGGTGCCGAGGGGCCCGGCCTCACCGCGGCGGCCCAGGCCGCCAGCGACGTGCGGGTGGTCCTTCCGATGCGCCGCGGCGTGGATTCGTTGAACGTGGCCGCTGCGGCGGCGGTGGCGTTCTGGGAGCTGGGCCGCGAGGATCCGCCGTTCGGCGGCGAGTAGACCGCATCGGCTTGCATGGCCATGCGTTCTATTGCATAATTTTCCCCGTGTCCAAGGTTCTCACCTCCCTGCCCACCGGCGAACGTGTCGGCATCGCCTTCTCCGGCGGCCTCGACACCTCGGTCGCGGTCGCGTGGATGCGCGACAAGGGCGCCATTCCCTGCGCCTACACCGCCGACATCGGCCAGTACGACGAGCCCGACATCGCGTCGGTGCCCGGCCGTGCGCTCAGCTACGGCGCCGAGGTCGCCCGCCTGGTCGACTGCCGCGCCGCCCTGGTCGAGGAGGGCCTGGCCGCGTTGACCTGCGGCGCCTTCCACATCCGCACCGGCGGGCGGGCGTACTTCAACACCACCCCGCTGGGCCGCGCCGTGACCGGCACCCTGCTGGTGCGCGCGATGGTCGCCGACGACGTCCAGATCTGGGGCGACGGCTCGACCTTCAAGGGCAACGACATCGAGCGGTTCTACCGGTACGGCCTGCTGGCCAACCCGATGCTGCGCATCTACAAGCCGTGGCTCGACACCGCCTTCGTCACCGAGCTGGGTGGGCGTAAGGAGATGTCCGAGTGGCTGCTCGAACGCGGCCTGCCCTACCGGGACAGCACCGAGAAGGCGTACTCGACCGACGCCAACATCTGGGGTGCCACGCACGAGGCGAAGACCCTGGAGCACCTCGACACCGGCATCGAGACGGTCAACCCGATCATGGGCGTCCGCTTCTGGGACCCGTCGGTGGAGATCCCGACCGAGGACGTCACCATCGGTTTCGACCAGGGCCGCCCGGTCACGATCAACGGCAAGGAGTTCGGCAGCGCCGTCGACCTGGTGCTGGAGGCCAACGCCATCGGCGGCCGGCACGGCCTGGGCATGTCGGACCAGATCGAGAACCGGATCATCGAGGCCAAGAGCCGGGGCATCTACGAGGCGCCCGGGATGGCGCTGCTGCACTACGCGTACGAGCGGCTGGTCAACGCCATCCACAACGAGGACACCCTGGCGAACTACCACAACGAGGGTCGCCGCCTCGGTCGGCTGATGTACGAGGGCCGCTGGCTGGACCCGCAGGCGCTGATGCTGCGCGAGTCGTTGCAGCGGTGGGTCGGCACGGCGGTCACCGGCGAGGTGACGTTGCGGCTGCGTCGGGGCGAGGACTACTCGATCCTGGACACCACCGGCCCGTCGTTCAGCTACCACCCGGACAAGCTGTCGATGGAGCGTACCGAGGACTCGGCGTTCGGCCCGTCGGACCGGATCGGCCAGCTCACCATGCGCAACCTGGACATCGCCGACTCGCGGTCGAAGCTGGAGCAGTACGCCTCCCTCGGCCTGGTCGGTGGCGGGAACCCGCAGCGGATGATCGGGGCCGAGCAGGCGGCCTCGACCGGGTTGATCGGCGCGATGCCCGAAGGCGGCGCGGAAGCCATCGCCTCCCGGGGCGTCGCCTCGGCCGAGGACGAGGCGCTCGACCGCGCCGCGATGGAGTTCGGCGTCGACTGACCCCTCTCGCCGGTGGCAAGTCGAGTTCCGGCGTCACGGACGGTAGCGTGTCGGCCGTGTTCCCTACCGTCCGTGAGGTCCTCGCCCTGGACCCGGTCCGTCACGGCGCGCCCCGCGTGGTCGCCGGCGACGAGGGGCTGGACCGACCCGTCCGGTGGGTGCACGTCGCCGAGGTGCCGGACATCGCCACCCTGCTCGGCGGTGGCGAACTGGTGCTCACCACCGGCATCGGTCTGCCCGGGGACGACGCCGGGTTGCGCGCGTTCATCGGTGATCTCGCCGACGTCGGAGTCTCCGGACTCGTCGTCGAGCTGGGCCGCCGGTACGTCAGCGGTGTGCCGCGGGTGATGGCCGCCGCCGCCGAGCGGCGTGGGCTGCCCCTGGTGGAGCTGCGCCGGGCCACCCCGTTCGTCCGGATCACCGAGGCGGTGCACGCGCTGATCGTCGACGCGCAGCTCACCGAGCTGCGCGCCACCGAGGAGATCCACCAGCGGTTCAACGACCTGTCCGTCGAGGGCGCCGACGCCACCGAGGTGATCCGACAGGCCGCCGAGCTGTCCGGTTGCCCCGTGGTGCTGGAGAACCTGTCCCGGCAGGTGCTCGGGTACGACCCGGCGGGCGAGAGCGCTGAGCTGCTGCTGGACGGCTGGGAGCAGCACTCCCGGCGGATCCGCCCGGCCGGGCGGACCGCGTACGACCCGGACAGCGGTTGGCTGGTGACCACCGTCGGTGCCCGGGGGCAGGACTGGGGTCGGCTGCTGCTGCGCTGGCCGGCCAGCGGCGACGTGCCCAGCGCCCAGGCCGTCGAATCGAACGCCGGCTCGCCCACCCGGCTCACCATCCTGATCGAGCGGGCCGCGTCCACCCTCGCGCTGGGCCGGCTGATCCGCCGCGACGCCGAGGGCTTGGAGCGACAGATCCATCGCACCCTGCTCACCGCGCTGCTCGACCACTCCCGCCCGGTGGACGAGGTGGGGCTGCGGGCCAAGGCGCTCGGCGTGGTGCTCGACCGGCGGCACCTGGTCGGCGTGATGGTCCGGCACCGCGCCGACGACCCCGCCGGGGAGGTCGGTCCCGAGGCCGGCCAGGCCCGGCTACGTGATCTCTCCGAGGCGGTCGGCCAGGCCCTGCGGGAGGCGAAGCTGACCGCGCTGACCAGCGCCGTCGACGACAACTCGGTGGGCGCGCTGCTGGCCCTGCCGGACCCGGCAGCCGAGGACCGCGCGCTGTCCGCGTTCGCCAGCGCCCTTCGTCGGGTACGCCTCGACGCCGGCACCGGCCGACCGGCACCCGGTGTCGAACCGGCGCGGAATGCCTCCGGCGTCGACGTGTCCCGTCCCGCATCCGACGCTTCCCGTGCGGCGGTCGGCGCCGATCCGGCCCGCACTGGCTTCGGCGTAGATCCGACCCGCGCGGCGTTCGGTGTCGAGGCCGCTCGGTCGGGGGTCGGTGTCGACCCGTTCCGGGGTGCTGGTCCGGGTGGCGTGATCGTGGCCGCCGGCTCCGGGGTGGGCACCCTGCGGGAGGCCCGACGGTCGCTGGTCGAGGCGCGGCAGATCGCCGAGGCGGCCCGGCGGGACCGGCGTGACCTGCCGATCTTCCGGCTGCCGCACGTGGGTCTGGCCGGGCTGCTGCACCTGCTGCGCGACGAGCCCCGCCTGCAGACGTTCGTGGAGCGTGAACTCGGCGCGCTGTTGGAGTACGACGCCCGGCACCCCCGGGAACGGCTGCTCGACACCCTGCGCGCCTACCTGGAGCAGGGGCGCAACAAGTCGGCCGGTGCCGCCGCCGCCCACCTGTCCCGGCCGGCCTTCTACGAACGCCTGGCCCGGATCGCTCGCATCCTCGACGTGGACCTGGATTCGGTAGAGGCCAGCCTCTCCCTACACGTAGCCCTACTGGCCCTGGAAGCAGTCCGCACCCCCTAACCCCCCGTCCCGCCCCCGCCCCCACCCCGCCCTCCACCCCGCGCCCGCCCGCGGTGATCAAGAGGTTTGCGTCAGGGATCTCGCGCGCGATGACGCAAACCTCTTGATCACCGGGGCAAGAGGCCGGTGGGGACGCCGGGGGAGAGGGTGGGGTGGGGTGGGGTTTAGGTGAGGGAGTTTAGGGCTTTTGCGTAGGTGGGGGGGATGTGGTTGGGGCCGCCGGGGGTGAAGACGTCCGAGTTGGCCACCGCGGACCAGGCCGTCTCCGGGACGGCGTCGACCAGGGCCTGGATCACCGGGGCGTCGCGCCACTGGTCCTGCTCGGCGAGCAGGCCGAGGGCCACCACCGACTCCTCGACCTCGCCCACGCACTCGAACGGCTTGTGCCCGTCCACACCCAGCAACTCGCGGTAGCCGGGGATCTGCGACTCGTCGGCCAGCAGGTCGCCGCCGAAGATGTGGGTGACCCGCTCCCGCGGCATGAACGGCGCCATGGCCAGGAAGACGAAGCGGCACTTCGGGCAGTCACGGCACCAGCGCTCACTCGCGTCGCGCAGCTTGAACGCCTGGTTGCAGCTGGTAACCACGTCGTCGTACCGGGTGAACTCGGCGAACAGCCGGGCGATGTGCAGCTCGGACAGCGAACGCAGCAGGGAGAAGTACGGGTCGGTCAGGCCGGCGTGCTCGGCCAGCGACGCCCGCAGCAGCCCCTCCGCCTCGACGCCCTTGGACCACTGGTGGTTGATTTCGTGGCCGTTCCAGACCAGGTTCGGGTCGGACGCCGAACGCTCGTTGGACATCACCACCGGGCCCAGCCCGTGCAGGACGGCGGTGGCCACGGCGATCAGGGAGTTGATGGCGGTGACCGGGATGTGCCCGTTCAGCGCGCCGGCCGCGTTCAGGTCGAACAGCACCGGGTCGATGCGCCGCCGGGCGGCCAGCGGGACCAGCCCGGACGCCTCGTTGACGGCGACGATCACGTGGTTCGGGTTGACCGAGAACGGCACCGGGTCCAGCTCGGCGCGGCGCAGTGCCTCCAGGCTGACAATCGAGTCCTTACCGCCGCCGACCGCCGAGAGCGGGCGACGGTCCGAGTCGTCGTACACCCGGGGTGACTCCGGCGTGCCGGCCGGCACCTCCGGGCGCAGCTCAAGCACGTGCGGCAGTTGGTTGCGGTACGCGTACTCCGCGAGGCCCCTGGTGTAGACGGCCGTGACGTAGTCGACGGTGGCCGCGCCCAGCGGTGCCGGCAGCACGAGTCGGGGCGGCGCGGCGGCCTTGTAGTAACTGACCCCGGCGACGAGGTGCAGCACCTCCAGCACCCGGTTGAGGGTCGCCACCGTCTCGTCGGACGGCGGCTCCGCCGGCAGCGGAAGTGTGATCACCTCGGTGAACCGCTGCTCACCGGCCGGGCCGGTCAGAGCGTAGTCGAACAACACCTCGCCGGTGGCGAAGTCGATCGAGTAGGACGGGAAGGTGAAGGCGTCCATCCGCCGGAGCTGCTCGTTGGGCACACGCCATACTAGGCCCTGGTTCGTCCGGCCGTGTCCGGACCGGGCCCGCCCTGCCGCCGCCGTGACCCACGAGGAGAGCCCCGTGCGCCTTTCTGACCTGCGCGGACGTACCGTCGCCGTCTGGGGCACCGGTCGGGAGGGCCGGGCCGCTGTGACCGCCATCGCCGCGCACGGCCCGGCCGAGCTGGTCGCCGTGGACGACAGCGCGAACTTCTTGTCGCTGCCCTGGGACGGACCCCTGGCCGAGGCGGCGCCGCTGGTCACCGGCGAGGCAGGCTTCGAACGGCTGGCCGCCGCGGACGTGGTGGTCCGCTCCCCGGGCGTGCCGCAGACCCACCCGTGGCTGATCGAGCTGCGCCGCCGCGGGATCCTGGTGACCCAGGGCACCGCGTTGTGGATGGCCGACCACGCCGCGCGCACCGTCGGGGTCACCGGCAGCAAGGGCAAGAGCACCACCTCCAGCCTGATCAGTCACCTGCTCACCGCGACGGGGCGGCCGAACGTCTTCGGCGGCAACATCGGGGTGCCGACCCTGGACCTGCCGGAGGCGGAGCTGTACGTGTTGGAGTTGTCCAGCTACCAGTGCAGCGACCTCACCGACTCGCCCCGGGTGGCGGTGGTCACCTCGCTCTTCCCCGAGCACCTGGACGCGCACGGTGGGGAGCGGGAGTACTACCGGGACAAGCTCAACCTGCTCGCCCACGACCCGCAGACGATAGTGGTCAACGGCGGCGACCCGCGCCTCGCCGCGGAGCTGGGTGAGCTGCCGGCGGTCCGCGCCGGTCGCCCCGACACCACCCACGTCGCCACCGGCGCCGACGGCACGCAGTGGTTCCACTTCGGTGACCAGCCGCTCTTCCCGCGTGCGGTGCTGCCGCTGGTCGGCCGCCACAACGAGGGCAACCTCTGTGTCGCGCTCGCCGTCCTCGACGCGCTCGGCGTGGACGTGGTGGCCGGTAAGGACCACCTCGCCGTCGCGGTCGCCGAGTTCCAGGGGCTGGCCCACCGGCTCACCGAGATCACCGACCCGTCCGGGCTGACGTTCGTCGACGACACCCTGGCCACCAGCCCGTACGCGGCCATGCACGCCATCGACGCGTACGACGGGCGGCCGTTGACGGTGATCGTCGGGGGCAACGACCGGGGTCTGGACTACACGCCGTTGGCCGAGCACCTGGCCGAGCGGGAACTGACCGTGATCGGGATTCCGGACAGCGGCACCCGCATCGTCGAGGTGCTCGCCGGCCTGCCGAAGGTGCGTACCGAACTGGTCGACGACCTGGTGGACGCGGTCCGGCTGTCCCGCGAGGTGACCCCGGCCGGCGGGGTGGTTCTGCTGTCCCCGGCCGCGCCCAGCTACGGCCGGTTCCGCAACTTCGAGCACCGCTCCGAGGTCTTCGCCCAGGCCGTCGCCGACACCGCCAGCTGAGCCCGGCTCAGCGGCGGGTCCAGGCCTCCCACGTCAGCGCCTCCCACGTCAGCGCGGGTGAAGCCCGGCGTGCAGGGCGCGCATCGAGCGGATCGCCGAGCGGATCTCCTGGAGGTAGCGCCCCGGCGTGAGCGTCTGCTCGGGCAGCACCGCCAGGTCGGTCAGCGTCGGGTCCACCCCGACCGTGTCGATGGCGCACCCGTACGGCACGGCCAGCGTGCGCAGCGCATCGCAGTGCTGGAACGGCACGTAGATCGGCGCGGTGACCATCAGGACCTTGTCGCCCGGCGCGAGCCGGACGTGGGCGGCCCAGAACCGCTGGGTGTCGGCGGTGTGGGCCCGCCGCTGGTCGGGTTCGCTGGACGGCGCGGCCAGTACCCGGATCGGCGGCAGCCCATCCGGTCGGTAGGTCCGCGACGACCAGGAGTGGTGCGGGTGGCCGGCGTCCACGCCGTCCTGCTCGGCCGGGGCGGCCACCTCGAACACCCGGCGGACGGCCGTGTCCAGCACATCCACCTCGGTCTCGTCGGCCGGTAGGCCCGCCTCGGCGAGCGTGCGGCGTTCCCAGTCCGACAGTGGCCGGAAGCTGCCCAGGACGGCGACCTCGCCGCTCACCGGTAGGCCGGCGCGGAGCAGGTGCGCGGCGTAGGCGACGCGTCGTACGCAGGCGTGTGCCAGGCCGCCGAGCACCACCAGGTGGGCGTACGCCGACCGGGCCGGCGGCACCGCGTGGATCAGCCCGAGCGCGGCAGCCGCGTCGAGCACCAGTGTCGCGGTGGCCGGGTCAAGGTCGGGCTCCCGGGCGTCGGGCCGTTCCCGGCCGCCCCGGAAGTCCCAGTGGCGGGCGGAGAAGTCGTCGAGGAAGCGGAGCACGTCGGTGAGGTCACCGTCGGGCCAGGTGCCGCCGAAGTGGGCGACGAGGCCGCGGAGCGGGGTGGAGCAGACCCAGGTTCGGATCTCCGCCGTGATCCGCTCGTCGTCCGTTCCGGTCGACGGCGCCGCGTCCGCTCTGTGCACAGCCGGATGCTACCGGCCCGCTGCGGCGGGGCCGGTGGTTGTGGTTGCTGTCTACGCTGGCGGGAGCGGCGGATTGGGGGATCTCGATGACCCGTGACGTGGCCCGTCAGCGGTTACGGCAGAGTGGCGGCTCCACCGCAGGCTTCGTCCGGCTGGTGGCGCACACCGACCCGGTGGCGTTGGTCGGGATCACTCTGTCGATCACCCTCAGCATCGTGCTCGACCTCAGCAACGCCGCCTCCGGGGTGGAGTCGCTGCTGGCCGGCCTGATGGGCATCACCATCTCGCTGTTGGTCGACTCACTGGCCCGCGCGGAGCGCCGCTTCCACCTGCGCACCCTGTTGGACGGCCCGCCCTGGCTGGTCCGCACCACCACGGAGCTGGCCGGGGCCATCCGGGAGGCGGCCGAGCAGCACGCGGGCACCCGGGTCGCGGTGGAGGCGCAGCGGCGCTACGAGCAGTTCCGGTTGGAGGCCGAGCAGCTCGCCGACGGTCGGATCATCCGGCGCGGCGACGAGGACGAGGATCTGGTCGGCGCGACCCGCGCCTGCGTACGTCGGCTGGACGGGTTGACCAACGTGATGCCCCGGGTGAGCGGGGAGCTGAGCTGGTGGCGCAGTGAGATCGGCCGGCGCTACTGGGAGGCCAACGTGGAGGCCCTGCAACGGGGTGTCCAGATCACCCGGGTCTTCGTCTACGCCCAGCTGACCGACGATCTGTCCGCCCTGGTGGAGAAGCAGCGCGCGGCCGGGGTGCGGGTGGGTCTGCTGCCTCTCGGGGTGGTGAGTCCGCACCTGCACGTGAATTTGACACTCTGGGACGGGTCGAGCTGTTGGGAGGCCCACATGACCGCGCACGGCGAGATCGGCGAGAATCAGTTCTCGGTCAACCGGACGGACGTCGCTCGGCTCACCCGCGTGTTCGACCTCTGCGCGAACGCCGCGACCTTCCAGGACTGACGGCCCCTCACCGGGGCGGGAACGGGTGAGCCATGACGTGGAGCGCGGTCCTGCTGGTGACGGCCGTGGTCTGGGCGGTCAGCGTGATCCGCTCCGTCCGGCTCCGCGCGCTGGTCTACAGCCTGCCGCTGCCGATGACGCTCGCCCTGGTCACCACCGAGTACCGGGTGGACGGCGCGCAGGTGCTCGGCGTGCTGGGCCTCAACCTCTTCTTCGTCACCGTGGCGGTCACCCACCAGCGGTGGCGTTGGCCGATCCTGCTCGCCGACGTCGCGGGGATCGCCGTCTACGTGGCGCTGAGCGCCGGTCTGTTGGCCGTCGACATTCCGTTCGAGGTGGCCCTCGCCGGCACGCTCGTGCTCTGGCTGGCGGCCATCCTGTGGCTGCGCCGTCGCGCCCGCCAACGTGGGGCTTCCGTCGAGGAGGCGGCCGCCGTCGCGGAGACCCGCCCGGACGGGCTGCCGGCGTTGCTCAAGCTGGTGGTGATCTTCGTCGGAGCGGTCCTCACCCAACTGCTCGGCGCGGTGCTGCGCGGGATGGTGGTGACGTTCCCGTACTCGGGGGTGCTGGTCGCCGTCGAGGCCCGCCGGCAGTTGGCCGAGTTCAGTCGGCACTTCGCCCGCAACAGCCTCGCGCTGGTCGGTTTCCTCACCGCGTACCACTACCTTCAGGACGTCTCGTCGGCCGCGGCGCTGGGCGCCGGCTGGGGGGCCTTCGCGGTGGTCGCCGCCGCCCTGCACCTGCCGTTGCGCCCCCGCCAGGTTGCGCACGCGCGAGCGGCGAGCCGCCCGCCGAGGGCACTGGGGTGGCCAGACTACGGATCGAGTAGGAATGTCCCGGCTGTGCTGCGGAAATCAGCGGTCAAGGCCGATCGCGACCGTGGAAACCGTTGACGTGCTGTCAGGTCGGGACGTCCTTGCGCTACAGGCTGACAGTTGTTCGCATCGGCCGGCGGTGGGAGCGTGCGGTATCCACGAACGCCGCTGAAGGGTTGCCACGATGACCGACGACCTGCTGGCCCGGCACCGGGCCGTGCTCCCGTCCTGGATGCCGTTGTACTACGCCGAGCCGCTCGAGTTGGTCTCCGGCTCGGGCCGCCGGGTCACCGACGCGCAGGGTCGCAGCTACCTGGACTTCTTCGGCGGCGTGCTGACCAACATGATCGGGTACGACATCCCGGAGATCCGGGAGGCCGTCGAGCGGCAGCTCGCCACCGGCATCGTGCACACCTCGACGCTCTACCTGATCCGTCAACAGGTGGAGCTGGCCGAGAAGATCGCCCAGCGCTCCGGCATCCCGGACGCCCGGGTGTTCTTCACCAACTCCGGCACCGAGGCGAACGAGGCTGCGTTGCTGGTCGCCACCAACCACCGCCGCTCGCACCAGATCCTGGCCGTGCGCAACAGTTACCACGGCCGGTCGTACGCGGCGATGGGCGTCACCGGCAACCGCAACTGGTCGGCCAGCGGCCTCAACCCGCTCCAGGTGGCCTGGCTGCACTCCGGTGACCGGGTGCGTGGCCTGCTGGCCCGGCTCAGCGCCGACGAGCAGGTCGATGCGGCGGTGGAGGACCTGCGCGAGGTGTTGGCCACCCAGACCGCCGGTGACGTGGCCGCGCTGATCGCCGAGCCGATCCAGGGTGTGGGCGGTTTCGTGCACCCGCCGGACGGGCTCTTCGCCGGCTGGAAGAAGGTCCTCGACGAGCACGGCATCCTGTTCATCGCCGACGAGGTGCAGACCGGCTGGGGGCGCACCGGGGAGCACTTCTGGGGTTACCAGGCGCACGGCGTCACCCCCGACCTGCTCACCTTCGCCAAGGGCATCGGCAACGGGTTCGCCCTGGCCGGGGTGGTCGGCCGGGCCGAGGTGCTGGAGTCGGTGCCGGCCATCAGCTTCTCCACCTTCGGCGGCAACCCGATCTCCACGGCGGCCGGCAACGCGGTGCTCGACTACCTGATCGCGCACGACCTCCAGGCGAACGCGGCCCGCGTCGGCGCGATCCTCGCCGACGGCCTGCGGTCCGCCGTGGGCGGGCTCGACTGCGTCGCCGAGGTACGCGGAAAGGGGCTGATGCTCGGCGTCGAGTTCGTCCGACCGGGCGGCAGTGAGCCGGATCCGGCCTTGACCAACCGGGTCTTCGAGGCCGCCCGGGACGGTGGCCTGCTGACCGGCAAGGGGGGCCTCCACGGCAACGTGCTGCGGATGGGTCCACCGTTGACGCTGACCGAGGAGGAGGCCCGTGAGGGCCTGGCGATCCTCGTCGACGCGATCCGTTCGGCGGCGGGGGTGGCGGCATGAGCATCGGTCACTTCATCGACGGCAAGCGGGTGGGCGGCACGTCCGAGCGGCGCGGTGACGTGTTCGACCCGGCTACCGGTCGGCGTACCGCCGAGGTCGAGCTGGCCTCGACAGCGGACGTCGACGTGGCGGTGCAGGCCGCCGCCCGCGCGGCGCGGGCCTGGCGGGACGCGTCGCTGGCCCGGCGGTCCGCTGTGCTGTTCGCCTTCCGGGAGTTGGTGCACGCCCGGCGGGACCGGCTCGCCGAGGTGATCACTGCCGAGCACGGCAAGGTGCTCGCCGACGCCGCCGGCGAGGTGCAGCGCGGCCTGGAGGTCATCGAGTACGCGTGTGGCCTGCCGTCGGCGCTGCGCGGCGCGTTCAGCGAGAACGTGTCCACCGAGGTCGACTCGTACACCATCCGGCAGCCGCTCGGGGTGGTCGCGGTGATCTCCCCGTTCAACTTCCCGGTGATGGTGCCGCTGTGGTTCGTGCCGGTGGCGGTGGCCTGCGGTAACGCGGTGGTGCTCAAGCCGAGCGAGAAGGACCCGAGTGCGGCACTGCTGCTGGCCGAGTGGTTCGCCGAGGCGGGCCTGCCCGACGGGGTGCTCAACGTGGTCAACGGCGACAAGGAGGCGGTCGACGCGTTGCTGGAGCACCCGGAGGTGCGGGCGGTGTCGTTCGTCGGCTCCACCCCGATCGCCCGGTACGTCTACCAGCGCGCAACGGCCGCCGGGAAGCGGGTACAGGCGCTCGGTGGGGCGAAGAACCACATGGTGGTGCTCCCGGACGCCGATCTGGACCTGGCCGCCGACGCGGCGGTCAACGCCGGGTTCGGCTCGGCGGGGGAGCGGTGCATGGCCATCTCGGTGGTGGTGGCGGTGGAGCCGGTGGCGGACGCGCTGGTCGAGCGGATCGCCGCGCGGGTGACCGGTCTGCGCACCGGCGACGGTCGGCGGGGCTGCGACATGGGCCCGTTGGTCACCGCCGCGCACGCGGCGAAGGTGCGCTCCTACGTGGACGCTGGTGTGGACTCTGGCGCGGTGGCGGTGGTGGACGGGCGGGACGTGACGCCGGACGGCGACCCGGACGGTTTCTGGCTCGGTCCGACGTTGTTCGACCGGGTGACTGCTGACATGTCGATCTACACCGACGAGATCTTCGGGCCGGTGCTGAGCGTGGTCCGGGTCGGCTCGTACGACGAGGCGGTGGACCTGGTCAACGCCAGCCCGTACGGCAACGGAACGGCGATCTTCACCAACGACGGCGGGGCGGCCCGGCGCTACCAGCACGAGGTGGAGGTGGGCATGGTCGGCATCAACGTGCCCATCCCGGTGCCGATGGCGTACCACTCGTTCGGTGGCTGGAAGTCGTCCCTCTTCGGTGACCTGCACGCCCACGGCGAGGACGGGGTGCGCTTCTTCACCCGGGGCAAGGTCGTCACCAGCCGCTGGTTGGATCCGCGCCACGGCGGGGTCAATCTCGGGTTCCCCACCCAGACCTGAGCAGTCGCAGCACGCCCGCCCCGGCCAGGTACGCCACCAGCGCCGGGACGGGCGTGCCGAGCGGCTCCGGGGCCTGCTGCGGTGCGGTGCTGTTGACCAGCAGCGCGGCCACCACGGCGGCGTAGCCGGCCACCGCCAACGCCGACCGGGCCGGGGTGCCCCGAGCGGTCCGCCGCCCGGTGCGGTGCCGGCCGCTGCGCGCCTCCACCGGCCCGAAGATGGCGACCAATACCGCCAGTACGGCGCTGAGCAGCAGCAACCAGGGCACCCGCCAGGCCCACCAGGCGGCCGTGTCGACCGCCGGGGTGGGCAGCGTCCCGACCGCGTCGAGCAACCCGATCAGCAGGATCGCGGCGGTCAGGTGCCAGAGGAAGACGGTCAGCACCACCAGGTTGACGCCGATCACCAGCTGCCACGGCCCGCTGCGGTGCAGCAGTCGCTCGGCCGGGCCGCGCAGCAGCAGGATCAGACCGAGCTGACCGGCGGCGACGGCCAGCAACGCGAGGCTGGGTGGCGCGGCGTTGTCGAGCCGCTCGTCGGGCACCTTGAGCATGGCCACCGGCCAGGGGCCGAGCACGGTGAGCAGCAGCACCGCGCCCAGCCCGCCCGCCAGGAAGAGCAGACCGGCCCGGCGGGAGGTGGGCAGCCGCCGTCGGCGTACCCCCGGACGGTCGGGAGTCGACGGCCCGGCATCGTCGGTCCCGGCAGGTGGCGGCGCGGCGCGGGCGTCGTGCCAGGCGAAGCCGAGCTGGTGGACGGCGAGCCAGCCGAACAGGTAGTTGCCGTAGCTCATTTCCTCCGGACCGCTCAGCCGGCCGAGGTCGCCGAGGCCGACCAGGGCGACGAGCACCAGCGGTACGGCCAGGCCGAGGCGGCGGTGCAGCGCGTACATCGGTGGGGTGAGCACGACCGCCGCCAGGTAGGCGACCAGGAACCAGAGCGGAATGGTGGCGAACCAGAACACCTGGCGAATCTGGGCCGGGTCGATGCTGCGCAGCCAGGCGAGCGCCGCGACTGCGGTGAGGACCAGCAGCAGCGTGCTGGTGGGGCGGACCAGGCGGGCACTGCGGTCGATCAGCCAGCCGGCGGCGTCGCCGCCGCGGGCCCGCAGCCGGGTCAGCGAGGCCGCGTTGGCGTACCCCCCGACCAGGAAGAAGACCGGCATCACCTGGGCCAGCCAGGTCAGCGGGTACGCCCAGCGCAGGTCGCCGAGCGCGGAGTGCCCGGTGGCCTGCCCGGCGGGGTCGCGGCCGATCACCGTGACGCTCCAGTGTCCGAGAACGACCATGGTGATGGCGAGCGCGCGGAGCAGGTCGACGTACCGTTCCCGCCCAGCCGGGGTGCGCTCGGCCAGCTGGCGCAGACGGCGCATCGCCCAAGGCTAGGCGACCCGGCGACGGCTGGTGGTGATAACGGTTCGACAGTCAGGACTTGAAGTCCGAGCCCGGCTGTCGTAGAAATTCTTCAGCAACAGAGCATGAACTGAAGAGAACTACCGTCCCTCGCGCGGTGGACGCCTTCCCCCACAGACCGGTGATCCGCCCGACCCGACCCGAGGAGAACCCATGAACAGGCGTGACATCCTGCGGCGCAGCGCCGCCGCCGGCCTCCTGGCCACCCCCGCCGCCGGCCTGCTGTCCGGCTGCGCCACCAGCGGTGGCGGTGACAAGAACGATGCCGAGACCTACCAGGGCACCAAGAGCGCCCAGAACCCGCTCGGCGTGAAGGAGGACGCCCCACTCGAGGTGGTGATCTTCGGCGGCGGGTTCGGTGAGGAGTACGCCAAGGCCCACGAGGCCATGTACACCGAGAAGTACCCGAAGGCGAAGATCAAGCACTCCTCCACCCAGGAGATCAGCAAGACCCTCCAGCCGCGCTTCGTCGACGGCACCCCGCCGGACGTGGTCAACAACTCCGGCTCCAGCCAGATCGACTTCAACGGCCTGGTCAGCCAGAACGCCCTCGCCGGCCTCGACGAACTGCTGGCCGCCCCGAGCCTCGACATTCCCGGCAAGACGGTCAAGGACACCCTGCTGCCCGGCGCGGTCGAGGTCGGCTCCTACGACGGCAAGTTCCTGGTGCTCAACTACACCTACACCGCCTACGGCATCTGGCACTCCGCCAAGCTCTTCGCCGACCGCGGCTGGTCGTACGCGAAGACCTGGGACGAGCACATCGCGCTCTGCAAGCAGATCAAGGCCGCCGGCATCGCCCCGTGGACGTACGCCGGCCTGCACCCGCGCTACATGAGCTGGCCGCTGATCTCCACGGCCATCAAGTTCGGCGGTCCGTCGGTGGCGACCGCCATCGACAACCTGGAGCCGAACGCCTGGAAGTCCGACTCGATGCGTGCCGCCGCCGACGCCTGGCACCAGATCGTCAAGGACAAGTACATCCTGGAGGGCTCGCCCGGCCTGGACCACAAGCAGTCGCAGACCGCCTGGTGTCAGGGCAAGGCCGCCTTCATCTCCTGCGGCTCCTGGCTGGAGAGCGAGCAGAAGGACGTCACCCCGGCCGGGTTCAACATGACCATCGCGCCGACGCCGAGCCTGGGCAGCGGCGACAAACTGCCGTTCGAGGCGATCCGGGGCACCGCCGGGGAACCGTTCATGGTGCCCGCCAAGGCCCGCAACGTCGCCGGTGGCCTGGAGTACTTCCGGACCATGCTCTCCAAGAAGGGCGCCCAGGACTTCACGAAGAAGGTCGCCAGCCTCACCGTGGTCGCCGGCGCCACCGAGGGCGTCGAACTGCCGTACGGGCTGAGCACCGTGGTCAAGGCCCTCGACGCGTCCGGTGCCAACGGCTTCAACTGGGTCTACAACAGCTTCTACCGCAAGTTGGAGCGCAACCTCGTCGACGCCGCGTGCGGCGAGTTCTTCAGCGGCCGGATCGGCCCCGCCGAGTTCCTCGAACAGTGCCAGAAGGGCGCCGACTCGATCGCCCAGGACAGCTCGATCAAGAAGTACAAGCGAGCGGCCTGACCGCCCGGCCGGTGGGGGGAAGGTCCGCCCCCACCGGCCGTACCCCAACGGAGAGGTCCCCCTCGTGAAACATGGCAAGTGGCCGCTGATCGCCACGTTCCTGGTGCCACCGGTACTGCTGTACGTGTTCTTCGTCGTCTCGCCGTACCTCCAGGCGTTCCAGATCTCCACCACCGACTGGCTCGGCTACTCCGCCGACGCCAACCCGGTCGGCCTGGCCAACTTCAAGACCCTCTGGCACGACGACTACGTGTGGAACGCGCTGAAGAACAACGCGATCCTGCTGGGTCTGGTGCCGGTGCTCACCATCGTGCTCGGGCTCTTCTTCGCCACCATGCTCGCCATGGGCGGGCGCAAGGGCAGTGCCGGCGTCACCGGCGTACGCGGTGGCGCGCTCTACCGCACTGTCTACTTCTTCCCGCAGGTGCTCTCCGTGGTGATCATCGCGTTGCTGTGGAAGGAGGTGTACCACCCCAACAAGGGGCTGCTCACCACCGCTCTGCACGGCCTCGGCCTGCCCGCGCCGACCTGGCTCGGCGACCCGGCGACCGCCTTCTGGTGCGTGCTCGCGGTGATGGTGTGGAGCAACGTCGGCTTCTACGTGGTGCTGTTCGGCGCGGCGATGTCGGCAGTGCCGAAGGAGATCTACGAGGCCGTCCTGCTCGACGGCGCGTCCCGGTTCACCACCCTGCGCCGGGTCACCCTGCCGCTGCTCTGGGACACGGTCCAGGTCGCCTGGGTCTATCTGGCCATCTTCGCCCTGGACGGGTTCATCCTCGTGCAGCTGATGACCAACGGCGGGCCGAACTTCTCCACCGACGTGATCGGCGTACGCATGTACGACACCGCCTTCGGCAGCGAGACCAAGTTCGGCTACGCCTCGGCGATCGGCGTGGTGATGTTCTTCCTGACCCTCTCAGTGGCGGTGCTGTCGCTGCGGGTCGGCCGGCGCGAACGGATCGAGTACTCGTGACCACTCTGGATCAGCCCACCGCGACCGCCCCGGCCCCGGTCACCAGCGGAGACCGCCCGGTACGCCGGGAACTCGGCGTGGCCAACGCCCTCTCGCACGGCTTCCTGCTGATCTGGGGCCTGCTCACCGTCCTGCCGCTGCTGTGGATGTTCATCAGCTCGTTCAAGACCAACGGTGAGATCCTCGCCGACCCGTGGGGGCTCCCCGGCGCGCTGCACTGGGACAACTGGGCGCGGGCCTGGACCGGTGCGCACATCGGCCGGTACTTCATCAACAGCCTGGTGGTGGTGACCGGCTCGGTCAGCCTCACCATGCTGATGGGCGCCACCGCCGCGTACGTCTTCGCCCGCTACGAGTTCCGCGGCCGCCAGATCGTCTACTACCTGTTCGTCGGCGGCCTGATGTTCCCGGTGTTCCTCGCCCTGGTGCCGCTCTTCTTCGTGGTCCGCAACGCCGGCCTCTTCAACACCTGGCTCGGGCTGATCCTCGTGTACGCGGCCTACTCACTGCCGTTCACCGTGTTCTTCCTGACCGCGTTCTTCCGGACCCTGCCGACCTCGGTGGCGGAGGCCGCACTGGTCGACGGCTGCGGTCACTTCCGGCTCTTCTTCCGGGTGATGCTGCCCATGGCACGTCCGGGACTGATCAGCGTGGCGATCTTCAACTTCCTCAGCCACTGGAACCAGTTCCTGTTGCCGCAGGTGCTGTTGCAGGGCGACGAGTCCAAGTGGATGCTGGCGCAGGGGCTGTTCGCGCTGTCGGTCAGCCAGGGCTATGCCGGCGACTACGCCCGCTTGTTCGCTGGACTGAGCATCGCGGTGCTTCCGGTGCTCGCCATCTATGTGGCCTTCCAGCGCCAGGTGCAGTCGGGCCTCACCGCGGGGCAGCTCAAGTAGGGTTCTTTCTCTGTCTCCTCGCGATGGTCCTCCAGGTCTGACCGATTCTGATCAATTGCCGGTGGGCCGGCTCGGCGTCGACGCGCCGAGCCGGCCCGTCCTCAGATCGCGAGGGCCCCGCCGTCCACGGGGAGGAGTACACCGTGGATGTGTGACGCTTCCTCACTGGCGAGGAAGATCACTGCCGCGGCGGTGTCCTGCACGGTGCCCGTACGCCTGTCCGGGTTGCTCTCGGCGAGCTTCTCCAGGAGAGGGCGGAGGTCTTCGTTCCCCTGCGTGATGGTGGGTCCTGGGGCGACGGTGTTCACCCGCACACCGTCAGCGGCCAGCTCCGCGGCCCACGACCTGGTCAGCGAGTGCAGGCCTGCCTTGCTGGCGCCGTACAGCGAGGTGAACTTGATTCCGTCCACGCCGCCGATCGAGCCTATGTTGATCACTGAGCCGCCGCCATGCTCCACCATGCCGGGCACCAGGGCCGCCGTCAGAAGGTACGGGGCCTTGATGTTGACCTCCAGCACCTTGTCGACCTGTTCCTCGGTCGACTCGGTCATGGGGTGAGGCGGCGCGAGAAAGGCCGCATTGTTGACCAGGATGTCGATCGGCCGACCCGCCAGGGTCGTCGCCTCCTGGGCAAGGCGGCGGATCTCGGAGCCGCCCGCAGAGAGGTCCGACTCGACGAAGTGGGCGATGCCGCCCTCCGCGACGATTCCGTCGACGACCTGAGCACCCTGCTCCGCGCCAAGTCCGGTCACGACGACGATGGCGCCCTCGCGGGCCATCGCCTCCGCCACGCCGCGCCCAATGCCGCTCGTCGAGCCTGTGACCAGTGCAGCGCGCCCTTTGAGCCGATTCATGTCAGTGCCTCCGGTTCCTACGGTGATGTCATGACGCGGAACGGCTGAACCTCTCGTCGAACCCGTCGGTTATTGCTTGAACAAGCAAGTATGCGCGGTGATTCCCTGGCAGGTAGCGGCTTGGTGCAATGCCGCCACTGGAGGGCGGGTGCCGAGACCGCATCTCCCTGTACGGCCGTCCCGGCCGGGGCTACGGCTTCGACAGTGCTGTCACTGCTCGGGGCCGGGGGCAGCCCGTGCGGATACGCCGCCGCCCACCGTGATCGTGCTCGTCTCGGGCGCCCGCGCACCGGTGATCGCGCTAAATCCTGGAAAGAGTCCCCTCGTCGCGGCCGGAGGGCATTACATCCTGGATCGAGTGCGACCACGCGCGGCGGTGCGCGGCGCGGCGGTGCGGCGCGCGTGGTGGGTGGTGCCCCGCGCCGAGGGCTTCAGGGGGTGGGGAAGAGGCGGGCGTGCAGGTCCGCAGGGTCGGTCACCTCGGGTAGGCCACGGGCGGCGAGCCAGGCTGCGGCGGCGGCACCGTCGCCGGCGGTACGCAGAGGCGCGTCCGGCCAGTGTCGCGTGATCTCGGCCCGGACGGCGGCGGCGAGCGGGGTGTCCGCGGTGAGCAGGCCGCCGCCGAGCACGATCGGTGTCACCGCCCAGGCGGGGCGGATGCGGCTCACGCTCTCGGTCAGGTGCCCGGCGGCTTCGGTGATCAGCGCGGTGGCGACCGGGTCGCGGTGGGTGGCGGCGTCGACGACCAGCGGCGCGAGCCGGGCCAGTTCGATGGGGGGTCGACGGGTCACCGTCTGGATGGTGGCGTCGACGGTGTCCCGGGGGCGGGCGGCGATGTCGGCGCTGCCCAGGATTTCGGTGAGCACGGTCGTGGTCAGCGCGCCGAGCGCACGGCCGGCGTCGAGGTCGGCGAGCAGTCGGCGCACGGCTTCCCGGCCGAGCCAGAAGCCCGAGCCGGCGTCGCCGAGGAGCCAGCCGTGGCCGTCGGCGATCCGGTCGAGCCGCAGCTCGTGGACCTGGGCGGTGATCGCCCCGGTGCCGGCGATGAGGATGGTTCCGTCCGGGGCGGCGGTGCCGGAGGCGTACGCGACCAGGGCGTCGCCGTGCACCTCGTACGGGCAGCGCAGGCCGGCGTCGTGCCAGGCCTGGTCGAAGGCTGCCCGCCCGGCCGGGTCTGCGAGCAGCCGGCCGGCTCCGGCGAGCCCGATGGTGCCGGCGGCCGCCCGCGTCGGGTCGACGTCGGCGAGCGCCTCGCGGAGCGCGGTCAGCAGTTCGGCGGCGGCGCGCTCGGCGCCGTGACTGGTGGGGTTGCCACCGCCGGCGCGGCCGGTGCCGACGCGTTGCCCGGTGAGGGTGAGGACGGTCGCCCGGGTGGACGTACCGCCGATATCGAGACCCACCACGACGCTGTCGGACATCGGCACGAGTCTCCTTGCGCGGAACGGCGATCTGGCTTGTTCATGCTGGTCGGCGGGGTCGTGCGGGGCAAGTTGCGGCGGGCGTGGAGGGCTGTGCGCCAGGTAACAGTTTGAAAACTTCGCCCACAGTCTTGACACAGAGGGTCGTTCAGTAAGAACTTTTACCACTAACAGTTAACAGTCTTTTCGGAAAGCTGAGGCGTCTCATGGTTGATCACGAGGTGGACACCGCCGCGGGGACCGCGGTGGTCGACGCCGACGTGATCGACCGGCGGAGCTCGGCCTCCGACGGGGTGTTGGCCCGGGTTCGCAACGGGCTCGGCGAGTTGACCGGCGCCCTGCGTCGGGTCGCCGAGCACGTGCTCAGCGACCCGGAGGCCGCCGCCCGCTCGACCATCGTCGAGCTGGCCGAGCGCAGTGGCACCTCGCCGGCGACCATCACCCGCTTCTGCCGGGCGATGGGCTTCGAGGGGTACGCGGACCTGCGACTGGGCATCGCCTCCGAGACCGGCCGGGCCCGCTCGGCCGGTTGGACCGTCGACATCGGACGGGAGATCCAGCCGAGCGACCCGCTCGGCCGGGTGCTCGACCAGATCATGGCCGCCGACACCCGGGCCATGCACGACACCGCCACCCTGCTCGACCTCACCGAGGTGGAGCGGGCCGCGGTGGCGATCGCCGGGGCCAGCAGGGTGAACATCTTCGGTGCCAGCGGCAGCGCCCTGGTCGGTGAGGAGATGCAGTTCAGCCTGCACCGCATCGGTGTGGCGGCGTGGGCGTGGAACGACGTGCACGAGGGGCTGGCCAGCGCCGCGTTGCTGCGATCGGGGGACGTGGCGCTCGGCATCTCGCACACCGGGCAGACCCGGGAGACGATCGAGATGCTCGCCGAGGCGGGCAGCCGGGGCGCCACCACGCTCGCGCTCACCGGCTTCCCCCGCTCCCCGTTGGCCGAGCTGGCTGACATCGTGCTGCTCACGGCCAGCCAGGCCACCACCTTCCGGCCGGACGCGCTCTCCGCCCGGCACCCCCAACTGGTGGTGCTCGATCTGCTCTACATCGCCGTCGCCCAACGCACGCACGACCGCGCGCACGCGGCCTTCCGGCGGACAGCGCAGGCCGTCGACGGGCACAAGGCAGCGAAAGGGGTCCCGTCATGATCAGCGCCCAGGGGTACGCGGACGCCGTCCGCCCGGTGCTCGACCGGCTGCTCGACTCGGAGGCCGACGGGATCACCCGGGCCGCCGACCTGATCGCCGACAGCCTGCGCGACGGCGGCGTGCTCCAGGCGTTCGGCGCCGGGCACTCGGAGGCGTTCGCCGCCGAGTTGGTCGCCCGGGCCGGCGGGTTGGTCCCCACCAACCGGCTCTCGGTACGGGACCTGGTGATGCACGGTGACGCCCCGCGTGACGTGCTCGCCGACCCCAAGCTGGAACGTGATCCCTCCATCGCCCACCAGATCTACGCGCTCGCGGCGCCCCAGCCGCGCGACGTGTTCGTGGTGGCGTCCCAATCCGGCATCAACGGCTCGGTGGTCGAGCTGGCGGCGCTGGTCACCGAGCGCGGTCACCCGTTGATCGCGGTCACCTCGGTCGAGCACACCGCGCGGGTCGCCCCACGGCACCCGTCCGGGCACCGGCTCGCCGACCTCGCCGACGTCGTGCTGGACAATGGCGCGCCGTACGGCGATGCACTGCTGCCGCTCGAGGGCGGCGGCGCGGTCTGTGCGGTCTCCTCGGTCACCACGGCGCTGCTGGCGCAGTTGCTGACCGCGGAGGTCGTACGACGGTTCCACCAGGCCGGGGAGGTACCCCCTATCTACCTCTCCGCCAACGTCCCCGGCGGGGACGAGCACAACCTCGCCCTCGAGTCGCGGTACGCCGGACGTCTCCGGCGTACCGCATGACCCGAATTCCACAAGGAGACACGACGATGTCGATTACCCCCGAACACCCGGCCGCACTCGACCGTCGCACGGTGCTGCGTCGCGCCGCCGCCGTGGGCATGCTCGCCACTCCGGCCATCGGCCTGCTCGGCGCCTGCGCCACCAGCGGCAGCGACGGTGACAACGAGCAGGTCGCCGGCGGCACCAAGAGCGAGAAGAACCCGCTGGGCGTCAAGGAGGACGCCGCGATCGAGGTGGTCATCTTCAACGGTGGCTACGGCGAGAAGTACGCCACCGACGTGCACGAGCCGCTGTACAAGACGGCGTTCCCCAAGGCCGAGGTCAAGCACCAGGCCACCCAGGCTGTCTCCACCGTGCTCCAGCCGCGGTTCGCCTCCGGTAACCCGCCGGAGTTCGTGAACAACTCGGGCGAGAAGCTGATGGACTTCGGCGCGCTCGTCGCGGACGGTCAGCTCCAGGACCTCACCGAGCTGTGGGACGCGCCATCGGTCGACGACCCGGCCAAGAAGGTCCGCGACACGGTGGTCCCCGGCACCATCGAGGCGGGTTCGTTCAACGGCAAGCCGTACGTCCTGTACTACGTCTCGACGGTCTTCGGTATCTGGTACTCCGCGAAGCTGTTCAAGGACAACGGCTGGGCGCCGGCGAAGACCTGGGAAGAGTTCATCACTCTGCTCACGAACATCAAGGCCAAGGGCATCACCCCGTACGGCTACGCCGGTGCGAACGCCGCCTACTACCAGTGGAACGTGATCCTCACCCAGGCCGCCAAGATCGGCGGCACGGACGTACTGAAGAACATCGACAACCTGGAGGACGGCGCCTGGAAGCAGGACGCCGTGAAGCAGGCGGCCGCCGCGTGGGCCGAGGTCGGGGCGAAGTTCAGCGACAAGAGCTTCGAGGGCCTCAAGCACACCGACGTGCAGCTGCGGCAGAACCAGTACAAGGTGGCCCTGTACCCCAGCGGTGACTGGCTGGAGGGCGAGCAGAAGAAGGACACCCCGGCCGGCTTCGACTACCAGCTCATGCCGGTGCCGAGCCTGACCGCCTCGGACAAGCTGCCGGCCACCGCGCTGCGCGCCACCGCCGGTGAGGGCTACTTCGTCTCGGCGAAGAGCAAGAACCCCAAGGGCGGGCTGGAGTACATGCGTCAGATGCTGTCGAAGGCGGGCGCGAAGGGCTTCACCGAGGTGGTCAAGGCCCCGACCGTGGTCACCGCCGGTTCGGAGGGCTTCGCCTTCCCGCCCGGTGTGGCCAGCTCGCAGGCGGCGCTCAAGGCGGCCGGTCAGGACGTGTTCAACCTGTACTTCGACGGTTGGTACAAGGAGCTCGACACGGAGGCGCGTACCGCCACCAACGAGCTGATGTTCGGCCGGATCAACGCGGACGCCTTCGTGGAGCGGATCCAGAAGCGCGCCGACGCCATCAAGAAGGACAGCTCCGTCACCAAGTTCAAGCGCTGATCGATCGGAGCTAGGGTCATGCGGCACGGCAAGTATCCATTCGTGATCGGGTTCCTGTTCGCCCCGGTCGCGCTGTACGTGACATTCGTGATCTGGCCATACGCGCAGGCGTTCCAGATCTCGATGACCAACTGGCGGGGGCTGTCGGCCCCGCAGTGGGTGGGCTTCGACAACTACCGGAGGTTGCTCGACGACGGGGCCTTCTGGAAGGCGGTCCAGCACCACGGCGTACTGCTGCTTGCCCTGCCGCTGATCACCATTGCCATCGCCCTGTTCTTCGCCTTCCTGCTCAACGTGGGCGGCAAGAGCAGCGGTGGTCAACGCCAGGGGGTCTGGGGGGCGAAGTTCTACCGGGTGGTGTTCTTCTTCCCCCAGGTCCTGGCGGTGGCCATCATCGCGGTGTTGTTCCAGATGGTGTACCGGCCGAACGAGTCCGGCCTGATCAACGGCGTGTTGATGAAGTTCGGTATCGAGCCGATCCTCTTCCTCGTCAAGCCGAACCTGGCCCTCTGGTCGATCATCGCGGTGCTGGTCTGGCAGGCGGTCGGCTTCTACGTGGTGCTCTTCTCGGCCGGGATGGCCTCCATCCCCGGTGAGATCTACGAGGCCGCCGAGATGGACGGGGCGACGAAGGTGACCCTGTTCTTCCGGGTCACCCTGCCGCTGCTGTGGGACACCCTCCAGGTGGCCTGGGTGTACCTCGGGATCGCGGCGTTCGACGCGTTCGCCATCGTGGCGGTGCTCTCGGTGGACGGTGGCGGCCCGGACGGCGCCACCACGGTGCTCGCCATGGAGATCTACCGCAACGCGTTCGTCTACTCGAAGTACGGCTACGCCTCGGCGATGGGCGTGGCGCTGTTCTTCCTCACCCTCACGTTCGCGGCGCTGACGCTGCGGCTCACCAAGCGGGAAAGCGTGGAGTACTGATGAATCCGCAGTCGACGCTGCCGCCGACGCCGGCGGCGCTGCCGCCGAAGAGCGGTGACCCGTCCGCCCCCGCCGGGTCGGGGCACAAGGGCCCCCGCTCGGAGGTAAAGCTCTTCGCCGGCCTGGGGCACGTCGCGCTCGCCGTGTGGGCGGTGATCGTGATCGTGCCGATCCTCTGGACCTTCCTCGCCGCGTTCAAGAACACCAGCGAGATCTTCAGCAGCCCGTGGACGCTGCCGGCCGAGCTGCGCTGGGAGAACTTCGGTCGGGCCTGGACCAAGGCGCACGTCGGGCGGTACTTCCTCAACAGCGTGATCGTGGTGTCGTGCAGCACGTTCCTCACCATGCTGCTCGGCTCGATGGCCGCGTACGTGCTGGCCCGCTACAAGTTCTGGGGCAACCGGGCTGTCTACTTCCTCTTCGTCTCGGGGCTGGCCTTCCCGGTCTTCCTGGCACTGGTGCCGCTCTTCTTCGTGGTGAAGAACCTTGGTCTGCTGGACACCCACACCGGCGTGGTGCTGGTCTACAGCGCGTACTCCTTGCCGTTCACGGTGTTCTTCCTGGCCGCGTTCTTCAAGACGTTGCCGTCGTCGGTGGCCGAGGCGGGGATGATCGACGGCTGCGGGCACACTCGACTGTTCTTCCAGGTCATGATGCCGATGGCGAAGCCGGGCCTGATCAGCGTGACGATCTTCAACATCATCGGCCAGTGGGCGCAGTACCAGCTCCCGTTGGTGCTGCTGTCCAACGCCAAGGACAAATGGGTGCTCACCCAGGGCATCGCCGACATCTCCGTCAACGCCGGCTACGAGGCGGACTGGTCCGGGCTGTTCGCCGCGCTGACCATCGCCATCCTCCCGATGATCATCGTGTACGCGGTGTTCCAGCGTCAGATCCAGGCCGGCCTCACCTCCGGTGCGGTGAAGTAGGGCGTCTCACCGCTCGTCGGCACGGGTGTGCCAGGAGTGCCACAGGGCTGCGTACGCCCCGCCGGCCGCGACCAGCTCGTCGTGGCTGCCGATCTCGGTGATCCGTCCGTCGGCGAGCACGGCGACCCGGTCGGCGTCGTGCGCGGTGTTGAGCCGGTGCGCGATCGCGATGACTGTCCGCCCGACCAGCACGGCGGCCAGCGCGCGTTCGGTCCGGCGGGCGGTGGACGGGTCGAGCGCGGCGGTCGCCTCGTCCAGGATCAGCGTGTGCGGGTCGGCGAGCACCAACCGGGCAAGCGCGAGCTGTTGGGCCTCGGCCGCACCGAGTTGACGGGCCCCGTCGCCGAGCTGGGTGTCCAGGTCGTCGGGCAGCTCGGCAAACCACTCGGCGCCCACGGTGAGCAGCGCGGCGCGCATCTGTTCGTCGGAGGCGTCGGGCGCGGCGAAGGAGAGGTTGTCGCGTACCGAGCCGATGAAGACGTGGTGCTCCTGGGTGACCAGGGCGATCCGGCGGCGTCGCTCGGCCGGGTCGAGGTCGGTGACCGGGCAGCCGCCGATGCTGACGACGCCGTGCCGTGGCGCGTCGATCCCGGCCAGCAGCCGGGCCAGGGTGGACTTGCCGGCGCCGGACGGGCCGACGACGGCCAGCCGCTCACCGGGCTGCACCTCCAGGTCGATGCCGTGCAGCACGTCCGGCCCGTCGGAGTAGGAGAAACGGGCGCCACGGACGACGAGTCGCTCGCCCCGTGACGAGGCGGTCGTGCCGGCTGGTTCGGGCGGGACCATGCCGACGCCGAGCAGCCGCGCGTACGACGCGAAGCCGCGTTGCGCCTGCTCGGTCCACTGCAACAGCCGGTCCATCGGGTCGATCGCCTGTTGCAGGTAGAGCGCGGCGGCGACCACCGCGCCGAGCGACACCATGTCCCGGGAGAACAGGTAGCCCCCGACGAGCAGGACCATGGCGACAGGCAGCGGGTAGCTGGCCTCGACGACCGAGAAGAACACGGTACGCAGTGCGAGGGTCGCCCGACGGGCCCGCCACACCATCGTGATGCGGGTGGTGCCGTGCTTGATCCGGTCGTCGGCCAGCCGCAGCGCCTCCACAGTGCGCGCGCCCTCGGCGGTGGTGGTCAGCGTCTCGGTCAGCTCGGCCGCCGCCGCGCCCTCGGTGAGGTACGCGGAGCTGGCCCGGCGCAGGTACCAGCGGGTCACCGCGACGATCGACGGGAGCCCGGCGAGCGCGGCCAACCCGAGCAGCGGGTGCAGCAGGAAGACCGCCCCGAACAGCAACGTCAACTGCACCGTGGCGATGACGATGGTGGGCACCACGTCCCGGACGGTGGTGCCGACCGTCGACACGTCGACCGAGCTGCGGGTGGCCAGGTCCCCGGAGCCGGCACGCTCGACGACCGAGACGGGCAGCCCGAGGGTCCGGGAGACGAACTCCTCGCGCAGCTCGGCGACGGCCCGTTCGCCGAAGCGGTGGCCGGCGTACTGGGCGTAGCGGGAGAGCAGGGCGCTGACCAGGACGCAGCCGGCGATGGCCAGTGCCAACCGGTCCACAGTGGCCACGCCCGCGCCCGCGGTGACCCGGTCGACGATGGTGCCCAGCAGCCACGGAGGGGCGAGCCCGACGACCGCGGCGGCGCTGTGCAGCGCCAGCACGACCCCGACGGCGCGCCGGTGCCGGCTGATCATGTCCCGCAGGGCCCGGCGTACGGTGCGGCGGTCGGCGACCGGCAGCCGGCTCACCGGTACGCCTCCTCGCTGCCGCGGGCCACCAGGTGTCGGTAGGCCGGGTCGTCGTCGAGCAGGTCGGCGTGGTTGCCGGTGGCGGTGATCCGGCCGGCGCTCAGAAGCGCGACCAGGTCGGCCCGGCCGAGCAGCAGCGGCGACGTGGCGATCACCACTGTGGTTCGCCCGGCCCGCGCGGCCCGCAGCCGCTCGGCGATCCGCGCCTCGGTGTGCGCGTCCACCGCCGACGTCGGGTCGACGAGGATCAGCACCTCCGGTTCGCTGCTCAGCGCCCGGGCCAGGCGGAGCCGTTGGCGTTGACCGCCGGAGAGCGTCCGGGCTCGGGCGTCGATCGGGGTGTCCAGCCCGGCGGGCAGGGCGTCGACGACGTCTTGCGCCGAGGCGGTCCGCAGGGCCGCCCCGATCCGTTCGTCATCGTCGTCGGCCCCGGCGTGCAGGATGTCGCGCAGCGTGCCGGCGAAGAGGTACGAGTCGTGGTCGGCGACGAGGATCCGCGCGCGGACCTCGTCCAGGGCGACCTCGCGCAGCGGCACGCCGCCCCAGGTGACGTCGCTCGCGATGTAGCGGCCGAGCCGATCGGCCAACGCCACGGCCGCCGCCGGGTCGTCCGCCGCCACCCCGGTCAGTTGGCCGGCGCGCACGGTCAGGCCGGTCACCGGGTCGTGCAGGTCGGCCGGGCCGGCCGGCGCGGTCAGGTTGCCCGGCCGGCGTGCCTCGGGCACGTCGCCCGGCCACCGGCGGCCCGGGCCACCGACGTCGTCCGGTGTCACGTTGAGCAGGTCGGCGATCCGTCGGGCGGCGACCCGACCGCGGATGAGCTGGTAACTGCCCTCCAGCAGAAACCAGACGGGCACGATCAGGGTCGCCACGTAGCCGTAGACGGCGACCAACTCGCCGATCGTGACGTCACCGGTCACCGCCATCCGGGCGGTCAGCCACACCACCGCCGCCAGGAACAACCCGGGGATGGCGACCGTCGCCGCGTCGATCCAACTGTTGACCGCGCCGACCCGGTAGCCCTCGGCGCGTAGCTCCTGGGACCGGGCCGCGTACCGCCGGGCGAACAGGTCCCGGCCGCCCACCCCGGCGAGCACCCGCAGCCCGGCCACGATGTCACCGGATCGGGCGGTGAGCGCGCCCTGTTGCCGTCGGTAGACCGATTCGACCTGCTCCAGGCGGCGCAGCAGCGGCCCCACGATCAGGCCGACGACCGGCACCCCGACCAGCACGCAGAGCGCGAGCATCGGGGAGATCGACCAGAGCACCACGGCGATCACCCCGTACGCGACGACCGCGCCGACGCCCGGCCCGGTCAGAGTCAGCACCTGCGCCGTCCAGTCGATGTCGGAGCCGCCGATGGTGGACACCTCGCCCGCCCCGACCCGGCGGGGCAGCACCGCGCCGATGCGGGACAGGTGGCGCAGCAGAACCTCTGCCGAGCGGGCTTTGGCGTCCTCCCGGATGAAGGTCATCGTGCGGTGCCGCATGATGCCCAGGTAGGACAGGGCCACGCCCGCGACGACGATCGCCGCGACCCAGAGCGCCAGGGCCCGGGTGTCGCGTTCGCGCAGCCCGTCGTCGACGGCGCGGGCGATCAGGTAGGGCCGGGCCGAGAGCCCGATCATCCAGGCCGTGCCGATCAGGCTGCCGCGCAGCACCCGCCAGGGTTGGCAGCGGACCAGCCACCACAGGTAGCGCATCGGACCGCGAGCGTCGGGAGTGCCAGGATCGGGATGCGGGATCTGCGGAGGCACCCGGCCACGCTACCGACCGGCCCCGACACCCCACCGACCCGATCATGGTGAGGTGCGCCTCCGTTTCTGTCGGACGGGAGAGGCAGAATCACGTTCGTGCTGGTGGCGGTGGTGTCCGACGAGCGGGGTGGGGGAGTGCTGTGCGCGCTGGACGCCACCGGCCGGCCGACCGGCCCGCCCGAGGTCGTCACCGATCTGGTCGCTGCGGTCGCCGCCCGCGAGGCAGCCGAGCACCCGCGCTGGGTCTGGTCGACCGCCACGGCGGTCTACCCGCCGCTGCTGCGCGCCGGCGTCCGGGTCGATCGGTGTCACGACGTGGAGTTGACCGAGGCGTTGCTGCTCGGGCACGCCGGCCGGTGGGGCGAGCCCCGCTCGCTGGCCGCCGCCTGGGCCCGGCTGACCGGCGCGGCGGTCCCGCCCGACCCGCCGCCGCGCGCCGCCGCACCGCCCGGGCACGGCCAGGGCGCGCTCTTCGACACAGTGCCCGGTCCGCCGGGCCCGGGCATCGAGGCACTGACCCAGGTGTACGCCGACCAGCTCACCCGTGTCGCCGCGACCGAGCACCCCGGTCGGTTCCGGTTGCTGGTGGCCGCCGAGTCGGCCGGCGCGCTGATCGCGGCGGAGATGGGCGCCGCCGGGCTGCCCTGGCGCGCCGACGTGCACAACGCGATCCTGCACGAGCTGCTCGGCGAGGCGTCCCCGGTCGGTGGTCCGCCACGCCGACTCGCCGAGCTGGCCGCCCGGATCGCCGACGCCCTCGGCGTACGCGGCCTGCACACCGATTCCCCGGCGGAGCTGCTGAAGGCGTTCGCCCGGGTCGGGGTGGAGCTGCCCAACACCCGGGCCTGGGTGCTGCGCGGGGTGGACCATCCGGCGGTGCCGCTGGTGCTGGAATACAAGGAGCTCTACCGGATCTGGACGGCGCACGGCTGGGCCTGGCTCGATCAGTGGGTGCGGGGCGGCCGGTTCCAACCGGAGTACGTGCCGGCTGGTGTCGTCTCCGGCCGGTGGGCCACCCGGGGTGGTGGCGCGTTGCAGATCCCCAAGGTGATCCGGCGGGCGGTGGTGGCCGATCCGGGCTGGCGGTTGGTGGTCGCCGACGCCGGCCAGTTGGAGCCTCGGGTGCTGGCCGCGGTCTCCGGCGACGCGCGGTTGGCGACGGCGGGGGCTGCCGGCGACCTCTACGCGGCCCTGGCCCGGGACTCGTTCGGCGGTGACCGGGCCAAGGCCAAGGTGGCCCTGCTCGGCGCGATGTACGGGCAGACCGGCGGGGCAGCGGTGCCCGCGTTGGCGGTGCTGAAGCGCAGCTACCCGACGGCGTTCGGGTACGTCGAGGCGGCGGCGCGTACCGGTGAGATTGGTGGGCTGGTGCGGTCGTGGCTGGGGCGGACGTGTCCGCCCGGCTCGGCCGGGTTCGGTGATCTCGACGACGAGCCCTCCGATCCGGAGGGGGCGGGTGACCCGCACAGTCCGCGGGCGCGGGCCGCCCGGTCCCGGGGGCGCTTCACCCGCAACTTCGTCATCCAGGCCACGGCGGCGGAGTGGGCCTCCACCTTGCTGGCCACGCTGCGGACGGAGTTGTCCGGCACCGACGCCGAGCTGGTCTTCTTCCAGCACGACGAGGTGGTCGTGCACGCGCCGGCCGATCAGGCGGAGGCGGTCGCCGAGGCTGTCAACCGTTGCGGCGAGCGCGCGTCCGCGCTGCTCTTCGGTGCGACGCCGGTCCGGTTCCCACTGGACCTGTCCATCGTCGACTGTTACGCCGACGCGGCCTGACCTGCGGGCCTACTCGGGCAGGGCGCACCCCGGGGCGGTGCCCCGGTTAGTCTCATCCGGTCGTGCCGCCGTCGGAATGGGAGGGTGCGTCATGGTCGTCGGAGTCGTCCGTCATCTGGTGGGGATGGTCGCCGCCTGTCTGGTCCTCGTCGCCGAGGCGGTCGTGGGCTACCTCGGTCTGCTGGCGTACGCGGTGGCCACCGGCTCCGGGGTGGGTGGTCCGCTGGCCGGGCCGATGTTCGTCTTGATCGCCGCGGTGCTCGGTGTGGTCCTGATTCCCCTGCTCTTCCTGCCGGCTGTGGCGGTCGGGGAGGCCGTCGGTCGGCATCGGGGGACCGGCCGGGTGGTGGCGCTGTCCGTGCTCGTCGCTGTCGTCCTGGCTGCCGGATACGCGGTGGCCGCAGCGATCGCCAGCGGGGTGTCCGCCGGCCACGTGCCTCTGGTCGCGGGAATCGCCGTGCTGCTGATCGTTGCTCCGGTGGTCCTGTACGCGCTCACCGCGCGGGGACTGGGCTGGGTGGCGCGATGGGTGCCCCGGCGTTGGGGCGGCACCGCGGTCGCGCTGTCCGCGGAGACGGGTTGATCGCCGACTCTTCTCGATGATCATCCGGTGCTCGTGCCGGCGGATGCCGGTCGTGTAACGGTTGTGCTATTTCTCCTTTTCGCCCCGCCACCCCCGGCTGGCCGTCCTCGTTGCAGTGTCCGTAGGAGGGGACGGATCGGTCACGGTCCGTCCCGTGCTGGAGGGGGCGCAGCTGAACCGGATCGCAGGAATGATCATCGCCGCAGGCGGGGGACGACGGATCGGTGGTCCCGAGGCGCTGCTGCACCAGGGTGACAAGCCCCTGGTGAATCAGATGATCGACACGATGACCGAGGCGGGCTGCGAGCAGATCGTGGTCGTTCTGGGCGCTGCCGCCGAGCAGGTCCAGGAAGCCGCCGACCTGGGCAAGGCGACCGTTGTGATCAACAAGGCGTGGGGCACCGGAGTCGGCTCGTCCATCCGGGCCGGCCTGGCCGCCATGGACGACGAGGGGATCGAGGCGGTGGTGGTGGTCCCGGTCGACATGCCGGGCCTGACCGCCACGGCGGTCAGCCGGGTGACCGCGCTGCCGTACCCGGACGTGCTGGTCTGCGCCACCTACGACGGGTTGCGCGGCTACCCGATGCTGTTCGGCCGCCGGCACTGGCCCGGCATCGCCACGCTGGCCAGCGCCGACGTGGGCGCCCGGCCGTACCTGTTGGCGCACAAGGACCAGATCGTCGACATAGCCTGCGACTCGGTGGCCGACGGCAGCCGGATCGACACCCCGGAGCTGATGGAGCTCTACGGGCTCACGGTCCCGCCGCAGCGCGTCGGCGTCTAGACGAGTAAGTCCTGGCCTGGCTGGGGCTGTGGGCGCAGCGCGGCGGTCGGCGGTGACCGTCGGTCGCCTCCGTCGGGGCGGACGCGGTAGTGAGCGGTATACCTCAGAGGTATGAATATGACTCTGAGGTATACCGCTCACCAGCACATCGACATGCCGGGCCAGAGCCGGCACCACCGGATTCCAGGAGGCGCGCTGCCGGTGTCAGCGGCGGGTGGTGGCGCGAGCGACGATGTGCCACTGATGCTGCGGCGAAGCATCAGTGGGGTGCCCGAGCGCTACGCGTGCACAGTGGGCCCCCTGGTCGCGCAGGGACTGGGCCAGGGTGGTCAGTCCGGCGTCCGCAGCCGCGTCCGAATCGTCCCAGCCGGTCAGGGTCAGGTCGTCAGGTAGGTGCAGGCCGGCTCGTGCGGCGGCGCGCAGGGCCCCGAGGGCCAGCTCGTCACTCATCGCGGCGATGGCGTCCGGTGGCTCGGCGCCCTGTAGCAGCTCACTAGCGAAGGTTTCCCCTTCGGTGCTGTGGTTGACCGGGCAGCTGGCCAGCCTCAATTGCGTGGCGAGGTGTCCGGCCTGCGTCCAGGCGTCGAGGAAGCCCTCCCATCGGTGGCGGGTGACCGGGTACTTCATGTCGATCACGTCGCCACCGGTGAGTAGGTGGCGGGAGCGCCTCCGGTCCAGCGGGAAGCCGAGCACGAGCGGGCGGCGGGCTTCGGCGAACGCGGTCTGGCCGATCGCGGCTGCGGCGGCTCGGTCATCGATGCCGATCACCGGCATTCCCCGCCCGTGCGGGCCGGCGTGCACCACCGCGGGCAGGCCGGTGTCGGCGACGGCGTCCAGGACCGGATCATCGTCGCTGGTGGTCCAGACGACGAAGCCGTCCACGGCTGCCTGCGCGACGCGCTCGGCGTCGGTGGGTGCGCCAGTGATCGGGACCAGGGTGAGTCCGACGCCTTCGGCGGCGCACACGTCGGAGACCCCCGCGAGGAAGCGCGCCGCCTGCGGATCGTCGAAGGCGTAGCTCAACCGCTCGCCGAGCACGACGCCGAGCGTGCCGACCCGCCCACGGCGCAACCCGCGGGCACCCGGGTGCGGCCCGGGGTAGCCCAGCTTCTGCGCCGCCGCGCGCACCTTCGCCGCGGCCTCGGCGGAAACCCTTCCAGGCTGGGAGTAGGTGTAGGAAACCGTCATCGGCGAGACGCCGGCAGCGCTCGCCACCTGCCGCAGCGTCGGCCGCTTGGGGTTGTCCGCAGGACGGTTCATGGCACACACTCTATCTGTGTATCGATACACAATGCGGCAGCAGACCGAGACCGAGACGTTCGTACGGGATTCGCCGACAGTGCTTTCGTACGCCGCCCTGGGCTGCTGGACGTTCTGGCTGTACGCCTTCGGGCCGGCGCTGACCCTCCTGCGCGAAGAGTGGGGATTCTCCTACGCCCTGCTCGGCGTCTATGAACTGTTCCTGGCGGCGGGCGCGGCCCTCGCCGCAGTGGGGTTCGTGTGGGCGGCTCGCCGTCTGGCGAGGGGTGTGCTGTTGTGGTGCTCGGCCCTCGCGACTGTCATCGGCGCGGGTCTGTTCACCCTCGGCGATGGCGTACCGGCCACCCTGCTCGGAGCCGTGGTGCTCGGTCTGGCCGGGACCACGATGCTGACAGTGGTTCAGGCGGTTCTGTCCGACCGACACGGGGATCGGCGGGACCGGGCGTTGACCGAGGCCAACGTCGGCGCTGGCGCCTCCGCGGTGTTCGCTCCGCTGATCCTCGGCGTGCTGGCGGCCAGCGCGGTGGGCTGGCGCGCCACGTTCGCGTTGCCCGCCGCCGTCCTCCTGGTGCTGTACCTGCGCTACCGCCGCCAACCGCTACCGGCGGTGCCGCAGCCCGCCACCGCAACGGGAGCCGGGGGCTTACCGCTGGCCTGCTGGCTGTTCGCCGTGCTGACCGCTGTCAGTTCGGCGATCGAGTTCTGTCTGGTGTACTTCGGCCCTCAGATGCTCATCCACGCCGGCATGTCCGCCGCCGCCGCCAGCACCGCGCTGAGCAGCAATTACCTCGGCATCCTGATCGGGCGGCTGCTCGGCGCGCGGCTCACCCGCCGCCCCGGCCGCGGCGTCGCGCTGCTGTACGCCTCATTGACGGTCACCGGCCCCAGTTTCGTCCTGTTCTGGCTGACCGACCAACCGGTTCTCGCCGTCCTCGGGCTGTTCCTGTGCGGGGTGGGCATCGCGAACCTCTATCCGCTCTCGCTCGCGCTCACCCTCGGCGCGGCCGGCGGGCACGAGGACCGGGCCAATGCCCGCTCGCAACTGATCCTCGGCGTGGTCGCCGGCGTCGCCCCGTTCCTGCTCGGCAGCCTGGCGGACCGGTACGGGCTGGTCACCGCCTTCGCCCTGGAGCCGGTCCTGATCGGCGTCTGTTTTCTGATGCTGTGGGGCGGGCTTCGTGCCCGCGGCGCCAACGCCTGAGCCGGAGCCCGATCCCGGTGGCAGGCCGGGCGGCGAGGTTGCGGTCGGGGCGCCGAAACGGCGTCGCCGCCACCAGCCCTCGACGGGCGGGTGACGGCGACGCCGTGTGGGTCGGTGTCAGTCCTGTGCCTGGTCCAACTGACCCGTGGCGGCGAGGCGCTGGTACCAGTGGGCGCTGTCCTTCCAGGTGCGTACCTGGGTGTCGTAGTCGACCCGGATGATGCCGAAGCGACGGTCGTAGCCGTAGCCCCACTCGAAGTTGTCCAGCAACGACCAGACGAAGTAGCCGCGCACATCCGCTCCCTGCGCGCGGGCGTCGGCCATCGCGCCGATGTGCCGACGCAGGTAGTCGATCCGCCGCTCGTCGTGGATCCGGCCGTCGGCCGACACCACATCGTCGAACGCCGCGCCGTTCTCGGTGATCATCATGGGCTGGCTGGGGTATTCACGCTGGAGGCGCAGCAGCAGCTCGGTCAGCGCCGGCGGGTCGATGTTCCAACCCATCGCCGTGTACGGGCCGGGCTGCGGCAGGAAGTCGACGTTCTCCGCGGCGACCCACGGCGTCGAGGTCGAGGCGCCGTGCCCGTCGGCGTCGGATCGGGCCGACACCCCGTCCCACGCCCGGACCAGGGTGCTGGAGTAGTAGTTGACCCCGAGCACGTCCAGCGGCACCGCGATCAGCTTCTCGTCGCCCTCGCGGACGAACGACCAGTCGGTGACCGAGGCGGTGTCGGCCAGCAGGTCGGCCGGGTACTCCCCGTCCAGCATCGGGCCGAGGAACGCCCGGTTCGCCAGCGCGTCGATCCGCCGGACCGCGTCCTGATCGGCGGGCGAGTCGGACGCGCCCCGGATGACGTGCAGGTTCAGCGTCACCGACAGCTCGGCGGACGGGGCCAGCTCCCGGACCACCCGACCGGCCAGGCCGTGCGCGAGGTTGAGGTGGTGCACCGCGGCCAGCGCCGCCGCCGGCTCGGTCCGACCCGGCGCGTGCACCCCGGAGGCGTAGCCCAGGTACGCGGAGCACCACGGCTCGTTGAGCGTCGTCCAGGTGTGCACCCGGTCGCCCAGCGCACCGACGATGCCCGCCGCGTACTCCTGGAAGCGCAACGCGGTCTCCCGCGCCGCCCACCCGCCGGCGTCCTCCAACTCCTGCGGCAGGTCCCAGTGGTACATGGTGGCCACCGGGCGGACGCCCCGCTCCAACAGCCCGTCCACCAGCCGCGAGTAGAAGTCGATGCCGGCCTGGTTGAACCGGCCCGAGCCGCCCGGCTGCACCCGGGGCCACGAGATGGAGAACCGGTACGCGCCGAGCCCCAGGTCGGCGATGTGCCCGAGGTCGTCGGCCCACCGGTGGTAGTGGTCGGCGGCCACGTCGCCGGTGTCACCGTTGAGGGTCCGACCCGGTGTGTGGCTGTAGGTGTCCCAGATGGATGGCCCGCGCCCGTCCTCGGTCGCCGCGCCCTCGATCTGGTACGCGGCGGTAGCCGAGCCCCAGACGAAGCTCTCCGGGAAGTGGTGTTGCGTCATCGTTCCGTCCCCTGGATCTCGCAGATGTAGCCCGTCGAGGTGCCGGCGACCAGTTCGGCGCTGGCCGTCCCACCCTCGTAGCGCACGTCGAACTCGGCACCCGGGCCGTTGCCGGGTGACGGTACCCGTACCCGGGTCCGCTGCCCCTCGGTCGGTGCGTACACCCGCAGTCGCACATCGTCGGCCCACTCGTAGTCCGGTCGGTCGGTCCGCGAGCCGAACGGGATGACAGCGCCCGGTCGGGCCAGCACCGGCAGGCTGTCGAAGTCGTGCTTCTCGGTCAGCCAGGCCGGGCCGGTGACCTGCGCGCCGGTGAGCAGGTGCGTCCAGGTGCCGGCGGGTACGTAGTACGTGACGTCGCCGTCGGCGCTGAGCACCGGGGCGACCAGCACGTCCGGGCCGAGCATGTACTGCCGGTCCAGGTGCGCCGTCGCCGGGTCGTCCGGGAACTCCAGGAACATCGGCCGCATCACCGGCGTCCCGTCGCGGTGCGCCTCCTGGGCGGCGGCCGCCAGGTACGGCATCAGGCTGAGCTTGAGGTGGGTGAAGTGCCGCAGCACGTCCACGGCCTCCTCGTCGTACGCCCACGGCACCCGGTACGAGCCGGACCCGTGCAGCCGGGAGTGCGAGGAGAGCAGCCCGAAGGCGACCCACCGCTTGAACACCGCCGGGTCGGGGGTGCCCTCGAAACCGCCGATGTCGTGGCTCCAGTAGCCGAAGCCGGACGACGCCAGGGACAACCCGCCGCGCAGCGACTCGGCCATCGCGACGAACGTCGACTCGCAGTCGCCGCCCCAGTGCACCGGGAACTGCTGCCCGCCGGTGGTGGCCGAGCGGGCGAACACCACCGCCTCGCCCTCGCCGCGCTCGGTCTCCAGCAGCTCGAAGACCGCCTTGTTGTAGAGGTACGAGTAGTAGTTGTGCATCCGCTGCGGGTCCGAGCCGTCGTGCCACACCACGTCGGTCGGGATGCGCTCGCCGAAATCGGTCTTGAAGCAGTCGACGCCCATGTCCAGCAGCGCCTTGAGCTTGCCCGTGAACCAGCGGACCGCGTCCGGGTTGGTGAAGTCGACAAGCGCCATGCCGGCCTGCCATTTGTCCCACTGCCAGACCGAACCGTCCGGGTTGCGCACCAGGTAACCGGCCTCGCGGCCCTCCTCGAACAGGTACGAGCGCTGTGCGATGTACGGGTTGATCCAGACGCACACCTTCAGGTCGCGCTCGTGCAGCCGGCGCAGCATCCCCTCCGGGTCGGGGAAGGTCGCCGGGTCCCAGACGAAGTCGACCCAGTGGAACTGACGCATCCAGAAGCAGTCGAAGTGGAACACCGACAGCGGCAGCCCGCGCTCGGCCATCCCGTCGACGAACTCGGTCACCGTCTTCTCGTCGTACGAGGTGGTGAACGAGGTGGACAACCAGAGGCCGTACGACCAGGCGGGGATCCGGGCCGGACGGCCGGTGAGGGCGGTGTACCGGCGCAGCACGTCCTTCGGGTTGGGCCCGTCGATGACGTAGTAGGTGAGCGACTGGCCCTCGACGCTGAACTGGGTCTGGGTGACGACCTCGGAGCCGACCTCGAACGACACGTGCTCCGGGTGGTCCACGAAGACCCCGTAGCCGGCGCTGCTCAGGTAGAACGGCACGTTCTTGTACGCCTGCTCGCTGGCGGTGCCCCCGTCGGCGTTCCAGATGTCGACGGTCTGCCCGTTCTTGACGAACGGGCCGAAGCGCTCGCCCAACCCGTACACCGTCTCGCCGACACCGAGGGCGAGCCGTTCGTGTACGTGCCGGCGGCCCTCGGCGTCGGTGACGACGCCGATGCTGCGTGCGGTGGACGCCGTGACCAGCCGGTCGCCGTGCAGGAAGTCGACCCGCCACCCGTCGATGAGCGCTACCCGCGCGGTCAGCTCGCCGGTGGTCAGCGTCGCGCTGAGCCCGGTGACGTCGACGGTGACCGGGTGCGTCTCGTCGGTGCTCAGCCCGAAGTGCGGCTCGCGGGGCAGCCCTCCGGTGTGGTGGGCGATGGTCACCCCGATGACGCCGGGCGCGGGGGAGAAGAACCGGACGGTGACCAGGGGGCGGTTGAGGGTGTCGCCGCGGCCGGTGATCTGACCGGTTGGTGCGAAGACGGTGAATCCGCGCTCGTCCGGCTCGACCGACTCGACGGTGCCGGGCCGCAGGACGCTGACGCCGGGGCGCAGCTGCCAGTACCCGTCGGTGAACTTCACTTCTCGGCTCCTGCCGTGATGCCGCGCGCCAGAGTGCGCTGGAAGATGAGGAAGAAGAGGATGGCCGGCACCAGGCTGATCAGCGCGCCGGCGTTGGTGGTCGGAGCGTCCATCAGCCGGTCACCCTGCAACGACGCGAGCGCGACCGGAATGGTCTGCGTCTGGTTGTCGATCAGCATGACCAGCGGGATGAGGAACTCGTTCCACGTCCAGATGAAGAAGAAGATGAGCAGCACCGCGAGGGTGGGCCGCAGGTTGGGGAAGACCACCCGCCACAGCACCGTCCACTTGCCGGCGCCGTCCAGCGCGGCGGCCTCCAGCAGCGAGCGCGGGAACGTGCCCATCACGGAGGCGAGCAGGTACGTGCCGAACGCGCTCTGGATCACGGTGAAGATGATGATCACCGAGAGCTGGGTGTTGTAGAGGCCGACCTGCTTCGCCACGTAGTACAGCGGGTAGATCAGCGCCTCCTGCGGCAGCATGTTGGCCAGCAGGAAGAGACCGACGATCCACAGCCGGCCCCGGACCCGACCGATGCCCAGCGCGTACGCGTTGAGCAGCGACACGGCGACGCCGAGCACGGCCACCGAGCCGGCGATGACCGCCGAGTTCCAGAACTTCAGCGGGAAGTTCACCTCGGTCCAGTACGTGCGCAGACCCTTCGTGTAGAACTCCGTCGGCCAGCTCAGCGGGCCGCCCGAGGAATAGTCGCCGGGCGACTTGAACGCGTTGAGCAGCATGAACGCGAACGGCACCAGCATGACGAGCGCGCCGAGGGTGACCAGGGCGAGCACCACCCAGCGGCTGACGCCGCGGTGGTGTCGATCGCGTACGGGCCGGGCCGGCGTCACCGGCACCGTGCTCGGTGTGAGCGTGACGGCCATCTCAGAACCCCCGGTCCCGGCGCTCGCTGCGGGCCTGCATCCAGATGAAGATCCCGGCCACCACCACGATGATCAGTGTCAGCACCATGGAGATCGCGGAGCCGTAGCCGACCTGCAGCTTCTTGAAGAACGTGTAGTAGGCGAAGTACGAGGGCACGTTCGTGGCGTTGTCCGGACCGCCCCGGGTCAGGGCGAAGATCGGCCCGAACACCTTCAACGCGGCGATGGTGCAGGTCAGCGCCACCACGAAGGTCTCCGGCCTGATCTGCGGAAGGGTGATCGCGCGGAACCGGTGCAGCCAGTTCGCGCCGTCGACCTCGGCCGCCTCGTACAGCTCGGGGTCGACCCGCTGCAACGCCGCCATGAAGACGACCACCGGGTAGCCGATCTGCACCCAGATCATCACGGCCATCACGGCCGGCAGGGCGGTGCCCGGGTCGCCGAGCCAGTCGTGGCGCAACGCGCCGAGACCGACCGCGTCGAGGAGGCTGTTGAACGCGCCGTCGGGGCGCAGGATCCAACCCCAGACGATGCCGGCCACCACGACGGGCAGCACCTGCGGGAGGTAGAACGCGGCCCGCAGCGCGGCGGCCGTGCGGGGCTTGAACCGGCGGCCGATGACGTCGAAGAGCACCGCGGCGAGCAGCAGCCCGAGCACTGTGGGCACCACCACCATCGCGACGAGCATCCAGACGGTGTTGCGGAACGACGCCCAGAACACGTCGTCCTGCAGCAACTGCTGGTAGTTGTCCAGGCCGACCCACCGGGGGTCGCCGATGCCGGACCACTTAGTCAGCGACAGGTAGAGGGTGCCGACCAGCGGTGCGCCGATGACCAGGAGAAAGAGCACCGCTCCGGGGAGCAGGTAGAGCCAGTACGCCGCGTTGCGGCCGCGGCGTCGGCGGCTGGGCGCGGGCGGGGTGGGGGTCGCTGCCGGCGGTGTGGCGGCGACCGTCTCGGAGACAGCCATGGAAGATCCTTCCCGGCGGGGCTGGCGGGCGCGCCGGTCGTGCCGGTCGCGCCCGCCGCTCGCCGTGTCACTTGCCGGTGATCTCCTTGACGCCATCGGCGTACGGCTTGGCGATCGTGTCGAGAACCTGGTCGGGCGACTTCGAGCCGTTGATCAGACCCTGGAAGCCGGAGACCAGCACGTCGTAGTAGCCGGGGACCGGCCAGTCCGGGTAGAAGGCGAGCCCGTCGGACTTGCTGACCGTGTTGAAGTCCTCGATCAGCTTGCGGTCCTTCGGGTCGCTGATCTTCGACGCGTCAGCGGCGACCGGAACACCACCGTTGTTGCCGATCAGGTCCTGGATCTCCGGACGCAGGGTGATGTCGATGAAGTCGTACGCCAGGCTCTTGGCCTTGCTGTTCTCCGGGACCACCCAGAGGTTGCCGGACGAGCCGGCCTGCAGGGTGTTGCCGGGGAAGAGGAAGGTGTCCCAGTTGGCCTTCATCTCGGTCTTGAACCGGCCGTACCACCAGCTGCCCGAGACGATCATCGGAACCTTGCCGCCGATGAAGGCGGTGCCCATGTCCTCGGCCTTGAGGCTGGCCGAGTTCTTCGCGACGTAGCCCTTCTGCACCCACTGGGCGAAGGTGTCCGCGCCGTACTTGAGCGGGTCGGCCTTGAAGTCGACAGGGTTCTTGTAGAGCTGGTAGTTGTCGACGAACTGCCGGTCGCCCTTGGAGAGGGCGAGCTGGTAGAAGAGCTGCCCGGCCGGGTATTCAGCGCCGGCCATGCCCAGCGGGGTGATGCCCTTGCCGACGAAGGTGTCCATCGCGGCGGTCATCTCGGCCATCGTGGTCGGAACCTTGACGCCGTTGCTCTGGAACAGGTCCTTGTTGTAGTAGACCGTCACGTACTCGCCGTAGTTCGGCACACCGAACCACTTGCCGGAGCCCATCACGCCCTTGTCGCTGTACCGGGCAGTGGTCTGCAGGCTGGGGCTGAGCTTGCCGGCCCAGCCGCGCTTGTCGGCCTCGCTGCTCAGGTCGGCCAGCAGGCCCTGGGAGGAGAGCAACCCGGCGGTCGCGTTGCCCTTGTTGTACTCCATGATGTCCGGGCCCTCGGACGAGTTGATGATCATGCCCGCGTTCTGCTGAATCTGCTCGAACGCCTTGCGCTCGAAGCGCACCTCGACACCCGGGTGCTCGGACTTGAAGAGCTCGATCGCCCGGTTCCAGCCGACCCCCATGGCGCTGTTCTCGCTCTCGTAGTGCCAGAGCTTGAGAACCTTGGCGTCGCTGCTGTCCCCGTTGTCACCACCGCCGCAGGCGGCCACGGTGGTCGTCGCTGTCGCCGCCAGGGCGATCGCGGCGACGAGCCGGCGGAATCGCTGCATTAGCATCCTCCTCGTTGAGTATCTAGCCGGTACTTCACGGGGCCCGTCGTCGCGTTGCAGCGCGGCGGCGGGCCATTTACTGATCGGCCCCCAGTGGGTGGCGGCTTCGGGGCTGTGCGGTCGACCCCCGGATCTCCAACGTGCACGGCAGCAGTTGCTGGTGACGAAGGTCAGCGGGGCCATCCAGGTGGCGCGTCAGCGCCTCGATCGCGATCCGGCCGAGCGCCGAACCGGGTGACGTCATCGCGGTCAGCGCCGGGGTGGCCAGTTCGGCGACCTGCGGCGAGGTGACCATCGAGACGACGGAGACGTCGTCGGGAACGGACAACCCGCGGCCGGTCAACTCGCCGAGGATGCCGAAGATCGCCGTCTCGTTCATGGCCAACACCGCGGTCAGCTCCGGGGCCTGTGCGAACGCGGCGGCCAGGGCAGCCCGCCCGCCGGCGGCGCTGTCCTCGGCCGCGATCATCACCGGCTCCAGGCCGTGCCCGGTCATGGCGGCGGTGAAGGCGTCACGGGTACGCAGCGCGGGCCCGTAACCGCTGGCCAGCGTGGCAGCCGAGTGGTTGACGTAGACGATCCGCCGGTGCCCGAGGCCGACCAGGTGCGCGACGGCCTCCCGGACGGTCTGGTCGAAGTCGATGTCGACGTAGGAGAGCGTGCTGGTGTCGCCGGTGCGGCCGATCAGCACCAGCGGCACCCCCGCCTCCTGGAGCACTGTGACCCTCTCGTCGGCCAGCTGGACCTCCATCAGCACGACCCCGTCGAGCATCCGCTGACTGGCCAGCCGACGCAGGTCGTCGAGGTCGCCCCCGCCCACCGGCGAGAGCACCAGGTGGTAGCCGGCGACGCTGGCCGCGGCGGCGGCACCGGTGACGAAGGCGGTCTCTGTGGCGCCGAGGCCGCGTTCGTCCATCGGCATCAGCAGGCCCAGGATCCGGCTGCGACGACTGGCCAGACCGCGTGCCATCGCGTTGGGCTGGTACTCGAGCTGTGCCATCGCGGCGAGCACCTTGTTACGGGTGGCCTGCGAGATCGGCCGGGTGCCGGTGAGCACGTACGAGACGGTGCTGACCGAGACCTGCGCGAGGCGGGCGACGTCGTGCATGGTGGCCACCGCGCACCTCCTCCGGCCTGGGGTGGGACCGCTCCCGAACTTCGTCGAAGCGTTTCGACGAAGCGGTTCGACAGGACGCTAGGCCACCTGTTACGGCGACGTCAATAGCCGATGTCGAAAAGAATTCAGCGGGGTGCGCGGCCCCCTCGCGCAGCCCGCGCCGCGCCGCGCCCAGCCGCGCTCAGCCGCGCCGCG